>NZ_QTZI01000001.1:0-555262 GCF_003462605.1 Roseburia sp. OM04-10BH
TGCAATACTAAGTTCCAGTTTTTGGGTGAATGGACTGGAATTTAATTTTCCAATTCACCAATGAAGGAAGAGCATAAGATATAGGAGCGTTACGAATGAGAATATGTTATAATAAGCTTCAAAAACTTATGATTGATAATCAGATGAAAAGACAAGATTTAATGCGGGCAGCAGAGATTACATCATATGCAATAACTAAAATAAATAAGAACGAACCGGTATCTCTTGAGGTATTGATGAATATATGTCAGGTGTTCCATTGTGATATCGGAGATATATGCGAGGTTGTTTTGGACGAGTGAATGAGGAGGTCTGAAGATGGCAACAATTAGCAAGAAAAATATGTTTAATGAAGCTACCCGTGTTCAAATGCCGGCAATGGTTCATTTAACACGACTTGGTTATACTTATTTTGGAAAAATAACTGAAGATATGGCTGGTACAGTATATGACCCTGATACGAATATCTTAATTAATGTTTTCAAGGAACAGTTTGCACGACTTAATCCAACTCATGTAGGAGAAGTGGAACAGACATTGAAAACTATTAGGCAGGAATTAGATAATGATGATATACGATAAATTATCGTTTACAGTAGAAGGAGAAAATATATGATGAGTATTTCGGATTGGATAAGTATTATTTGTGCGGGAGTTGCTTTAATAGTCACGATTATTATTGCAGTTCTGCAAATAAGACAAAGCAACCGTATGGAGAGGTTTGAAAAAAGGCAGGACAAGCGCGATGAGCAGCGTCATCAAGAAAGCGTAAAAGCACAAGCGGTTTCATTTATTTCTAAATATTATAAGGATAGAGGGCTTATTCCATTATGTGCAATAGCCGCGATGTATAATGATTTGTTTTATTACAACAGAGAGATGTATAGGGAATTTTGCTGTTGTACTAAAGAGGTTCAAAATAGAATTTTGGAATATTGTGATTTGGATTTGCGAGTTAGTGAGTACAATATTTACGAAAAGTGTTTGGCAGCAATAAAAAGTGTGGTAAATAAATACTTCCCTGATGATAAAAATGTTTTTTATGATGGAGGAAAGTATTTTACTTGTAGTTTAGAAGACTATGCTGATAAACCTATTCCACATCAAGAGCTTGAGTATCAAAATCATATTACAGATGTTTTGGTTAATGCATTTAATAGCAATGACAAAAAGGCAACACCAATTCAGCAGTTGTTGATGGAATATAATTTTGAAAGTTGCAAAGGAATAGAAGTGTGTCAGTTGGTTACTGTTATCGCAGAGTTTGTGGCAATCTATGGGAATAAAAATAAAAACATTGATAAATCATACGGTTCTCCGGGAGGATACGATGGAGAAATTATAGAAACAATGGAAGATTTATTTCTTTTAGCATTATTTGAAATATATACAAATTGTGTTTTATAAATTATGAGGTAAAAAATGATTTTTCGGAGGGAATTTTAGAAAGGACGGGCTATGGAAACAAAGCCAAGAATTTTATATTTACAAAAGATTTTACTGGAAAGAACTGATGAAGAAAATCCTCTTTCCACAACACAGTTAATCAATATATTAAATGATGAATATGGAATATCTGCACATAGAACAACAATAACAAAAGATATTGCGGCACTTCAGGAGTTTGGAATGGATATTGTTACTATCCACTCTACTCAGAGCAAATACTTTGTAGCTAGCCGCAAGTTTGAATTGCCAGAACTGAAATTGCTGATTGACGCAGTAGAGTCATCGAAGTTCATTACAAAGAAGAAAAGCGAAGCGTTGATTGAGAAAATACATACGATGACCAGCTCGGGACAGGTGGAAAAGTTGAAGCGTAATAACTATGTGGTTAATCGAATTAAACAAGATAATGAACAGATATATTATATCATCGACGCTATAAATGATGCCATCAATGCAGGCAAGCAGATTTCTTTCCAATATTATGATTATACCGGATTAAAGAAAAAAGTTCTGAAGAATAAGGGTGAGATTTATAAGCTGAGTCCGAACAAACTTCTTTGGAATGGGGATAATTATTATGTTATCGGATATTCTGAGAAGAAAAGCAAGGTTATCAATTTCAGGGTAGATCGTATTGCTTCCAAGCCGGAAATATTGGATAAGAATATTATCCCTATGCCGGCTGATTTTGATATTGAAAATTTTATAAAAGAAGTGTTCTTTATGTTCTCAGGAGAGAAAGTTCTTGTGGATTTACGGTGTGATAACAGTCTGATGAAAACAATGGTTGACCGTTTCGGAGAAGATGTGACAACCTTTGCGTATGATATGACTTCTTTCAGAGTACAGACCGAAGTATCAGCCAGTTCTACCTTTTTCGGGTGGGTATTTGGCTTCAATGGTAAGGTACAGATACTTGCACCGGAAAGCGTGAAAGAACAGTACAGACAAATGATTGCAAAAGCCAGTGAGGATATGCAGGAAAGCGAATAATTAAAAAATGAAATCCAAAGGAGCAATAGCTATGGAGAATAAATTAGAAAAAATTGGTGAAAATAGTTTTATGGATAATTTTGTTAAAACCGATGACATCTTAAAGGATATGTGTGGGATTATTGAGTCTTCACAAAAAGCTGCATATCAGGCTGTCAATACATTGCTCGTACAGAGAAATTGGTTGATTGGTTACAGAATAGCAGAAGAAGAACTAGGTGGAGATGAACGCTCGGAGTATGGATTAGAGGTAATAAAGAAAATTTCTAAAGAACTGACTCAGCGATATGGAAAAGGATATGATAGAAGTAATTTATATCATTGCCTGAAGTTTTATAAAACCTTTCCTGAAATTGTCGACACGGCGTGTAGACAATCCGGTGCTCTGCTTTCGTGGTCGCATTATAGAACCTTATTACAGGTCAAAGACCCTGAAGCTCGTGACTGGTATGAGAAAGAAGCCACAGAACAGACTTGGAGTGTCCGTACTTTGCAGAGGAACATTTCTTCTCAGTATTACTACCGTATGCTTAAAACTCAGAAAAAAGAGCTTGTAGAAAGTGAAATGAAGGAATTGACAGCACCGTATCAAAATGATAAGTTGGAGTTTATCAAAAATCCGGTAGTTGCAGAGTTCTTAGGATTTTCTCAGAACACAGATTTTACAGAGAGTGACCTTGAGAAAAGTATTCTTTCCAATTTGCAGAAATTTTTGATGGAGCTTGGAAAGGGATATGCTTTTGTGGCAAGACAGCAGCATATCCATACGGAGAAGCAGGATTATTATATCGACCTTGTGTTTTACAATTATATACTGAAATGCTTTGTTCTCATCGACCTGAAAACAGAGAAGATAACACATCAAGATGTAGGACAGATGGATATGTATATCCGTATGTATGATGAATTGAAACGCAGTGAGGGCGATAACCCGACAATTGGTATTGTTCTCTGCTCTGATACAGACGATGATATTGCCCGTTATTCTGTTATGCACGGCAATGAACAGTTATTTGCTTCCAAGTACAAATTATACCTGCCGACAAAAGAAGAACTGAAAGCGGAGATTGAAACTCAAAAGGCAATGTTTTATCTTCAGCAGCAGGATAATGAAGAAAAGGAAATAGAATAGGATTTGTGCAGATTGTCTGCACAAATTATCAGATATTCTTGGACATGTGGATGCGAAAGCAACGATGCAAATTTATGCAGAAGATACTAAGGATTTGAAGAAGTCTAGGTTTATAAACTTTGAGATATTGTGATTGATTTGCGACCATTTATGGAGATTAGTGTTGAGGTTTGGCTATGAACAACAGTTTAGCAGAAGTATACCCTGGGCTTATTTCGGAGCACTTTAGCCATTAAGGTTATGGTGCTTTTGGCGTTTTGAAGAGAGGGGATTACAACAAAACACATGAGAAAAGAACTGATTATTATGACAATAAATAACAATCAGTTGGAGGAGTATAGGATTATTTAGAGATTAGCAGAGAGAATATTAAGGAACTTGTTTATGTAATATGTTATAAACAAGTTTTGCTGTATTTTATACAAATAAACTACTTGCTATGCAGGTGTGTTCACAGACGCGTTGGCTTACAGTAAAAATCTCCAATGTTATACGAAGTATAAGTTCGCCCACTGTACTAAAAACAAAAGAGGTAGTTAAATAAATATGTTGATGGATGGGATGATATAATGAAAGTATACAATAAACTAGTACGAGATAAAATACCTGAAATAATTAAGGCAGATGGGTGGTGGATTTAAAGATAAAATATTTTTGGAATATGTGGCGGAGAAAAGGTAGATAGCAGAATGCATTGAATTTATCACAAGGATAAAAAATAATATAATCAAATTTAAGAAAATTTAAGAAAATAGTTGATAGAATATGCTATTAAAGATATTTTGGGTAGGGTATTTTTGGAAAAACATCAAGACTAAGAAAGGCACAACAATGACAACCAATCATCTGATTTTAGATTTTTCGCATGTATATTGCGATGAAAACATACCAAAGAATACCGGCATCCACTGGCTGGACTGCTCTGAAATTGAAGAGTGTGATTTGTATTGTTCCAGACAGGCGGAAGAGAAAATCAGAGAAAAAATCAAGCCATATGGAATTCATGGAATCCATTTTCTGGATTCCGGAAATTATCATTATGTGACAGAAATTATGACAAGCCAGATTCAAAAGGAATTCCAGCTTGTTGTATTTGACCATCATACGGACATGCAAAAGCCGATGATTGAGCACATGACAAGCTGCGGAGACTGGGCAGGAAAGGTGTTAGAGACGAATCCATGGTTACAGCAGCTGATATTAATCGGACCGCAGGCGAAGGATATAGAACAGCTTTATCGGGAAAATGATGGCTTGATGAATCGTAAAGAAATATCAGAAAAACTCCTTACTTTTTCTGCAGAAGAGATTCGTGCCGGAGAAGACAAAAATAAGATTTCCAAAATAAAAAAGAATCTGCCGGTTTATATATCCATAGACAAAGACATCTTGGATAAACAATATACGGAGACAAACTGGAGCCAGGGGAACATGTCACTTCCGATGCTGGAGCGATTGCTCTCACATTTTCTGGAAAACGGAAATATACTTGGCATTGATATTTGCGGAGAATGCCAGCAGGGAATTCCACTGCCGGAATATCTGCAGGCTGAAGAACTGAATGAAGAAACGAATCAGAAATTATTTGAGTTCCTGTCCCATTATATTTCATAACATTCCATAGTAGAAAATAGGATAAAACCCCACAAGAGGTGTCGGTTGCGGCACCTCTTTTTTCGTGCTAAACTTTAATTTAAGAGAGAAATTATTTGAATTATATTGAAAGACAAAAAATTGGGAGAGGATGAAGAATTTGAACAGGCAGCGCAATACTGGAACCGCAAAGGGCAGACGGCAATGCCAAAGGAGGCTTTGCAGCAGGCCCATTTCAATTTGCAATGGTGAATCCGGTGATTACGAAGAAGTCAGGCGGCTACAGTACAGAGGAAAGCTGTCTTTCGCTGGATGGAGCCAAAGCCTGCACAAGATACCAGGAGATAGAGGTGGATTACCTGAATGGTGATTTTAAACCACAACATGGAAAATATTCCGGCTTTACCGCGCAGATTATCCAGCACGAGATCGACCACTGCAATGGAGTGGTAATATAATGAGCAGCGAATGTTAATTATGAGTAAATTTCGTTCATGATATATATTGGAAAAATAAAAGAAACCTGCATAAAAACAGATTCCTTAACCGAGGGAAAATCCCTGTCGAAGAATGGAAGTCCAGTTACTTTTCTGATAGAGAAAACGGACGATGATTACAGTCTGTTTTTCTTCATCAATCGTATAAAAGGCAAGGTAATTATTAATTTTCACAAAACGAATGCCCCAGCTTGCCAGTATTGGATCGTCTGCCGGATGAAACTTCTGTGGCAGGTCGGCTAATGAGTCTATCCACTCGGTCGCAGCATCTAACAGATTATCTGCAGCATCAGGATTTTTGAGGGTAAATTCGATGTAATCCGCAGCACGCATAATATCGTGTTCTGCGGTGGAAGTGATATAAACCTGATAGCTCATCGACTGCGGTGGCTCCTGATATCAGCCATAGCTTCGGAAAATAGTCTGGTATTGCCTGTGGCAATATCGTCCATTCCTTCCTTAATCTGACTGTAAAGTTCAAAGCGACTGGTCAGTTCTTCGTAGGCTTCAATGCTCATAACAACAAGATCGCCTTTTCCATTCTTCGTAATGAAAACTGGTTCAGGATAATTATGACAAAATGTAGAAATTTCATTGTAATTATTCCTTAAATCAGCACTTGATCTAATTGTTGGCATAAAAACACCTCCCTGTTTGATAACAAAATTATACAAAAATTTTGCTATATGGTCAATGGACATCTCCATAATAGTAGCTAAATAAATAGCTAAATAAATATAAAAACTGCCGGTAGCAGGTTACAGATGCTTAATATATTCCTTTGGAGTAAGCGTGCATAGATGAAGCGGAATATGAAAAGCAGAATCATAAATCAAAAGGGAAAGTATCTTTTCTAAAAACAAGGAATGTTATACAATATATCTGTTAAGATAAAAATATGCGGAGGATGTCCAATGTATACAACATACAAAGAGTACTTAAAACAGGAGACGTCACTGCCCTTTGAAGAAGCCATGCAGATCTGGAACCAGATTGCAGAGCAGGGGGAGGCGGATGTAGCCTGCAGGGAACTCATAGACCGTTTTTTGAAATGTGCAGTAGACTATGTGCGAATCAGAAACGGCTGGAACCAGAAATCGCTGGCAGAGAAAGGACAGGCAGATGCGGAGCGCACCCGCTGTCATAATCTTGTGATCAGTGCGAAAAACAAACTGTCCGTTTATATGTATGAGCATAAGCTGGGCAATGACTGGGATGATTGGTTAGGGGAAGAGCGAAAACGAATCGGAGACTTCGCGTGTTATGTGGTACTGCTTCAGGGACTGGAAGCAAGATAGTATAGAAAACAAAAGAAATCGAGGAACTTATCACATGGCAAAAGTGATTATGATACAGGGAACAATGTCGAATGCCGGAAAAAGCCTGATTACAGCAGGCTTATGCCGCATCTTTCATCAGGACGGTTATCGTGTGGCACCTTTTAAGTCGCAGAATATGGCATTGAATTCCTATATTACAACAGAAGGACTTGAAATGGGACGGGCACAGGTTATGCAGGCAGAGGCAGCAGGAATCGAGCCGCAGGTCTGTATGAACCCGATTCTTTTAAAGCCAACCAATGACATTGGCTCCCAGGTGATTGTCAACGGTACGGTCATTGGCAATATGCCGGCGCGGGAATATTTTAACTATAAGAAAAAGCTTGTCCCGGATATATTAAAGGCATTTCACAAACTGGAAGAGCAGGCGGATATTATTGTAATAGAAGGAGCCGGAAGTCCGGCAGAAATTAATCTCAAGGAAAATGACATTGTAAATATGGGCATGGCGGAGATGGTAAATGCACCGGTTCTTCTGGCAGGAGATATTGACCGGGGCGGTGTGTTTGCACAGCTTTTAGGAACACTGATGCTTTTAGAAGAGCAGGAAAAATCCCGTGTAAAAGGTTTAATCATCAACAAATTCCGCGGAGACGTATCCATATTGGAACCGGGCATTCAGATGTTAGAGGAAAAAGGCGGCATTCCGGTCTGCGGAGTGGTGCCTTATATGAAGGTACAGCTTGAGGATGAAGACAGCCTGACAGGAAAATTCAAGCATCGGAAAGAGGCATTGATAGACCTGGCAGTTATCCGTTATCCGAGAATATCTAATTTTACGGATTTTGATGTTTTCGAGCATATGGAGGGAGTATCGGTGCGCTATGTGACTTCGGTGCAGGAAATCCATCATCCGGATGCCATTATTCTGCCGGGCAGTAAGAATACAATGGGTGACCTGAAATGGATGCGCGAAAATGGCATGGAAGCTATGATAAAGAAACTCTCCGCAGACACTCCGGTCATTGGAATCTGCGGCGGTTACCAGATGTTAGGAGAAAGCCTCGAAGACCCTTATTCGGTAGAGGAAGGCGGCAGCTTACGGGGTATGGAACTATTGCCGCTTAAGACGGTGATGAGCCGGGAAAAGGTACGCCGTCAGGTAATGGGAACCATAGACCCTCTTACTGATATGTTAGCGCCCCTTTCCGGTAAAGAATACAAAGGCTACGAGATTCATATGGGACATACCGGGAAAACCCAAGAGCCAGGACAGACCCAGGAGCCAGAGCAGATACCGGCACAGTCTCAAGCTCATGCGCATGCACAGGAGGAATCCTGTATACAGGATGCAGTCGTTGTGCAGAAGGAAAATGTCTACGGAACGTATGTCCATGGTATTTTTGATGAAGGAGATATCGCATCCACTTTTATCCGGTCATTAGCGGAGAAAAAGGGAGTGCATTATGAAGATAATCAGGGCATGAATTATCAGCAGTATAAGGAGAGCCAGTACGATTTGCTGGCGGATACACTGCGGAAATATCTTGATATGGAAGCGGTTTATGGAATGCTGCAGGAGGCAGAATATGACAAAAGCAGAATTGGATAGCATAAAGATTTTGCCTTTGGAGGATAGTTGGTATCGCAGGGTAAAAGAGAAGCTGGATGGAATCGCCAAACCATTGGATGGGCTTGGAAAGTTTGAACATCTGATTGCACAGATTGGAGCCATAGAGAAGACGACCAAAATATCCATTCAGAAAAAAGCAGTTCTTGTTATGTGTGCAGACAATGGCGTGGTGGAAGAGCAGGTCAGCCAGAGTGGAAAAGAAGTAACGCTTGCAGTGGCAAAAGCCATGGGAGTAAATAATTCTTCTGTAGGAAAGATGGCAGCAGTGGCAGGCGTGGATGTAATTCCGGTGGACATTGGAATTGATACAGATGAAGTGATTCCCGGAGTATTGCCACGAAAAGTTGCAAAGGGAACGAAAAACTTTGCCAAGGAACCTGCAATGACCGAAGAAGAAGTTTTAAAGGCAATAGAAACCGGAATACAACTGGTGCAGCAATGCCACAGAGAAGGGTATGAGATACTTGCCACAGGAGAGATGGGAATCGGAAATACAACCACAAGTACAGCCGTTGCAGCAGCACTTTTAGACTTAGAGGTAGAGCAGGTGACCGGCAAGGGCGCCGGATTAACGGATGAAGCATTAAAAAGAAAATGCAGGGTAATTGAAGAAGCGATAGAAAAATATTTCCTTCGTGATGCGGATGCATTTACCATATTAAAGACTGTAGGTGGACTGGACATAGCCGGATTGACAGGCGTATTTATCGGAGCAGCAATCGAGCAGATACCGGTTGTCATCGATGGCGTCATCAGTGCCGTTGCGGCACTTTTGGCAGAGACTCTTTGCAAGGGTGCCGTAAATTATATGATACCATCCCATAAGAGCCGGGAACTGGCAGAGACAGCGATTATGAAAAAGCTGCATTTAGATCCGGTACTGGATGCGGATATGGCACTGGGTGAGGGAACCGGTGCAGTGATGATGATGTCCCTGCTGGATGTGGCACTGGGCGTGTATTTGCAGGGAGCATCCTTTGCAAATTTTGAGATAGAACAGTACAAGAGGTATGAAGAATGATTACATTGGTAATCGGCGGAAGCGGCAGCGGAAAATCCGCATATGCAGAACAAATGGCAGTGAAAGCCGCAGGCAACGGCAGCCTTTATTATGTAGCCACCATGCAGGTGTGTGATGAAGAAGGAAAGAAAAAAGTAGAGCGTCACCAGAAAATGCGGGCAGGAAAAGGCTTTCTTACGATAGAGCAGCCGAGAAGACTTAAAGAGGCAGCAAAGAAAGTGGCAACCGAAAAAGTGTCAGCAGGAAAAGTGGCAGCAGAAAAAGTGCCAGCCGGGAAAATAGTTTTGCTGGAATGTATGTCGAACCTCGTTGCCAACGAAATGTTTTCAGAAGAAAATCTGTCTGCTGTGATGGATGAAGCGAAAATAAAGCAGCTTTCCCATGAAATTATAAGTGGAGTAACAGCATTGCAGGATTCTTGTGATATACTGATTATTGTCACGAATCAGATATTTGAAGACGGAATCCGTTATGACGCATCCACAATGGATTATATCCGGTTGTTAGGAGATATAAACCGGCAGATTGCAGAGCGGGCAGAGCAGGTCGTTGAAGTAGTAGCAGGGATTCCGATTTTCATAAAAAAGGATGGAATTTAAGAAAGAAGAGGAATACATGAAAATTATAAAAGGATTCGTCATTGCATTTTCCATATATTCAAAAATACCGGTGCCACAGTTTGACTGGAAGGAAGAAGATATGCAGTATCACCTCTGCTTCTTCCCATTGATTGGTCTTATCATTGGTGCATTGGAAGCCGGCTGGTTATTTTTGGGAAATACAGCCGGGATAGGCCATCTTTGCAAAACACTGATAGCGGTGGCAATTCCACTGCTTGTTACCGGCGGCTTTCATATGGATGGATTTATGGATACCATGGATGCATTTCATTCCTATCAGAATAAGGAGAAGAAGCTGGCAATTTTAAAGGACCCGCATATTGGAGCATTTTCCGTATTGATGCTGGTTTTATATTATTTTATTTATGGAGCAGCATATGCGGAGCTTACGGAATTGTCTGCAATTCTTGTAGTGGGAATTGGCTTTGCGTTATCACGAAGCTTAAGCGGAATTGGTGTGGTAAGCCTGAAGGCGGCAAAAAAAGACGGTATGCTTGCTTATTTTGCAGATAGCGCCCAGAAAAAAAGAGTGCTGGCAGTCCTCATCATAGAGGCAGTTGTCTACAGTGGATGTATGATTTATGTAAACCTGTGGGCAGGGCTTGCAGCAGTAGTTGTGGCATTGCTCTGTTATGGTTATTATAGCTGGAAAAGCCGGAAGGAATTTGGCGGAATCAATGGTGATACCGCAGGATATTTTGTGTCATTATGCGAAAATGCCATGGCAGTTGCAGTGGTAGTTGTTTTTCACTTTACAGGAAATTGCTTTCCTGTAAAGTAAAAAACGCTCCGCGAGTATGCGCACTGCGGCGTATAAGGTAGATGCCGCAAGCGACCGCCGCAGGTGCGAGAATGTGCCGAGGCACATTCTTTGTTTTATAGCAGGCTAGAAAGGAAAAATCATGGAATTATTTTTGGGCGGATGTTACCAGGGAAAAAAGGAATATGTGTTAAAGCTTCACCCGGAATGTAAAGGTCAGGTGATAGAGGGCGAAAACCTTCCTGCAGACTGGGATGGAATGATAAAAGAACTGCAGGAATTTGAAAATCCGGTCATCAACCATCTACACTTGTGGATTCGGAAATGTCTTGAGCAGCAGACAGATGTGGAACTGTTGGCTGATAAACTGCTGGAAACATATCCGGGACTTATTTTCATCTGTGATGAGATTGGAAACGGAATTGTACCGATGGATGCTCTGGAACGGGATTACAGGGAGCGGACCGGAAGACTACAGATCCGGATTGCCGAGAAGGCAGAAAGGGTAGAACGCATTGTATGTGGAATCAGCCAGAGATTAAAATAAATTTAACGCTTATCCGTCATGGAAAGACCCCGTCAAATCGGGAACACCGGTATTTGGGTGTAACAGAAGAAGCTTTATCCGGGGAAGGCAGAAAGCAGTTGGAGATTCTTGCAGAAAAAGATATTTTAAAAAAACCATGGCTGCTTTTTATCAGTCCGATGCTGCGCTGTCAGGAGAGTGCTGGTATACTTTTTCCGGGAAAGAAAGCTTATCCGATAGAAGAATGGCGGGAGATGAATTTTGGTGCATATGAGGGAAAGAATTACGAAGATTTGAAAAATGATTCCTATTATCAGAAATGGATTGACAGCAATGGCACACTGCCTTTTCCGGAAGGCGAGAGCCAGCAGGAATATATAAAACGTTGCCAAAGGGGACTTCATGCCGCAACAAAAATCATAGAGGGAAAAATCACCGGAGAAATCGCAGATGCTGCAATGCCGTTATCAAAGAGTCGAATAACAGAACTCCGGGAGCCTGAAAAACTGATAGAAGAAAATCAAATGACAGAAAATCCGATAACAGAAAGTCAGCCCCGGAACGTGACAGCGGTTGTACACGGCGGCACAATTATGGCACTGCTTCACATTCTTGCAGGCGGAAATTATTTTGATTATCAGGTGAAAAATGGAGGCGGCTACTGCTGTAAGCTCAGACTTTGCGGGGAAGAATGGAAATTAGATTCCCTTGAGGAGATTATAATATGATTTATCACATGATTGCGTTCGGACTGGGATTTTGCCTGGACCTTCTTTTGGGAGATCCATACTGGCTGCCACATCCCATCCGGGTGATTGGAAATTTTATAGGGATATTGGAAAAAAGAATGAATAAAAAGGAGTGCAGTGAGAAATACCTTGTAAGAGCAGGCATTGGAATGGTTGCGCTTGTTTTGCTGACAGTTCTTATGGTGACCGCACTTCTTCTGATTCTTGCGTACCGGATTCATCCGGTGGCAGGTGTTATCTTGGAAATGATTATGACCTATCAGATTCTTGCTGCAAAATGCCTGAAAGTAGAAAGCATGAAGGTATATAATTGTTTAAAGGAGAATGACCTTATAGCGGCAAGGCATGCTGTTTCCATGATTGTAGGCAGAGATACCGGGCGGCTGGATGAAACCGGAGTGGCAAAGGCTGCCATTGAAACGGTGGCAGAAAATACTTCGGATGGAGTCATTGCACCGATGCTATATACCGCACTTGGCGGACCGGTTCTGGGCTTTTTTTATAAGGCAGTTAATACAATGGATTCCATGGTAGGATATAAGAATGAACGTTATCTTCATTTTGGCAGAGCTGCCGCAAAATTCGATGATATCTGCAATTATATCCCATCCCGTATCAGTGCATACCTGATGATTGCAGGGACGTATTTCCTTGGAAAGGAATATGACGGGAAGCATGCATATTACATTTATAAAAGGGACCGGTATCATCATGCCAGCCCGAACTCTGCCCAGACAGAGGCAGTTTGTGCAGGAGCACTGTCCATACAGCTTGCAGGAGATGCCTGGTATTTTGGCAAACTGGTGAAAAAGCCGTTTATCGGAGATGCATTGCGTCCGGTGGAATACGAGGACATCAGAAGAGCAAACCGGCTTTTGTATGCGACTGCATTTTTATGTGAAGGCATTTGCCTTTTGGTGATGGGATTGTTATTCTTTATATGATTGAAAGGATGAAAATTCAGGAAAGGAACAGGAATATGGTACATGGAGGAGACATCTACCGTAATTGCATATCGTTAGATTATTCTGTAAATATCAATCCGCTGGGGATGCCGGCATCCGTAGAGGAAGCCCTTCGGGAAGCGGTGCCTTTATGCAGCCGGTATCCGGATATCAGGCAGGAGAAGCTGAAGGCAGCCATTGCTGAGATGGATAAGGTATCGGCAGATGAGATATTGTGCGGAAATGGAGCTTCTGAACTTTTTCCTGCAATTCTTCATGCATTAAAACCAAAGAAAATACTGATTCCGGTTCCTTCTTTTTATGGTTACGAGTGGGCTGCCGGAACGGAAGTGTGTGAAGTAAGTTATTTTCCATTGCGGGAACAGGATAATTTTGTGCTGGGAGAGGACTTTATCGCGGCATTAGATAAAGAAACGGAGCTTATATACCTTGCTAATCCCAATAATCCCACCGGACAGTTAATTCCACCGGAGATTTTAAAAGGGATTTTAAAGCGGTGTCAGGAGCTTAATATAATAGTGGTAGTAGATGAATGCTTCCTGCCGTTTTGTGAAGAAGCAGAGCTTTATGAAGAAATGGAAGCTGGCATGAAATGTGGGAATCTGATTCAGGTGAGAGCATTTACCAAGACCTTTGCCATACCGGGAGTCCGGCTGGGTTATCTTATCTGCCGGAACAGGGAAGTCTGTCAGAAGATTGCAAGGCAGCTTCCGGAATGGAACTTATCGGTATTTGCTCAGATGGCAGGATGCGCTGCAGCAAAAGAAACGGAATTTATCGGGGAAAGCAGAAAACTCATCAAAGAGCAGCGGAGTATTCTGACAAAAGAGCTGATATCCTTAGGCTTCCGGGTGTATCCTTCCCGGGCAGATTATATTTTATTTTACACAGAGCTGCCATTATATGAGTTGCTTTTAAAGAAACAGATTTTGATTCGAAATTGTGAAAATTACAGAGGTCTGTCCAAAGGATATTACCGAATTGCAGTAAGAGGGCAGGCAGAGAATGAGCGGCTGATAAGCGCATTAAGAGAGGTGATGGGAAAATGAATCCAATCGAATTTGTATTGCCGGGAGAGATTGAAAAACGCAGCTTTGAGATTATTTCAGGGGAATTAGAAAAGCGTCAGATTGTATTGCCTAAAGAGCAGGAGCCTGTTACCAAGCGTGTGATACATACCAGCGCAGATTTTGATTATGCAGAGACAATGTGTTATTCTGACCATGCAGTAGAAATTGCAAAGGAACTGATTCTTAAGGGGGCGGATATTGTAACGGATACCAACATGGCACTTGC
This sequence comes from Roseburia sp. OM04-10BH, assembly GCF_003462605.1. Classification (NCBI taxonomy): domain Bacteria; kingdom Bacillati; phylum Bacillota; class Clostridia; order Lachnospirales; family Lachnospiraceae; genus Roseburia; species Roseburia sp. OM04-10BH. Next base: position 14,515 of record NZ_QTZI01000001.1, read on the forward strand.
CGGAATCAATAAGAAAATACTGGCATCATTTGGCGGAGAAGCCCATTGCTTTATGGCGGATTTGGATGTAGCACAGCTTGCCAGAGAGCGGCAGGTAACAAGAGCCACCATCAGCATGGAGAAAGCCGCAGCCATTGAAAAACCGGTTATTTTTGCGGTGGGAAATGCACCGACGGCGTTAATCGAGCTTCATAAAATGATAACGGAGGGACGCTACCAGCCGGCATTTATTATCGGAGTTCCGGTAGGCTTCGTAAATGTGGTACCGGCAAAAGAATTGATTATGGAAACAGAAGTACCTTATATCATTAACCGGGGCAGAAAGGGCGGGAGCAATGTTGCCGCAGCTATCTGCAATGCAATTTTGTATCAATTAAGACGATAGTAAAATCAGGGGGAAGAAAGATGCAATATGGGTTTACCTCCGGAAGCTGTGCCGCAGCCGCAGCAAAGGCAGCAGTCTATATGCTGTTGAGTGGAAGAAGAAAAACAGAGATTACCATTGAGACACCAAAGGGAATTCCCTACCATGCAACGGTGGAGCATATCAAAATTCAGGAAACAGAAGTTTCCTGCGCGGTACAGAAGGACGGCGGGGATGACCCGGATGTGACAACGGGGGCATGGATTTATGCAGCGGTGAGCATTTGTGAAGAAAATAACAATCAGATAGAAATAGATGGCGGCATCGGTGTTGGCAGGGTTACGCGGCCGGGATTAGACCAGCCGGTAGGAAATGCCGCAATTAATACGGTACCACGGCAGATGATTGCAAAAGAAGTATCAGAGGTCTGCCATCTGTTTGATTTTCAGGGCGGAATCAAAGTCGTAATTTCAGTGCCGGAAGGAGAACATCTTGCGGCGCAGACTTTTAATCCGAGACTTGGAATAAAGGGCGGAATCTCGATACTTGGAACCAGCGGGATTGTGGAGCCTATGAGTGATAAGGCATTGCTGGATACCATAGCAGTGGAATTGAAACAGAAGCAGGCAGAAGGTCATTCTATTGTTGCCATATCACCGGGCAACTACGGATTGGAATTTATGAAACGGACCTATGGTTATGATTTGGAGCGCAGTGTAAAATGCAGCAACTTTATCGGACAGACCATTGACATGGTAAAAGAACTTGGATTTTCCAAAATGCTCTTAACCGGTCATATCGGAAAGCTGATAAAGGTATCCGGCGGCATTATGAACACCCATTCCAGAGAGGCAGACTGCCGGATGGAGCTTCTGGCGGCGGCAGCAATCCGGGCGGGCGCAGAAGTGACATTGCTTCGGGAAATATTAGACTGCATTGGTACTGAGGATGCGGTAGACCGGATTAAAAAAGCCGGATTTTTAGAACCTGCCATGGAATATGTCATGGAAAAAATGGAAGACCATCTTAAGCATCGTGCCGGGGGTGGACTGGAAATAGAATGTATGGTTTATAGTAATGATATCGGACTTTTAGGTGTAACGCCGGGAGCAGAGGCATTATTAAAAGAACTGTTGGAGGAAAAGGAATGATTCATTTTGTTGGAGCAGGGTGCGGAGCACCGGATTTGATTACCGTAAGAGGAATGCATCTTTTGGAGAAAGCGGATGTGATTATCTATGCCGGTTCACTGGTAAATCCCAAGCTTTTAGACTATGCCAAAGCAGACTGTCAGGTATATAACAGTGCAGTGATGACCTTGGAAGAAGTCCTTGCAGTTATGGTGGAGGCAGAGCAGGAAGGAAAAGATGTGGTGCGGCTGCATACCGGAGAACCAAGCATATATGGAGCGGTGCAGGAGCAGATGCAGGAGCTGGATGCAAGAAAGCTAGCCTATGATTCTACGCCGGGAGTAAGTGCCTGCTTTGGAGCAGCGGCAGCCATGAATCTGGAGTATACCCTGCCGGATATTTCCCAGTCCCTTATCATTACCAGAATGGAGGGACGGACGGCGGTTCCGGAGAAAGAAAGCATTGAGGCATTTGCTGCCCATCAGTGTTCCATGGCAATCTATTTAAGCACCGGAATGTTGGAGAAGTTATCTGAGCGACTGATAAAGGGTGGCTATTCAAAGGATACCACTGCGGCACTGGCTTATAAGGTAAGCTGGCCGGAGGAAGAAATATATATCTGCACGGTAGAAACATTGGCACAGACAGCGGCAGAACATGGAATTACCAAAACGGCACTGGTTCTCGTTGGAGATGTCATTAACAAGAGCGGATACAGCAAATCCAGACTGTATGCAGAAGATTTCTCCACAGAATTCCGGGCAGCAAAAAAATCATAAGAAGGCGGAAAGAAAATGCAGTCATTGAAATGGAGTGTCATCAGCTTTACCGAAAAGGGAGCAGAGCTTGCCGAAAAGATAAAAAGACTTTCCAAAGAGCAGCAGCTTCCCTGTGAAATTCATACTTATCATGGCAGAAAACAGGTGGAAAATCTGAACGCATGGACAAAGGAGCAGTTTTCCCTAAGAAATGCAATCATTTTTATCGGAGCATGCGGAATTGCGGTGCGGACAATTGCCCCATTTCTTAAGGACAAGCTGACAGACAGTCCGGTGCTGGTACTGGATGAGGCAGGCAATTATGTCATTCCTCTTTTATCCGGGCATGTAGGAGGTGCCAATGAGATAGCACTTTTACTGGCAGAGTTATTAGGAGCAGTTCCGGTAATTACCACAGCGACCGACATTAATAATGCCTTTGCCATAGATGTATTTGCAAAAAAGCATGACCTATCCATTGATAAAAAAGAAGGCATTAAGAAGGTTTCTGCAAAGGTGCTGGAAAAAAAGAAGCTTTCCATGACAATCGCTTCGGAATATGCTGCCAAAGTGGATGTGGCAATCGGCACACCAGAGGATGGACAGAAGCCGGAGCCATTATTGACCTTAATCCCCAAAGAATATATTCTTGGAATCGGATGCAGAAGGAATAAAGAAGAACAGGAACTTAAGGCATTTGCAGAAAGCTGTTTAAAGGAAGCCGGAGTAGACTGGAAACAGATACGGGCGATTGCTTCGATTGATAAAAAGAAGGATGAGAAGGCAATTCTAAAACTTGCGGCAGAACATGGCATTCCATTTCTTGTCTTTGACGCAGAGACCTTAAGCCGGGTGCCCGGGACATTTGATACATCGGCATTCGTGGCAAGCCAGGTGGGCGTGGATAATGTCTGCGAGCGGGCAGCCATGGCAGCCTGCCGGGATAATGGAAGGCTGGTGCTTCAGAAAAGAGCGGAAAACGGAATGACACTTGCAATAGCAAAAGAAGATTGGAGACTGACTTTATATGAAGAATAAAATATGGATTGTTGGAATGGGACCGGGAAATGAAGAGATGATGACAGGCAGAGCCATCGAAGTATTAGAACAGGTGGACGTAATCATCGGATATACCGTATACCTTGATTTGTTAGGAGAACGTTTTCAAGACAAGGAATTTCTTTCCACGCCGATGCGGCAGGAAGAAAAACGCTGCAGAATGTGTTTTGAGGAAGCAGAAAAAGGCAAAAGCGTGGCAATGGTATGCAGCGGCGATGCCGGTGTCTATGGAATGGCATCACTGATGTATGAGATTGGAAAAGAATATCCGGCACTCTCACTGGAAGTGATACCGGGAATTACCGCAGCCAACAGCGGTGCGGCGGTTCTTGGAGCACCATTAAATCATGACTACTGTGTTATCAGTCTCAGTGACCTTATGACACCATGGGAGTTAATTGAAAAGAGGCTGATTATGGCAGCACGGGGAGATTTTGCTATTGCACTTTATAATCCGTCCAGCCGGAAGCGGGCAGACTATTTGGAAAGAGCATGTAAGATTCTGCTTCAGGAGATAGAACCGGAGCGCGCATGCGGTTATGTGGAAAATATCGGAAGAGACGGAGAAAGCACAGTTACCTGTACTTTAGAAGAATTACAGAGTAAATCAGTAAATATGTTTACTACCGTTTTTGTCGGAAATTCCAGAACCAGAATTCAGGATGGAAAATTAATCACACCAAGAGGCTATAAGATAGAGCAATGAAAAAGATCATCATTTTTTCAGGAACAACAGAAGGAAGAAAATTATCGGAGCTGATGGCGGCAGCAGGCATAGCCCACACCGTATCGGTGGCAACCGATTATGGAAAGCTGGTTATGAAGGCGCATCCGAAGGTGAAGATTCAGGAAGGACGCCTTTCCAAAGAAGCTATGTCAGAATTTCTAAGGAAAGAATCCTTTGACATTGTAATCGATGCCACTCATCCCTATGCGGTGGAAGTGACCAGAACCATAAAAAGCTGCGTTGCCGGAATGAAAGCGGATGGACTTGAGGTCACTTACTTACGGCTGAAACGGAGCATCCAGGCGTCAGAAGAAACGGGACTTCGTTTCTTTGACAGCAATGAAGCCTGCGCAGAAGCATTAAAGGAAATCAAGGGAAACATTCTTCTTACCACAGGAAGCAAGGAACTTTCTGCATATACCGCATCCGAAGAAGTAAAAAAACGTCTTTACGTCCGGGTACTGCCGGGGATGGAAAGTCTTGAAATCTGCCGGAGAGAAGGAATTCTGCCACAACAGATTCTGGCACTGCAGGGACCTTTTTCCGAAGAATTGAATGATGCACTGATTCATCAGTATGGGATAAAATGTATGGTAACAAAGCAGGGCGGCATTACCGGAGGCTTTTTGGAGAAAAAAGAAGCAGCTTTAAAAAATCGTATCCCGCTTTTGATCATTCGTCGGGAGGCAGCAGAGGAAGACGGACTTTCCTTTGATGCAGTCTGTGAGAAAATCGAAACATTAACAGGAGTAAACCTTTCCTTAAGACCGGCGGAGCTTATGATTACGCTGGCAGGAATCGGACCGGGGGATGCAGATATGATGACCGTCCGGTTAAAGGAAGCATTGGCAGAAGCGGACCTTGTATTAGGTGCGAAACGTCTGATAGAGGCAGTGACACCGAAGCTTGAGAAAGAGGCACTTTATCTGCCGGATAAAATCCTTCCATGGCTTAAGGAAAAGAGCAGACAGTATGCGGTGCATGAAAAACTGAAGGTAGTCATCCTTTTTTCCGGGGATATTGGTTTTTATAGTGGCTGGAGCAAGGTAAGAATCTGTCTGCAGGAAGCACTGCAAAAGGGCATACTTCATGGAACCTTGCAAAGCATTCCGGGCATTTCTTCCATTCAGATGATGGCAGCAGCCTGTGGCGTAAGCTGGGAAAATGCCGGAATTTACAGTATACATGGCAAAACAGATACGGATGGCTGGCAGGCAGAAGTGATACACAGGCTACATGAAAATGGGCGGCTGTTTCTTTTGGTATCCGGAGCAGAAGACATCCGGAAATTAGGAGCACTTTTTTCGGATAAAGAAGCTTGCAGAATTACAGTAGGGTACCAGTTATCTTATCCGCAGCAGAAGCTGATGGTGCTTACACCGGAAGCGTGCAAGAAGACACAACAGGAAGGATTGTATGTTGTCATGATAGAGCAGGAAGAACAGAAAGCGAATGAAGAATATGCGGAGCAGGGAAAGCGCAGGGAACAGGAAACGCAGGAAGAGCCGGCAACTTTGTCACCGGGAATCCCGGATGAAGCCTTTATTCGTGGGAAAGTTCCAATGACCAAAGGGGAAGTGCGTCAGGTCAGCCTTTGCAGCCTGCGGCTTCAGAAAGATTCGGTGCTTTATGATATTGGAAGCGGAACGGGGTCGATTGCTGTGGAAGCAGCCCATTTATCCAAAGGAATCAAAGTCTATGCCATTGAAAAGAAAGAAGAGGCGGTAGCACTTCTGGCACAGAATAAAGAGAAGTTTCAGGTAGCAAATATGGAGATTATCCGGGGAACGGCACCGGAGGCATGCAATGGATTAGAGGAACCGACACATGTTTTTATCGGGGGAAGCGGTGGACACCTGATGGAAATTTTAGAAGTACTGGCAGCAAAAAAGAGAGGAATAAGAGTTGTAATGAATGCTATAAGTCTTGAGACGGTGGCAGAATTCAAACAGGTAAAAGAACGGTTTTCGGTATGCAATTTTGAAATGATTCAGATGCAGGTCAGCCGTTATCATGAGCTTGGTTCTTATTATATGCCAAAGGCAGAAAATCCGGTTATGATATGTTCCTTTGATTTGCAGGGAGGAGAAGCGGATGCAGAAGCGTAAAGGAGTAGTTCTTGCAGCACCGAAAAGCGGCAGTGGAAAGACACTGATTACCTGTGCGTTAATCGAAGCCTTGAAAGAAGCAGGAGTCAATGTCTGCACATTTAAGTGCGGACCGGATTATATAGACCCGATGTTTCACCGGACGATTTTAGGTGTGCCGGGTGGGAATCTGGATACTTATTTTACCGGCGAAGCAAAGACAAAAGAGATATTTATGGAAGAGACACCGGAAGATGCATTTGCAGTGGTAGAGGGTGTCATGGGGCTTTATGACGGACTTGGCGGAATTTTAGAAGAAGGTTCCACCTATCACCTGGCAAAAGCAATTTCTCTGCCGGTGATTCTGGTAATTGATGCACATGGCATGGGAAGAACGATACTTCCACTGATACAGGGACTTTTATCCTATGACAAAGCCGGAATCATAAAGGGCGTGATACTAAACCGGGTCAGTAAAATGTTCTATGCGTCATTAAAAGAGTTAATCGAAACCGAATTATCCATAGAAGTGCTGGGCTGTTTTAGCGAACAGAAGGAGCTTCATCTGGAGAGCCGCCACTTAGGCTTAAAACTTCCGGAAGAAAAGCGTGATTTAAAAGAACAGGTATGCCGCGGGGCAGACAGCTTAAAAGAAACGGTATCGATAGAGCGGATTTTAGCAATTGGGGGAGCCGGAGAAAAGGATGCGGCATCCCCAAAAGTTGATAGTCATGAAAACAAAGTGACATATCAGAGAGCAGATATCAAAGAAAATGACACCCATGAAAGTAAACTCCGCCTTGCCATCGCAAGAGATGAGGCATTTTGTTTTTATTATCAGGAGAACCTGAAACTGCTTTCAAAAAGGGGCTTTGAGCTGATGCCGTTTTCTCCCCTGCATGATAAGAAATTGCCGGAGCATATCAGCGGATTACTGTTAGGCGGGGGATATCCGGAACTTTTTGCAAAGAAATTATCCGAAAATGACAGCATGAAGACAGACATCCGGGAAGCCATCCGGGGCGGACTTCCGTCACTGGCAGAATGTGGCGGGTTTCTTTATCTTCATAAATCACTGAAGGATATGGAAGGCAGACAATATTCCATGGCGGGCGTAATTGATGCAGATGCAGATTACCGGGGAAAACTGGTGCGTTTTGGCTATGTGGAGCTTACCGAGAAAGAGAGCTGTTTCCTGCCGGAAAAAGAAGGAATCCGGGGACACGAATTCCATTATTTTGACAGTACGGAAAATGGAACGGACTGCGTGGCAAAAAAACCGACCGGAAACAGAAGGTGGGAATGTGTCTGGGAAGGAGAAAACCACTGGTGGGGATTTCCTCATCTTTATTATCCGTCCAACCCTTCTTTTGTGGAGCATTTCTATCAGCAGGCAGGATTGTATCAACAATCGAAATTGAAGCAAAAAGATAATTTGAAGTAAGAGGAAGACAGATGCAGAAAGAAAAAGCACAGAGTGGAATTTTATATGGAATTGGAGTAGGACCGGGGGAGCCGGAGCTTTTGACCCATAAAGCAGTTCAGGTGATAGAATGCTGCGATACCATAGTAGTGCCGTCCGAATCGATAGAAGAGTGTAATGCTTTTCAGATTGTAGAAAAACTGGTGCCGGACATACGGAAGCATCAGCTTGTGGCATGGAATTTTCCCATGACCAGAGATGAGAAAAAGTTAGAAGAAGCCCATGATAAGATATGCGAAAATATAGAAGCATATCTTGCAAGGGGAGAAAAGGTTGCCTTTTTAACGCTGGGGGATCCGGCAATTTATTCCACCTATACTTATCTTTCACAGAAAATCGAAGAGCATGGTGGCCATACGGAAATGGTCAGCGGGGTACCGTCTTTTTGTGCAGTGGCAGCAAGACTTGGTATTTCGCTGGGAGAAAAGGAAGAGCAGATTCATATTATTCCCGGTTCCTATGAGATAGAAGAATCGAGACAATTTTCCGGCACCAGAATCTATATGAAGTCCGGAAGGAAGCTGAAGCAGTTAAAAGAAATGCTGCAAAAGGAAAGCACCATCCGTCCGTTAGAAGTGTATAGTGTTTCCGATTGTGGAAAAGAGGAAGAAAAAGTCTTTTCCGGTGTGGATAACATACCGGAAAACAGCGGATATTTTACCATCGTGATTGTAAAGACCAAAGATGAGCCGGTGCATAACAGCAGCCGCTTTTTCGAGAATCGTGCATGCGCTTATTATCCATGCCATAGGGACATTGAGCAGATTAACTGTATGTTCTGCTACTGCCCGATGTATGAAATGGAGCATTGTCCGGGAACACCGGAGTACAAAGAGACAAATGGCAGAAAACTTAAGATTTGTACCAACTGCACGTATCCCCATCAGGCAGAACATTATGATGCCATTATGAAGGTACTGACCCACCGGCTGAAAGGCTAGAGAACTTTTTAAGGGTGAAGTTTGTTGAGGCTGGGTGAACTATGGCTTGTGAAAAAATAAAAAGTGTGTTAGTATAGTAGCGATTTCATAGAAAGATAACCGGTGCCTGCAATGAAATTCATTCATATGCAGGGTAAAAGGGAAACAGGTGTAAATCCTGTACGAACTCGTCACTGTAAGAAGGGAGTAACGTAGTCAGGCTTTTAAAAGCGCCACTGATGCACAGACATTGGGAAGGTGATTACGGAGCGTTAATCTTTGAGTCAGGAAACCTGCCGTTTATCTGGTACGGGAAGAGATTCCGGGTCACGAGTAATTGGCTGTACTGTTTGATAACAAGGGAAATCCGTAAAGCGTATTTCCTGTAGTTAGTATGTCATTTACTTCGTTCATAGCAATATGGAACGGAGTTTTTTCATGTGTAAATGAAACCAGAACATGAGAAAAGGAGAAAAAAATGAAAAAGAAAGCATTGACTGTAGTTCTTACACTTACTATGGCAGCAACCATGTTTGCGGGATGTGGTGATAAGAAAACAACAGGGACAACTGAAACAACAGAAGCTGTTTCGACAGAAGATGAAAAGGATGATCAGGCAAAAGCAGATGAGGTAGCAGCACTGATTGATGCAATTTATGTGCAGGAAAGAACTGATGAGACAGATGCACAGTGTAAGGCAGCAAAAGAAGCATGGGATGCACTGACAGATGCTCAGAAGGAACTGGTATCCGGAGAAAATGCAGACCCGGATTACTTTGGAAGAGATACCGGAGATGCATCAAAGGATGATCCTTTAAATCAGGATGATATTGGAGAGAATGAGCTTTTGGTAGTAAGCTTTGGTACATCCTTTAATGACAGCCGCGCAACAGATATCGGCGGCATTGAAAAAGCATTACAGGAAGCAAATCCTGACTGGTCTGTAAGAAGAGCATTTACAGCACAGATTATTATTAACCATATACAGGCCCGTGATGATGAAAAAATCGATAACATGGATCAGGCATTAGAGCGTGCGGTAGACAATGGCGTTAAGAATCTTGTGGTACAGCCGACCCATTTAATGCATGGTGCAGAATATGATGAACTGGTAGAAGCAATTGAGAAGTATCAGGATAAATTTGAAACAGTCCGTATCGCAGAACCTCTGTTAGGTGAAGTTGGAAGTGATGCAACTGTAATCAACGAAGACAAGGCTGCCGTTGCAGAAGCAATTACAGCAGAAGCAGTTAAACTTGCTGGATATGACAGCATGGATGCTGCAGCAGAAGACGGAACAGCATTTGTATTTATGGGACATGGCACTTCCCATACAGCAAATGTAACTTATGACCAGATGCAGACCCAGTTAGAAAAACTGAATTATAAGAATGCATTCGTTGGAACCGTAGAAGGTGAACCGGAAGATACCGCATGTGAAGCTGTTATTGAAAAGGTAAAAGAAGCAGGATACAAAAAAGTAATTCTTCGTCCGTTAATGGTTGTTGCCGGAGACCATGCAAACAACGATATGGCTGGAGATGATGAAGATTCCTGGAAGAGCCAGTTTGAAGCATCCAAAGCATTTGACAGTGTAGATACACAGATTGAAGGTCTTGGAAGAATCAAAGCAGTCCAGGATATTTATGTAGCACATACAAAGGCTGCTTTAGAGGCAGAACCACTTGCAACAGCAGGTGGTTCCAATTCCTCTGCAGCCTTAGAGGATGGAACTTATACCGTAGACTTCAACACAGACAGCACAATGTTTCACGTAAATGAAGCAAAAGAAGGCAAGGCAGAACTTACGGTAAAGGATGGAAAAATGACAGCACATATCACACTTCCATCTAAGAACATTGTAAATTTATTTGTTGGAACAGCAGCAGATGCACAGAAAGATGGTGCGAAGCTTCTTGATCCTACTACAGATACGGTAGAATACAGTGATGGAACCAGCGAAGAAGTATACGGCTTTGATGTTCCGGTTCCTGCAGTGGATGAAGACTTTGACCTTGCATTAATTGGAACAAAGGGAAAATGGTACGACCACAAAGTATCTGTTTCTAATCCTGAAAAAAAAAATTAGCTGATGGCTCTTATGAGGCAGAAGTAACTTTAGGGGGCGGAACCGGAAGAGCAACGGTGGATTCACCGGCGAAGGTTGTGATAAAAGATGGAAAAATTACTGCAACCGTTGTGTGGAGCAGTCCAAACTATGATTACATGTTAGTAGATGGAACAAAGTATCTGAATGAGAACAAGGGCGGAAATTCCACCTTTACGATTCCGGTATCCGGCTTTGACTGTGACATTGCAGTAGTGGGTGATACTGTTGCAATGAGCACACCTCATGAAATTGAATATACATTGAATTTTAAACTGGTAAAATAAAATGCAGAAAAAACGAATTATGATAGTGAGCGTTATCTGTATACTTCTTCTGACTCTTTGTGCCTGTGGTACAAAGAAGCAGGAGAAAAAAGCAGATACCGTAGATTTTAGTTCTCTCAGCAAGACTGGGAGTATGGAATTAAATTATGCAACACAGTATAGTGTCGATGAATATGACGGGTACAAAATGATTACGATCGTGGATGACGGTCGTTTTTTGCTTATTCCGGAGGGCGTGGTGGTGCCGCAGAATATCCCGGAGGATGTTACGGTTTTACAGCAGCCGCTGGATAAAACATATCTGGTATCCACTTCTGTCATGGATTTGGTAAGACAGATTGATGCCATGTCAGATATCCGGCTCTCCGGAACGAAGGAAGATGGCTGGTATGTAGAAGAAGCCAGGGAAGCCATGGAGGAAGGAGACATTTTATATGCAGGAAAATACAGTGCTCCGGACTATGAAATGATTCTGGATGAAGGCTGTAATCTGGCAATTGAAAATACAATGATTTATCATAACCCGGAAGTAAAAGAAAAGTTGGAAGAACTTGGAATCCCTGTACTTGTGGAGCGTTCCAGCTATGAATCACACCCATTGGGCAGACTGGAATGGATCCGTTTATATGGAGTATTATTTGATAAAGAGGAAGAAGCAGATTCTTTCTATGAAGCAGAATTAGAAAAATTAGAGCCGATTATGAAGAAAGAAAGCTGCAATGTAACAGTAGCATTTTTCAGTGTGACAGCAAACGGAACAATCAGTGTGCGGAAATCAAATGATTATGTAGCGCAGATGATTGCTCTTTCCGGTGGAACCTATGTGCCGGAACAACTGGCGGGCGAAGAAGAAAATGCACTTTCCACAATGAATATACAGATGGAGGATTTCTATGCAGATGCAAAGAATGCCGATATCTTAATATATAACAGTACAATTGAAGGTGAAATCAGTACGCTGGAGGAATTGAAGCAGAAGAATGCACTGTTTGCAGATTTTCAGGCAGTACAGGATGGAAATGTCTATTGTACCACAAATAATTTCTTCCAGAAATCCACGGCAATCGGAGATTTTATGGAAGATCTGAATAAAATAATTCGGAATACAGATACAGAAGAAGCAGGATATTTAAAGAAGCTGAGGTAAAAGAAAATGAAGCGGTATGCAGTCTCTTTTATAACAATTATTATATTGCTGGTGGGATTAATTCTTTGGAATATTGGTTCTGGAAGTATTTCGATTTCCTGGGATGAGCTTTGGAATATTTTACTGAAACAGACAGAAGAAGGCACCGCTTATCATATTATCTGGGATATCAGACTGCCACGGATTCTTGCTGCTGTCATGCTGGGGGGAGCATTGTCCATTTCCGGATTTTTACTGCAGACTTTTTTTGGAAATCCAATTGCAGGTCCGTATGTGCTTGGAATTTCTTCCGGTGCCAAACTTATGGTAGCACTGGCAATGATTTATCTTCTGGGAAGGGGCATTGCAATCAGTTCTTTTGGAATGGTAGCAGCAGCCTTTGCCGGCTCACTTCTGGCAATGGGATTTGTACTTTTAATTTCCATGAAGGTACATAGAATGTCTCTTCTGATTGTATGCGGAATTCTAATCGGATATATCTGCTCGGCAATTACAGACATCTGTGTTACTTTTGCAGATGATTCGAATATCGTAAATTTGCACAACTGGTCCCAGGGCAGCTTCTCCGGAATGAACTGGTCGAATATCCTGATGATATTTATCCTGACCTTGCTGTCCTTTCTTGCGGCAATGTTTCTTGCAAAGCCGATTGGTGCCTATCAGATGGGAGAGACTTATGCCAGAAATATGGGTGTTAATATAACGGTACTCCGGGTAAGCCTGATTCTGTTATCCAGCTTATTGTCGGCTTGTGTAACAGCTTTTGCAGGGCCGATTTCCTTTGTAGGAATTGCAGTGCCACATCTGATAAAATCTGCCACAGGAACAGCAAAACCACTGGTGCTGATACCGGGCTGCTTTCTGGGGGGAGCGGTAGTGACACTGTTTTGTGATGGAATCGCAAGAACACTCTTTGCACCGACAGAAGTAAGTATCAGTACCGTTACAGCGGTCTTTTTGGTTCCGGTGGTAATTGTAATGATGCTGCGCAGACAGGAGGAGCGGGGATGACAAAACAGATGGCAGGAAAAGCAGAGTACACAGAGAAAGAACGCATGGCAGGAAAAATGAAATCTTCTGAAAGAAAACAGGGGCTTGTAACAGACAAATTCACAGTTGGATATGGAAAAAAGGTCATTCTTTCGAATGTCAATCTGATGGCAGAGCCGGGAAGGGTATTGACATTGATTGGTCCCAATGGTTCCGGTAAATCTACGATTCTAAAGAGTATTGTAAAGCAGTTGAAATCCCTTGGTGGTGTAGTATACCTGAACGGGAAAGCAACCTCGGAAATGAAAGAGGCAGAAATTGCAAAGAGCCTTTCCATGGTAATGACAGAGCATATTCATCCGGAACTGATGTCCTGCCGGGATGTGGTTGCAACCGGGCGATATCCCTATACCGGAAGACTTGGAATCTTAGATAAGCAGGACTGGAAACTGGTGGATGAGGCAATTACCATGGTTCATGCGGAAGAGGTGGCAGAGCAGTCATTTACAAGAATCAGTGACGGACAGAGACAGCGTGTTATGTTGGCGAGAGCCATCTGTCAGGATACAGCAATCCTGGTATTGGATGAACCTACCTCTTATCTGGATATCCGCTATAAGCTTGATATTTTAAACAGCATCCGGAAACTGGCAAGGGAACGGAATATAGCAGTAATTATGTCACTGCATGAACTTGACCTGGTACAGAAAGTATCGGATATGGTAGCCTGTGTAGATGGGACCACCGTCAGCCATATTGGACCACCGGAGGAAATCTTTCAGGGTTCGCTGGTACAGAAGCTTTATGGAATTGAGGAAAAGAACTTTGATTCCATGCTTGGAATCATGCAGATGCCGGGAAATAAAGCTGCCCCGAACGTATTCGTAATCGGAGGCGGTGGTGCTGCAATACCAACTTATTACAGACTGCAGAGAGAACATATTCCATTTGCAGCAGGAATCTTATTTGAAAATGACGTAGAATATCCTGTTGCAACGGCACTGGCATCAAAAGTCATTACTGCAAAAGCTTTTTATCCGATGGAAGAAGCACAACTGGAAGAAGCAAAGAAAATACTTACGGGTTGTGAAACCTGTATTTGCACCTGCGAGAATTTCGGACCTTATAATATGTTAAATAAAGAACTGCGAAGCCTGGCAGAAGAACAGGGAAAATTGAAATAAAGAAATTGGAATAAAAGAAAAGCCCATGGAATCAAAGTTGTTTTATGATTTCATGGGCTTTGGTATATTTTACTGTTCAGTGTCTTCTGGTAAGATGAATTTTCCAACAAGTTCATCTAAGGAAGTTGCCTGTGCAGATAACTCCTGGCTGGTAGCAGAGGTCTCTTCTGCGGATGCGGAGTTGGACTGAACTACCTCAGAAATCTGGTTTACACCCTGTTCTGCCTGATCCATGGCATTTGCCTGAGTCTTAGCAACATCACTGATGTGCTTGGAAGATTCAGCAATCTGCTGGATACCATTTACAACGTTTCCGATAGATTCAGCAGCATGGTCTGCAGCAGCATTACCTTCAGCAATCTCCTGAAGGGCACCTTCGATTAAGTCTCTGGTATCTACAGCAGATTTGGTTGTCTGCTCTGCAAGCTGACGAATCTGGTCAGCAACAACGGCGAATCCACGTCCTGCTTCGCCGGCTCTTGCAGCCTCGATAGAAGCATTCAGAGAAAGTAAGTTGGTCTGGGAAGCAATATCTTCGATTTCAGAAATAATATTTCCAATCTTCTTAGAAGTTTCATCAATACGTGCCATAGCATCAACCATGGCTTTCATTTCAGCACTGCTGTCTTCTGCTTCAGCAGCATACTGCTTTGCCTGATCATAAGCAATCTGAGCCTGATCAGCGGACTGTTCAATATTACTTGTAATATCAGTGATTGTTGCCTGAAGCTGTTGTACGGCACCGGCCTGCTCAGTAGCACCTTCTGCCATACTCTGGGAAGATTCTGCAAGGTTCATGGAACCGGCAGAAACCTGGGAAGAAGCTTCTCCAATCATCTGGATAGTATGTACCATTGCATCACGCATGCCACGCATTGCGGTCAGTAACTGTTCGAAGTCACCGACATATTTGTCGGAATGCTCGGACTGGATGGTGTAATCACCATTTGCCATGCCCTCCATCAGAACACCTACATCAGTGATGACTGCGTTCAGTGTTTCAGCCATTTCAGTAGAAGTGGCTGCAATACTTGCAACTTCATCGTTGGATTTCACCTCCGGGAAAGGGTCATGTAAATTACCCTGTGCAAAAGTGCTAAGACGATTCTCCAGTGCGACTAAAGGTTTTGAAATTCCCTTTGCAATGGAAGCTCCCATCTTGGAAGAAACAAGGATGGATACAATAATAATTACAGCAATGATAATGATAAAAATAAGGGTAACAACAGAAAGTGTATCTGCTAAATGATCTCCTTCTGTTACTTTGGTATTCATCAAGTCCCTCATTCCGGAATAGATTTCATCATATAATGGGGCTACTTCATCAATCATTATATTCTGGGCTTTTGCACTCTGACCCGGGTCGGTTGTTTTGCCGGTATCAATTGCTTTCTGCTCAGTAGTCCAGTAATCTTCCAGCTTGGCATCAATGGAATCATAGATTTCCTGCTCTTTGCTGGTGGTAGTAACTTCATCTACAAGTTCCCAATACTGTTCAAAAGTGGCCTTTCTTTCGTCATGGGTATCGGACATCTGACTAATCAGACTGTCATCATCATATCCGACAATAGCACGGGTGGCAGATCTGGTATCGGTAAAGGCAACCATTGCTTTGCCGATGTCACCCTGTGAAAAACCATAATTGTTCAGGGCATTCTTATACAGAGTCATGGTTACAATCAGCATAACCACACCAAGGGCGGCTGCGATGGAGCAGGTTGTCACGATAATACGGAATGCCTTCCCCAGACGGTTTCTAATTTTAAGATTCTCAAACATAACGTTCCTCCTTCGTTATATACAATGGCACTATGGCACCAATTGCGTTATGCAACAGTAAAAGTAAAAGCGAAAATCTAAATATTTATCATAATTTTACTACTTTATGGGAAATATGTCAAAATTATTCAGACAATAAGTGACTTGGAAACTGATTATTCCTCAAATTTGTTTAAACATATGAAAATTGACATTTTTCCGGTGAACCGCTAAAATGACGAAGAACATAAATAAGGCATTAAGGGAGAAAACAGTATGGGATATGTATATTTTGTCCGGCACGGACAGACCATATGGAATGTAGAAAATAGGATATGTGGTGCAACAGATATTGCACTGACTGAGCTTGGACATAAGCAGGCAATTGAGACCGGAAAGAAAATATTAGAAGAAGGCATAAAGGCGGATGAAATATTATATTCCCCATTAATCCGGGCAAAAGATACTGCATTGCATATTTCGGAAATTACCGGAATTCCGGCAAGGGAAGAGCTTCGTTTAAAAGAGCAGAACTTTGGCAGATTTGAATCCACACCGCGGGATGGAGCAGAATTTAAGATTGCAAAGGGACAGTTTATCACCCGCTATGACGGCGGAGAATCCATGCTGCATCTGGCACAGAGAATTTACAATCTTCTGGACGAAGTAACAGCTTCCGATAAGACTTATATTCTGGTGGCACACAATGGCATATCAAGAGTTGTGCAGTCCTATTTTTATGAAATGACCAATGAAGAATATGCTGCATTTGGCGTGAAGAACTGTGCCATATTAAAATATGAATTCTAAGAGACGAAGGGCAGGAATGGAAAATGAAACCGAAGTCGGAAAAGAGTATAGAGCTTTATCATATCATGACAGAGCGGGGGTATCCGGAAGAATTCTGTGATGTCATTACCCGGAATCTGAATACGGATTTTACAGCACAGAGGATGTTATGGTATTTATCACACTATGAATATCTGCCGGAGGGTGAAATTGTAGATGAAATACTTGCCATTTTAAGTGACCGGAATGCGATTATGCAGAAAAAAGAATTAGAAAAAACCAACGCTGCATGGAATGAATTCCTGCAGCATGGTTTTGAAGAAAAAGAATAGTTCATCGGATTAATTTCATATCTTCGATAATAAAAGTCTTATCTTCCATATGATATTCGCTGTGACAGAATGGACAATACCGCTGTCGTACTGCATCAAAGCTGGCACCGCAGCTATTACAGATAACGGAACTGATGGAGAATCCAGGTGGTTCCGGAGTGGAAATATTTCGCAAAAGAGTGACATCAATACAGTCACCGGTTTTGGAAATATTTCCATTTTTTTCGCTGTAATTTATCCACCAGGTTCGTAAGGTCATATGCAGCTGATGGTTTTCCACGGACAGATTTCTCAGTGTCATGCCACTGGTATAAGTCATTTCAATGATATCTTTGAAACGCTCGTCTAATGTACCACCACGATAGGAAGAAAGCGTGGATGGGTCATTGGAAAATACCGCCATGCGTACAAGAGAAATCATCTGGCCTTCAAACTTTTCATAAGAGAAATTCGGATCATAACGAAGCATCGTATCCTTTAACTTCCGTTTCGTACGTAGAAAGCCAAAAGCCGAAATATGTTTCATGCCATCCCGGTTGCCAAGCCCCATAAGAAGCAGCAAATCTCCTAACAGCAAGCCTAAGAATCCGCCACCAATCAGTGCGGCAAGATAAGCAGAGAACAGTGCCAGAGGAAGAATTTCCTGTTTTCCAATGAGAAAGAATGGGAAGAATCCAGCAAAAAATACCAGCATGGTAAGTAAAATGGTATTGTGAAATACCTGCATATTCCGGTTGGAGGATGGATTTATTACAAAGGATAAATTCATGACACGGGGAAATAAATCCGTTATGCGAAATTTTGTACCGCAGTAAGGACAGCCTTCCGTCAGATTGGAAACCAGATTAACGGCACCACAGCTTGGACAGGTTGCGGTAATAAAGGGAAGCTGCTGTTCGTTAGGGCTGTGTACAATTGTTTCATACATAACCTGCTCGGTATCACGGGAATAGAGTTCGCCGGAAGCATTGGAAAAAGAGAACTTATGGCGGATTTCTTCATAAGTTGTATCCGAGGTATACCAGGCACTTTTGTGACTGAGACAGGCAGTGCCGTAGGTATTGCCTTTTCCCGGAATGACACGGTTTTTCATACGAAGGCCCTTTTCCTTAAGACGCTCCTGCTGCAATTTCAAAAAATATGTAATATCACCATCACAGCTTACCGGAGGAGTTCCATCTTCATTCCACTGGTTATATTCTTTGGCAAACCGGTCATACATGCCTCGGCCTTTGTCCCAGGCGGGTTCGTAGTCCCGGAAAGCTTTGGCGTCTTTATGGAATTTCAATAATCGAAAACAGCCGAAGATACCAGGGATAATACCGGCAGCAAGCAGCAGATAACGAGGCATCAGATTAAGCTCTGTAACGGTAATGCAGGAAATAAGAATGGTTCCTAGGGCAATGAAGAAGATGCCCTGTGCCAGATATTTCCGGTCTGGTTCTGCTGCTTCAAAGGTACGTTTTTTACTGGATAGGTTGGATAAGATACTCATGGAGACTCCTTTCTGAAGGGTTTCTTAAAGTTAAAATAAGCATTTGATAAGTCACTATTAAGTTAGTACTGCTCATTATAGCATATTTCAGAAAGAAGACCAATCATCAGCCGATGTGGATGCCGAGAAGTTCTAAGAGGAAGAAGACTAGCGGAATCGTAAAGACGGAGCAAAGTGTCATGACAAAGCAGGTCTTAGAAGCAAATTCCGCATCGGAATGGTAGTTTTCTGCCATCATCGGAATGGCGGACATGGCTGGCATACATGCCATCAGGGTAAGAATGGTTGTTTCGGTCGGAGTAAGGAAATGTGATACCACGGCTGCAACACCAACCGGAATCAGAATCATTTTGACAATTACCAGAAAGAAATAATCATAAATAAAGTCGAGATTCTTTAAGGAAATATAAGAAAGAGTTGCACCCAGGAAAATCAGCGCAAGACTGAAGCTTACATTTCCAACAGAGGTAATTGTAGAAGAAAGCACCTCCGGAAGATGAATATGGAAGGTAGTAAATAGAACAGCTGCAAGCATGCTTAAGTTCATGGGATTTAAAATCTTCTTTAAGGTGTTAAGAGATAAGACTTTTTTATTGGCAGGGTCGGAAGAAGACATGATGACAACACCGAGTGACCAGAGAAGAATCTGATCTACCAGAGTGAAAATGGCAATGTATACACTGGCTTCCCCGTGGGTAAAAATAGAAAGCAGAATCGGGATGTTCATAAACCCCTGATTTCCGAACATGGTCTGGATGATATGGATCTGTCTGGTGGAGTTCGGCAGACGCATCAGCTTCATGGAGAGAAAACCAAGTACTAGGAGAAATGCAGACAACAGCAGTTCAAAGACTACAAATTTCCAGTTAGCAGCAAAATCAAGAAGAGAAGTATCCGCATCATAGATTAAGGCAAATCCCAGACAGGGAAAAGTAATTTTTACCAGAAGCCCCGATAAGGTACTTAATCCATCTTTCTTTAAAATGTGAAGTCTGGCTGCAAGGACACCAAGCAGCATCATAATTACAAAGGTTTCAATCTTGTAGATAATAATTCCAGTCATTGTTCATCCCTCTTTTGCATGTAAAATTAAACGTAAAGTTCATCCGGCTTTAATATAATATAATGCCCATCCCGCTTGGCAATAATGCCGCACTTCGTCAGTTCACTGAAAACATTGGCAACACTGACCCTGCTGGTATGAATCATATTGGCAAGCTCCTGATGGGTAAAGCGGTTACGAATGAGAATTCCCTCGTCGGTAGGTTTGCCATAGACATCTGCAATATAAAGCAGGGCATGGCAGGTTCTGGTATAGGCTTCCGTAAAGGAAAGCTCGATTTCCTGCGCAGAATAAATCCGCATTTTCCGAGCCATCAGCATAATTAATTTCAGCGCAAAATCTGAATCCGTCTGAATCGTAGAAATAAGTTTTGGAATCGGAACCAGATATAATTCACAGTCTACGATTGCAGTTGCCGTATAATAGGTCGGGTAACCCGGCAGAGCAGCAGCTTCGCCAAACATGCAGTTTTCTTCTGCAATCAGAATCCCCTTTTCTTCGCCGGCCTCGCTGTAATAGCTGAGGCGGACTCTGCCGCTTTTTACGATAAAAGCAAAGCGCAGCATATCGCCCTGGTGATAGATAACCGTATTTTTGTCAAACCGGGTAGGATACAGTCCTTCCGTAAGGCTTCCCCATTCGTCCGGAGAAAGCTTCACCCAGGGATTGGTAACCTGCCTGGAAAAATCTTCATTATAGATATCATCATTTGATAAAGCACCCATGTGAAATCCCTCTTTTCGATTAGATTGTATACATTATATACGACAAAGTATGGAAAAGAAAGTAAAGCACTTTACAAAATTTCTTAGAATTTTTATAAATCAGTTTACAGAAATTTTTTGTTTCTCATGTTACATTGGGAGGCAGAAAGGAGATGGGAACATGAAAATTGTATCACATGAGTTATATAAAGGATTATGGCCGGAAGCTGCAGAGGATGAGACATATTTTTATTCCAATGAGGAAATGCTTGCACATCCGCAGGTAATGGCGGAAGCAGAAGTGATTAATATTCATCCATATATGTTAAAGAAGAATTTCTTGGATATGTGCCAATCGGTGAAATGGATTCAGACCCCGGCAGCAGGCGTAGATGGAGCTGATTTGGAGGAAATGAAAAAGCGTGGCATTCTCTTTACCAACGGAACCGGAAACATGAGTGTTTCTATTGCAGAGGATGTGTTCTGCAAGATGATGATGTATTCCAGAAGAATGCAGGAATACGTGGAAGCTAAGAAACGGCATGAGTGGATTACCTTTAACCAGGATCCATGGATGTCTGTGGTTGGAAAGGATTTGTATACAAAGAAATTAGGATTAATCGGAGATGGCGCAATTGCAGTAGAAATCGGAAAACGTGCCAAAGCCTTTGAAATGGAAGTATATACCTATGGTTTATATAATAAGGATTGTCCTTACTGGGATCATTTCTGTGATACAAAGGAAGGGCTTGATACGCTGTTTACGGAATGTGATTACATCGTCGTTGTAGTGCCTTTGAATGATGCAACCAGGCACATGATAAATTATGATGCATTCCGGAAAATGAAAAAGGATGCCATGTTCTTAAATGCCGCAAGAGGACCGATTGTAGTAGAAGAGGATTTAATCCGGGCATTGGAAGAAGGCGAGATTGCCGCGGCTGCACTGGATGTTTTTGAGGTGGAGCCATTGCCAAAGGAGTCAAAGTTATGGGATTTACCGAATGTTTTCCTGACAACCCATAAGGCAGGGGCAGGAGACAGCTGGGTGAAACGGTTAAAACAGTTATACGAAGAAAATATGGCAGCTTACAAAGCAGGAAAACCCCTTCGGAATGTCATTCACTATAAATAAAGGCAAAAAAATTAGTGGCAGAAAAATTAATGATAGAAAAAGGATGATAAATGCCCGGTTAAAAGGGCAGCTTCATAGAGGAGGACATATTATGGAATATAAATTTTCAGAGAAAGTACAGACTTTAAAACCATCGGCTATCCGTGAATTATTTAAACTTATGGTAGGAGATGGAATCGTAGCATTGTCCGGAGGAAATCCTGCCAAGGAAGCATTTCCGGAAAAAGAAATTGCAGAGATTACCCAGAAAATTTTAACGGAAAATCCCATTGCAGCACTGCAGTATTCCATCAGCGAAGGATATACTCCACTGCGGGAACAGATTGCAGAGTATGTAAAGACGAATTTTAACATTGGAACAGAGGAGGATGCAGTGCTGATTACATCCGGTGCACAGCAGGCAAATGATATGGCAGTGAAAATCTTCTGTGATGAGGGAGATGCCATTGCCTGTGATGAGACCATTTTTATCGGTTCCTTAAGTGCGATAAAAGCCAATAATGTAAAGCTGGTTGGTGTAAAAGGCGACGATAGCGGCATGCTGCCGGAGCAGTTAGAGGAAGCCATTGCAAAGAATCCCATTAAGGCTGTTTATCTCATTCCAAACTTTTCTAATCCGACAGGACTTACGATGCCATTGGAGCGGAGGAAAGCAATTTATGAGGTCTGCAAAAAGCATGATATCATCATTATAGAAGATAATCCATATGGTGAGCTGCGTTTCCGGGGCGAACATGTACCGGCATTTAAGTCCTTTGATGATGCAGGAATTGTATGTTATTCCGGCAGCTTTTCCAAGGTTGTGGCACCGGGGCTTCGTGTGGGATTTATGATTGCCAACAAGAAGATTATTGAACGTGGGACACTGTTAAAACAGTTTACCGATGTGCATACAAATATTCTTGCACAGATGATTGTTTATGAGTATTATAAGAATTATGATATTAAGAAACATATTGCAGAGGTATCCGCTTTCTATGCGAAAAAGAGCGAATATATGTGCAAATTAATCAGGGAAAAGCTTCCAAAGGAGATAAAGTGTATTGAGCCGGATGGCGGAATGTTTGTATGGTGTACCGATACCTCTGGTAAGATTGACATTGATGAGTTGGTGCAGAAGTTAGTCAGCGAGAAGAAGGTTGCAATTATTTCGGGAGATGTATTTATTACCAATAACAGCAAATCCCATTCTTTTCGGTTAAATTTTACCGTTCCATCCATGGAGCAGATAGAATACGGCATTACTTCCATTGGAGAAGTGTTAAACGGGCTGTATGCAAAATAAAAGTGTAATATGTTTTACAAAAAAACATAGTTGTTTTGTAAGTTGATTTACAGAAATTAAGAATAAAGCATGATACATTATCATCAGAAACGACGAAGGAGTCTAAAGCCAGATAAAATGGCTTTTGGACTCCTTTTTACGTGGAAACTTGCAAGGTACATTTCTCAAATTATAGTTGAAAGAGTAATGATAAGGAGGATGTTTATTATGACAGAGACAAAAGTAAAACGCCTCGAATTCCGGGGCGGCATGTTTGGATTAGTATTACCGTTTTTAGTGATGTTGGGAGGAATCTTATTTCTATCTTTAAGTGGAAAGGCATTGCCAATGGCATTCTGGGTACCAACCCTTGCCGGCATGTTTTTAGCACTGCTGCTTGCCAAGAAGCCGGCAGAATGTGCGGAAGCATTGATTGAAGGAATTGCCAATAAGACCGTTATTATGATCGTGATTATCCTGTTTTTTGCAGGTATGGTTGCGCAGATTATGAAAACTACCGGGCTGATTGAAGGCCTGACCTGGCTTTGTACATCCATCGGAGTAACCGGAGCATTGTTCCCGGCAATTATTTTTATCTGTGGCAGTGTATTATCTACTGCAACAGGAACTGCACTTGGAACTGTTATGTCACTGGCACCGATTCTTTATCCGGTAGGCGTTTCCCTTGGCGCATACCCACCACTTATTTTAGGAGCAATTGTCAGTGCAGCATACTTTGGAGACAACATCGCACCAGTATCTGATACAACTATTGCATCTGCATATTCACAGGATGTACCGGTTCCAACTGTTGTACGTTCCCGCTTAAAATATGCATTAGCTGGTGCAGCTATCGCATTGGTACTTTTTGTAACCGCAGGTTTTGCAACTTATGATGGAACAACCGTTGCATCTGATGTGGCAGCAAGCCCGAAAGGACTGATTATGTTAGTGGTTCCTGCATTGCTGATATTTATGATGATTAAAGGAACACATATGTTAGTGGCACTTTCTGCTTCCGTAGCAGTAGGGCTGGTAGTTGGTGTTATATCCGGTCTGCTTCCGGTATCCGATATCTTAATCATTGATATGAACAGCTTCAGTGTAGGCGGAACATTGGTAGATGGTATCAATGGAATGATGGACACAGTCGTATTTGCGATGCTTTTGATGTCACTGGTTCATCTTCTGGAAGTCGGCGGCTTATTTGAAGTATTACTGGAAAAAGTAACAAAGGTTGCAGATACACCAAGAAAAGCAGAGCTTGTAGTTGCAGCAGTAGATGTACTGCTATGTATCCTTACCGTATGTAACTCCGTTGTTATCTTAATGGAAGGACCGGTAGCAAAACGCCTGCTGACAGAAAAACATGGCATTACACCGGATCGTAGTGCGAATATCTTAGATGCAGTATCCTGTGTGGCAATGTGCCTGATTCCATATGGCTTTGCACCAATGTTAGCATATACTTTTGCCGCAAGCTCAGGTGTGGCAGTAAACTTCAACATGAACCTGATAGTATTATTCTCCTTCCACGGTATTGGCCTTGGAATCATGATGTTAATCGCAATGATTACCGGCTGGGGCAGAACCTTCGTAGGCAAAGAACAGGCAGGCAGTGTAGCAGAAAAGGCGGCAGCATAATATGAAAATAGAAACAGGTCATCCGTATTACGGACAATATATCGGAGTGCTGGTATTTTCTACCAGTACTCCAAGAATCCCAGGGGATGCCGGACATGCGGCATCCTTTTCCTATCCGGTCCGGTATGAAGTAATCAAAGGCGGATTTGCAGAATTATTAGATTATAACGATGCAATAAAAGAAAATATTTTAAAAGGATGCCGGCATTTGAAAGAGGCGGGAATCAAAGGTATCATAGGAGACTGTGGCATGATGAGCCTTTATCAGGACTGTATCGGGGCAGAAATCGGAATTCCGTTTATCGGTTCCTCACTTACCCAGATTCCTATGGTATGGCAGCT
Organism: Roseburia sp. OM04-10BH; assembly: GCF_003462605.1. Lineage (NCBI taxonomy): Bacteria > Bacillati > Bacillota > Clostridia > Lachnospirales > Lachnospiraceae > Roseburia > Roseburia sp. OM04-10BH. Next base: position 39,284 of record NZ_QTZI01000001.1, read on the forward strand.
TATCGGAAGAAGCGGAACCATTGGAATACTGACCGGACATTCGGAACTTTTAAGTGAAAAGCATCTTCTGGCATCCGGCTGGAGCAAAGAAATTCCATTATCTATTCAAGGTTTGCAGGATGAACCTCATTTCCATGAAATTGTTATTGAGGGTGGCAAAAATCTTGATATAGAAAAAATGAACCGGGATGTATTGCATGCAGCCCGGTTGTTAAAAGAAAAGACAAAGGATTTGCGGGCGGTAATCGTAGAATGCAGTAATCTGGCAACCTATGCCAGAGGAATTGAAGCCGTGTGCGAAGTACCGGTATTTGATACGATGTCTGCAGCAAATCTTCTGGCATATGCCGTTCATCCACCGATTTATGCAGGTGAGTAGTGAGAAAAACTACCTGCGTAAATAAAAGAAAAGAAGGCGTCAGACTTTCCTGAGCGTCTTCTTTTCTTTTGGAATTGTGACGAGTTATCTCCGAAACAGCTCCGGCTGTTTTCCTTTCATTTCTTTCTTATTAAAAGATTTCCCGTTATAACTGGAAGGCAGGGAGATGTGCTGGGTACCATAGCCTACTAAATTTCCATGGAAAAATTCATTGCCACCATAAGTGTAGACCGGTGTCCGTTGAGGTAAGCGTCTACCTTTACATGAATGGAATTGCCATTGCAAGCAATAACAGAATGGCAAAAATGGAAATACATATATTTTTAAACGAAAACTTATGAATATCTTTGACCTCCTAAAAGTGATAAAAAAGTCACATATTGGCTATGAGAAAAGCTTTAGCTTTCTGAAAAATGAGGTTCTTTCTTGTACTTTTATTCATAATAAGGTATACTTTAGGGAAGTAATTTGTTGAATTAAATATGTTTGTATGGAGGATTAATTATGGACATGAACATTGTATGCCTTGATCTGGAAGGAGTATTGGTACCGGAGATCTGGATTGCATTTGCAGAAGCAAGCGGAATCCCTGAATTAAAGAGAACTACAAGAGACGAACCGGATTACGATAAATTGATGAAATGGAGACTTGGCATCTTAAAAGAACATGGACTTGGATTAAAAGAAATTCAGGAAACCATCGCAAAAATTGACCCGATGCCGGGAGCAAAAGAGTTCTTAGATGAACTTCGTTCCATGACACAGGTTATCATCATCAGTGATACCTTTACCCAGTTTGCAGGACCTCTGATGAAGAAATTAGGCTGGCCTACCATTTTCTGTAATTCTCTGGAGGTGGCAGAGGACGGTGAGATTACCGGATTTAAGATGAGAATTGAAAATTCCAAGCTGACTACAGTAAAAGCATTACAGTCCATTGGTTATGAGACGATTGCCAGCGGAGACAGCCACAATGACCTTGGAATGATTGAGGCAAGTAAAGCAGGATTCTTATTCCGCAGCACCGAGCAGATTAAGAAAGACCATCCGGAACTGCCTGCATTTGAGACTTATGATGAGTTAATGGAAGCAATCAAGAAGGCTCTTTGATTATGGCAGAGGAAAACCAGACAACCCACAAACGCAGGGTGCGTTACAGTGGGAAATATCCGAAGAAATTTGAAGAAAAATATAAAGAACTTCAGCCGGAAAAATATAAAGATACGATTGAGCATGTAATAAAAAAAGGAAACACACCTGCCGGAATGCATATTTCCATAATGGTAAATGAAATTCTGGATTTCTTAAAAATCCAGCCGGGAGAAACAGGCTTTGATGCGACCTTGGGATATGGCGGTCATACGAAAGCCATGCTGCAGTGCTTAAAAGGGCAGGGACACATCTATGCAACGGATGTAGACCCGGAGGAATCAGCCAGGACAAGAAAGCGGTTAGAAGAGGCCGGTTTTGGAGAAGATATTCTGACAATACGATTACAGAATTTCTGTACGATAGATGAAATTGCAAAAGAAGCCGGCGGATTTGATTTTATTCTTGCGGACCTGGGTGTATCTTCCATGCAGATTGATAATCCGAAGCGTGGATTTTCTTTTAAAGTGGATGGTCCACTGGATTTACGGCTGAACCAGGAAGCCGGAATCAGTGCAGCAGAACGCCTGGCTGCCATTACAAAGGATGAACTGGCGGGAATGCTTTATGAAAATTCGGATGAGCCATACTGTGAAGAACTGGCAAAAGCGATTACCGATGAGATTCGAAAAGGCAACCGGATTGATACCACCACAAAGTTAAGGAATATCATTGAAAAGACGCTTGATTTTCTACCGGAAAAAGAGAAGAAGGATACGATAAAAAAGACCTGCCAGCGAACCTTCCAGGCACTTCGTATTGATGTGAACCGTGAATTTGAAGTGCTGTATGAATTCATGGAGAAACTGCCGGATGCATTGAAACCGGGCGGAAGAGCCGCAATTTTAACTTTCCATTCCGGCGAAGACAAGTTAGTAAAGAAAGCATTAAAAGAAGGCTATCGGGCAGGCATTTATGCCGATTATGCCAAAGATGTAATCCGCCCATCTGCACAGGAGTGTGCGCAGAACGGACGGGCACGTTCTACTAAGATGCGCTGGGCAATTAAGGCAGAGTAGGTTATTTTGAAAATACAATGAGATGGAGACGAAAACAGTGAAAATGAAAAGAAAACAGATTGGTATGCTGGTATTTATTGCGATTATTGTGATACTTATGGTCGTAACAAGCCAGACACCAGGAACAATTGCTGATGCTGACAGCTATCAGTGTAAAGTCTATGCAACGATTTTATCTTTGCTTCCGCCGGTTATTGCAATCGGACTGGCATTGATTACCAAAGAGGTTTATACCTCACTTCTGGCAGGAATTATTGTAGGTGGTTTACTGTATTCCAATTTTAACCTTGAATTAATGTTAAATACCATTTTATTCCAGGAAGAAGGTGGTATGATATACAAACTGTCAGATGCAGGAAATGTGGGAATTTTAGTATTCCTTGTCATGCTTGGCATTTTGGTATCCCTTCTTAACCGTGCAGGTGGTTCTGCCGCATTTGGAAAGTGGGCATCCCGGCATATTAAAACCAGAATCGGAGCGCAGATTTCCGTTATGATTCTTGGTGTATTGATTTTCGTGGATGATTATTTTAACTGTCTGACCGTAGGAAGTGTAATGCGTCCGGTTACAGACCGGCACAAGGTGTCCCGTGCAAAATTATCTTATATTATTGATGCAACGGCAGCACCGGTATGTATCATCGCACCAATCAGTTCCTGGGCAGCAGCAGTTACTTCTTCTGTTCCGGCAGATTCCGGAATCAATGGATTTGCGGTATTTATCCAGACAATTCCATATAACTTATATGCATTGCTGACATTGGTAATGTTAATTGGAATTACTCTTTTGCGCGTGGATTTCGGACCGATGAAAACCCATGAAATGAATGCAATCAAAGGTGATTTGTTTACCACACCGGGAAGACCGTATGAAGATAATGAAGAGGAAGTTGTAAAAGAAAACTCTCACGTACTGGATTTGATTCTTCCGGTAGCTGTGTTGATTGTAAGCTGTATCGTAGCCATGATTTATACCGGTGGCTTCTTCAGCGGAACTTCCTTTGTAGAGGCATTCTCTGGCTGTGATGCTTCCGTCGGACTGGTTCTTGGCGGCGCAGTAACACTGGTATTTACTTTTATCTATTACATGTTGCGTGATGTTTTATCCTTTAAGGAATTTACCGAATGTATTCCGGAAGGATTTAAGGCGATGATTGCTCCGATTCTGATTCTGACTATGGCATGGACCTTATCCGGAATGACCAATCTCTTAGGAGCAAAAGTATTCGTGGCTGATCTGGTAGCAAATTCAGCAAATGCAATGCAGGGCTTCCTGCCAATGATTATCTTTCTGGTAGCAGCGTTCTTAGCATTTGCAACCGGAACCTCCTGGGGAACCTTCAGTATTCTGATTCCGATTGTCCTTGGTGTATTCCCAAGCGGACAGATGATGGTAATCTCCATTGCGTCCTGTCTGGCAGGAGCAGTTTGTGGAGACCATTGCTCACCGATTTCAGATACCACAATTATGGCATCTGCCGGTGGTCACTGTGAGCATGTTAACCATGTAGCAACCCAGCTTCCGTATGCATTGACAGTTGCAGCAGTCTGCTTACTGGGCTATTTCCTGATTGGTATCCTGCAGGCAGTCGGACTGGCAGGAATTTCATGGCTGGCACTTCCGGTTTGTATCGTGGTATTAATTGGCGTATTATTCGTAATTCGTTCCAGAACAGGACGGGAAGAAATTTAAAAAATAAAAAAGATAATGCGGGATACGGAATTGGTGTCCCGCATTTTTGTACAATAGAATCTATAATAAAAATAATTTGAAAATTTGAAACAAAAGAAACATAAAATAACAGAAAAGAGGAAAGAAAATGTTTTGTACAAAATGTGGAAATGCATTACCGGTAAATGCAAAATTCTGTACCAAATGCGGAACGAAAGTAGAAGCTTTTCAGCCGGGAGCAATCCAGCCAAATCCGACACCGCAGAGAGCTTCAGTACCACAGCAGGAATCGACACAGCAGCAGACCCCGGTAAGACAGGCAAGCCCGGCACCACAGCCACAACAAAAAAAGAATGAGAAAGTAACAAAAACAAAGAACAGTGAAAAAATATCAAATAAAAATAAGAATGAAACTGAGAAGAAATCCGGCTCCGGTGCCATGGTATATTTATTAATCGGTGCAGCAGTTCTTATTATTATTCTGATTGCAATTATTGTATTGTTATTTATCAAGGGCAATCAGCCGGCAAAGCAGGATGATATTACCGATAAGCCGGTGGTTACAACGGAGCAGACCACAGAGACGGAAATGTCTACAGAGCAGACAGATAGGAAAGATGTAAGCGGACAGCAGGAAGCATCTGAGAAAACTTCCGAAGTAATAAATAAAGAAGATACAACCGGAAATGAGGACATGGGAACAGACGGAGCAGTTGGAGAAGAGGAAGCAGAATATATTCTTCCGGAGAGTGCCAGCCGATTATTAACGGAAGCTGATTTGGAGAATCTGACCCAGGAGGACCTCCGGATTGCCAGAAATGAAATCTATGCAAGACATGGAAGAAAATTCTTAGATGAAGGACTGCAGGAATATTTCAATGGAAAATCCTGGTACAACGGAACCATTGAACCGGACGATTTCAAAGAAGATATGTTATCGGAAATAGAGAGAACCAATGAGGATACCATCGTAAATTATGAGACGAAGATGGGCTATCGTTAGAAATAACATTCAATGAAACAGGAAAAGGGGTAGAACAGATATGCCATGTACAACTATTTTAGTAGGGAAAAAAGCTTCTTATAATGGAGCAACCATAATTGCACGAAATGATGATTCCGGTGCCGGACATTTTACACCTAAGAAATATGTGGTAATTCATCCGGAAGAACAGCCGACAATCTATCAGTCTGTATTATCTCATGTGAAAATAGAATTGCCGGAGCATCCGATGCGTTACACGGCAATGCCGAATGCGGTAGACGGGGAAGGTGTCTGGGCTGCCTGTGGAGTCAATGAGGCGAAGGTTGCCATGACTGCAACAGAGACTATAACTTCCAATCCCCGCGTCTTAGGAGCAGATCCTCTGGTGACCTACCATCCGGCAGAAAATGGCAGGGAAGAGATTATCGGCGGCATTGGAGAAGAGGATATTGTATACATTGTGCTTCCGTACATTCACAGTGCAAGAGAGGGTGTCATTCGCCTGGGCAGTTTGCTGGAGCAGTATGGAACCTATGAGATGAATGGAATTGCATTTCAGGATAAGGATGAAATCTGGTGGCTTGAGACCATTGGCGGACATCACTGGATGGCAGGAAGAGTGCCGGATGATGTCTATGTGGTAATGCCAAACCAGCTGGGACTTGACACCTTTGATTTAGAGGATGCCCTTACTACACAGAAGGACTATATGTGCTCAAAGGATTTGCGGGAATTTATTGAGAAAAATCATCTGAATCTTTCTTTGGATGGCAGCTTAAATCCAAGAGATGCATTTGGTTCCCATGATGATTCCGATCATGTATACAATACACCAAGAGCCTGGTTTATGGAGCGTTATCTCAACCCACATACCTATAAATGGGATGGGGAGCAGGCTGATTATACGCCGGCATCCGATGATATTCCATGGTGCTTGAAACCGGAGAAAAAGGTAACAATCGAAGATGTAAAATATGTATTATCCGCACATTTTCAGGGAACACCGTATGACCCATATGGTTCTTATGGGGAAAAATCCATGAAAGGCGCATTCCGTTCCATTGGAGTTAACCGGAATGATTTTCTTTCTGTGATTGAAATGCGGCCGGAGCAGGCGGACATTACCGAAAATACAGGAAACATCATACAGTGGGTAGCATTTGCATCCAATGTATTTAATGTGCTGGTTCCGTTTTACGGTGAAGTGGAGACAACGCCGGAATATGTATCCAATACCACCGGAGAAGTTTCTACAGATAATTTTTACTGGGCAAGCCGTATGATTGCAGCTATGGCAGATGCCTCTTATCACAGATCCCTTTTTCATATCGAACGCTATCAGATGCATGTGATGGCAAAAGGGCGGGAACTGCTGCATACCTATGATGCACTTCTGGCAGAAGAAAAGGACGCAGCAAACAGACAGAAACTGATGCAGCAGGCAAATAATGCGATAGCAGAAATGCTTAAGAAAGAGACACAGGATACTTTGGATAAAGTGCTGTTTGAATTAAGCAGCCAGATGAAAAATGCATATTCACGTTCGGATGCATGACAGAGAAGGGCACAATAGAGAAAAGGAGCGTAAGTGGAATGCAGACAGATTTTCATTTATTATATCCACCGGATTATGACCGGAACAAAGCCGTTCCCATGAAGGATTATAAATTTATCCACGCATTAAAAATTGATGCTATGGTAATACTGATTAAGGAAAGTTACCGGGGAGTGGCAGACCTTTCACTGGAAAATTTCTTCTCTACAGATGAGCGGGTATTAGAGTATCGTCTGGGCGTAGTAGAAGATCTGGTGGAAAATCCATCACTTTACGAGGTATTTTGCAAGGCGGTATCCATTATTTATAATATCAATGATATGCGAAGAGTATTAAACAGTGATTTTACGACGGATTCAGCCCTGCGTTCGGTGCGATATCTTGAAATGTATCAGGAAATTGTAAATCTGTTTGCGGATGCATTGGAAAAAGCAGAGATTCATTCGGAAGGTATGCAGAATTTCAAAAAAGAAATTCACTCAATCGTAGCAAGCAGCGAGTACCAGAGCCTGAATGAGGAACTTCCGAAAATGGAACTGAACTTCGGGCATATCAAAAGCGTAACCGTAGGTATTAATCTTGATGGCAATTTAAGACCGAAAGAAGCCGGACTGATTTCTGTCAATGAGGAGCAGTTCCATCCAGGAACTATCATGGACCGGCTTTTGAAAAAAGGGAAAAAAGATAAATGGCATCTGATGTCGGCACTCTATCCACTGAGCCGGGTGCTGCACAATGATGAACAGGATGCTATAGACTATTCCATGAATGCAGCTTTGCAGACTATTTTTGCAAAGTCGCTGAAGGAGTTTGAACCGCTGGTGCAGAATTATTATCACATTAATACAAATATGTTTATTGCTTTATTGGATGATATCCGTTTTCTGACTGCCGGAGTAAAATTTATCCGTTCCATGAAAGAAAAGGGATTTGCCATGTGCAGACCGAAGATTGCATCCATGCAGGAGAAACGCTGTGAGTTAAAGCATGTATACAATCCCATGCTGGCAGTGAATTCCGTAGAGGAAACAATTGTGTCTAATTCCTTTGAGCTGGATGAAAAAGGAAGATTCTATCTGATAACCGGCCCAAATCACGGAGGGAAATCTATTTTTGCCTATTCCATCGGAATGGCGCAGGCGTTATTCCAACTGGGGCTGTTTGTTCCGGCAGAAGAGGCGGTAATGAGTCCGGTGTCTGGAATATTTACACATTTTCCATCCTCTGATGAGAATAATTATGGAATGGGCAGACTGGAAAGTGAGTGTGCAAGACTGAGTGAAATCATGAAACTGCTGTCAGATACGGATATGCTGTTGATGGATGAATCTTTTTCCAGTACCAGTGGACTTGAGGCAGGCTACATAGCATCAGAGGTGCTGACCGGAATCGGAATTATCGGCTGCTGTGGCCTTTATGTGACCCATATTCATGATTTGACACAACAGCTGGATACCTATAATGAGCATCCGGAGAATAAAGGCAAAATCGATAATCTGGTGGCAATGATGGAAAGTAAAGAAGAGGGTACCCGGAGTTACCGGGTCATCCGGACGACACCGGATGGCTTAAGTTATGCAAGAGATATTACCAAACGTTATGGTCTGGATTTGGAAGATATTTTAAAAAGATAAAAGAGAAAATCCGTATCTTACTCCTGTTATATACGTATACTATTTGTTGGAAGATTGCAACTAAGATAGCAATTGACTAACAGGGCAGGTGAAAACTACAATAGGAGAAAAGGAGGAATTTCTATGCAGGCATTGTCAAAAGCAACACCAGGTGAAACCTATACCATTCAGTGGATGTTTGGTCAGCCGGAAGTGCTTGATTTCTTGCATAGCCACTCTGTAGATGAGGGGGAACGCATACAGCTCATCCAGAAAATGCGTGACTGTGTAATTATTGGGGCAAAAGACAGCAGATTTGCAATGGGAAATGAAATTGCAGATCGAATACAGGTGTAGGAAAATCGTATAAACGCGGGAAAATATTTTGTGGGTTATCCGCATAAAAAAAGGGAAGCAGTTCCGATGGAACGGCTTCCTTTTTTCTATCAAAGGTCCATAAGAATCTATTATGCTTCTTTCCAGTAATCCGGAGTTACATCCCTGCCTAAATCTTCTAACAATTTCCGGTCACTTCTTATGGTAGCGCAGGCAACGGTAGTCAGCATATTTCCGGTAATGGTTGCAGATGCACCAGCCTGAAAAGCAGTTTCACCATCGTTGGTAAGCAGTGCACGGCCGGCAGCCAGACGGATATTTGCATCCGGATTGATATAACGGAAGAATGCGATGGTACGCAGAATATCATCTTCACTTAACTGCGGCAGATTTTCTAATGGAGTTCCCGGGATTGGCATTAAAGCATTGATTGGAATAGAATCAATTCCCAGTTCAGCTAAACTTACTGCCATATCCAGACGGTCTTCCCAGGTTTCGCCCATTCCGATAATACCACCGGAGCAGGCGCACATGCCTTCCGCTTTTACTTTCTTTAAAGTTTCAATTTTCATATCGTAGGTATGGGTGGTGCAGATATTTGGAAAATTCCGGCGTGATGTTTCTATATTATGATGATAGCTGGTAACGCCTGCCTCATGAAGGCGGTGCAGTTGTTCTTCGTCTAAAAATCCCATGGAAGCACATAAATCGATTTTGCATTCCCGATGCATGGATTCAAAGGCGTGAATGGCTTTTTCAAACTCCGGACCGGTCAGTGCTTTTCCCGCAGTTACGATAGAAAATCGGTCAACTCCTTCGCTTTCGTTCATTTTGCAGGCTTTGATAATATCTTCTTCTGGCAGGAAGTCATATACTTCACAGTTGGTATGGTTATGTGCAGACTGGGCACAATATTTACAGTCTTCCGGACAGCGTCCGCTTCGTCCGTTTATGATAGAACATAAATCTACTTTATCTCCAATTCTTGCAGCACGGATTTTGTCGGCTCCTTCGCATAATTCCTTTAAATCGCAGGTAAGAAAAAAGGATAAATCATCCTCTCGCGTAATGCGTCGTCCGTCAATAATTTCCTGTGCCAGTGTCAGTGCATCCATGGTTTGTCTCCTTTGTATCTGTGTGAATTTTACAGTTCTTTATGATAAACAAAAATTAACTGAATGTCAACCTGAAATAAGATATGAGTTAACAATACGAGAAACAGGAGAAACTACAATGGATGATAGATGCATGAAGAAAATTGCAGGAAGAAAGCTGCCAGGATATGATTGTAGAAATAGTGGAAATTGGTATAATGAAAAGTAATGAGATAAGAAAAGGGGGATTCAATTTGAAAGCAACTGTATTAGTAGATAATATAGGAACGGAAATTGCAACTGGAGAATGGGGGTTGAGCATTTATATCGAACAGGCAGGAAAAAATATACTGCTTGATACGGGTGCATCAAACCGTTTTCTGGTAAATGCAAAAGCATTGGAAAAGGATATCGGGGCAGTGGATTATGGGGTATTGTCCCATGCCCATTATGACCATGCAAATGGGATGCAGGCATTTTTTGAAGAAAATGAGAATGCGAAATTTTATCTTCAAAAGGGAACCGGTGAAAACTGTTATTTTAAGAAGTGGTTTATTCATAAATATATTGGAATTCCAAAACATATCTTAACCAGACAGAAGGATAGAATTGAATATGTGACCGGAAAGTACAAACTTTATGAAAATGTATATCTGATTCCCCATACGACAAAAGGTCTTGAGACAATCGGAGCCGCCAATAAAATGTATATCAGAGACGGCAGACGTTGGCGACCGGACGATTTCGCCCATGAACAAAGTCTTGTAATAGAGGAAGAGGATGGTCTTATTATTTTTAACAGCTGTTCGCATGGTGGCGCAGACAATATTATAAATGAGGTCAGCAAACTGTTTGAAAAGCCGGCAAAAATGATGATTGGTGGCTTCCACATTTTTCAAAAGGGGGAAACTGAAATTCGGCAGTTGGCAGAAAAAATAAAGGCAACCGGTGTAAAAAAGATTTATACCGGTCACTGTACGGGAGGAAGAGCTTTTCGGATTCTACAGCAGGAGTTAGGCGATATGGTGGAGCAGTTAAAAGTTGGTCTCGTAATAGAAGCATAGATATTTCAAAAGAAATAAAGGAAGTAACAGGAAAGGAATCAACAGATGAAAAAATACAAAATCACAGATATTATTGAGGATGAATTCGGCTGTGAAGGACGGCCGGAAGGGGAAGAACCGATGGTTACGATTCTTCTGGTGGATGATACCGGAAAACAGCGCAGCATCCGTATGGCGGATAAGCTGGCTTATGAAAAGAAACTGGATATCGGAGCGGAAATGGAGCTGCCGGAAGAAGAGATAATGACATTAAACGGAAAAGAATATAAAGTGAAAAAACTGCTTGGAAAGGGGAAAGGCGGCTATTCCTATCTTGTGACAGATGGGGAGAAGGAATATGTCCTGAAACAGATTCACCATGAACCATGCAGTTATTATCAGTTTGATAATAAGTTAGAGGCTGAAAAAAGGGATTATAAACGGCTTATGGAAATTGGAATTACCATGCCAAAGCTGCTTGATATCGATGAAACACAGGAACGCATTTTAAAGGAATACATTCCGGGAGACACTGTCTATCAGCAGGTGGAAAAGGACGCACTGCCGGAAATCTGCCTGCAACAGGTAAAAGAAATGTGCACAAAGTTATATGCTGCACATACAAATATTGATTATTTCCCTACAAATTTTATCCTGTGGCAAAATGTCCTCTATTATGTGGATTATGAGTGCAATGCCTATATGGAAGAATGGAATTTTGAAAACTGGGGAATCAAGTACTGGTCTAAGACAAAAGAATTCTTAGAATATGAACAGACTCATTAATAAAACTTAAGAGATTCTTAGAAATCTAAAATATTCATAAAAGGATTGCCGGGGACAAAATCTTTGTGATACAATAATCCAAAGCATAAAATACAATCCAGATAGCATTTTCTATTATTCCATTCTGGCAGTCTTAAGCGTTATGACATTTCTGTATCTATCTATGCTTTTTATACCATTTATTAAATAAAAAGCAGGAGAAGTTACAGGAAAAGGAGTATGTAGCAGCTTCCTGCAAATCAAATGAGGAACTACATATGACAAAGAAAGTACCAGCAGCAAACCGCAATTATAAGGATACGATTTTTCGTATGCTTTTTTCAGACAGGGAGTCACTTCTGTCACTCTATAATGCGGTAAACAAACGGAATTATACCAATCCCGATGACTTGGAAATTGTAACATTGGAAAATGCTATTTATATGGGAATGAAAAATGATCTGGCATTTATTTTAGACATGAATCTCTATCTTTATGAACATCAGTCTACAGTAAATCCCAATATTCCTCTTCGGGACTTGTTTTATATTGCAGCGGAATACCAGAAACTCATCGACCGGAAATCGTTATATTCATCTGCAATTCAAAAGATTCCGACTCCCGGCTTTTTTGTTTTTTATAATGGAATAGAGCCGTTAGAGGACTGTTGCATCAGCCGGTTGTCAGATGCTTTTTTACATACCGGAGCAGAACCGGCATTGGAACTGATTGTGACAACATTAAATATCAATGAAGGACATAATTGCGAATTAATGCAGCATTGCCGAAAATTAAAGGAGTATGCGCAGTATGTAGCGAAAGTCAGAAAGTATGCAGAGCAGCTTCCGTTGGAGGATGCTGTGGAACGAGCGGTTACAGAATGCATCCGGGAGAATATACTTGCTGATTTCCTGAAAAAGAATCGTGCGGAGGTAGTTGCGATGAGTATTTTCGAATATGATAAAGTGGAAGAAGAAAAGAAACTTCGCAAAGCGGAGTTTGAGGCAGGGGTGGAACAAGGTGAAAAGCAGGCATCTGTTAAAGCAGCAACCCGGATGCTCCAGATGGGTAGCTTTTCTTTGGAGCAGATAGCAGAAATTTCAGGATTATCTGTGGATGAAATCAAAGGATTAACAGAATAAATTTTTTTGAAAATTAATAATAATATTTCTCAACAGGATAACCAGAACTTGGTTATCCTTATTTTTATGCTATAATTCTGATTAGATACGACTAACTTGCACAAAAGAAGGAGAAGCACTACAATATGCAGTCAATCATGTGAACTTTACCATTAACGAGGGAGAATTTGTGGTGATTTTAGGACAGTCAGGAGCAGGAAAATCGACGGTAGTTAGGTCAGATGATAGATAAAAGCATCGACCGTGATTATTCAGCCATTGTAGACAGAAAATCCATTCCGGGACTGGCAAGATTAGACAGTGAATTAGAGCAGCACCAGTCATTTTCCTACTTATTTGTCATTATATTTGTTGGAATTGCAATTTTAGTCATTGCGACATCCATGGGAAGAATGGTAGAGCAGCAGCGTACCCAGATAGGAACCATGAATGCCCTTGGTTTGAAACGGCATAAAATCATGCTGCATTATATCAGCTTCAGTCTGGTTGTTTCGGTAGTTGGAGTCATTCTTGGACTGTTGGCAGGAACTTTGTGGGGAAGCCCGGCAGTCATTGACATGTTTGCAAACTGGTACATCGTACCGGGATTACATTCTGTATTCCATCCGATGTATTTAATCATTGCAGCAGGCATTGTGGCAGTATGCGTACTTGCTTCCTATATCAGCTGCCGGAAACTGCTTCATATTAAACCGGCAGAGGCATTGCGGCCGACAGCACCGAAGAAGGGAAAGAAATGCATTTTTGAGAGACTGCCATTCTGGAAAAAACTTTCCTTTACCAGCCAGTACAATCTCAGGGATATTTCCAGAGCCAAGTTAAGAAGCTTTATGTGTGTAATTGGAACGGCAGTCGGTATGTTGCTGATGATATATGCAGTCGGCTGTAATGAACTCCTAGGCAGTATGATTGAGATTAACTTTAACCGCGTAACTGTGGGTGAGTACCAGATTAAATTTTCAGAAGATGCCAAGACGGAAGATGTAGACGATATGGCAGAGGAACTGGATGGCGAAGTGGTAATGGTAAATCAGGTAGAAGTGGCAAAGAAGAAAAATGCACCAGCCGATGAAAAGAAAAAAGAAACCATTACGGTTTTAGAAGGAAAGAATTTATATAATATTCTTGACTTAAATAATCAGATTAAAGAGCTGACACCGGGAACTATCGGCATCAGCCGTAAGCTGGCAGCCGACCTTGATGTAAAGGTAGGAGATACCGTATACTGGCATCTTTATACGAAAAATACCTGGTATGAAGCAAAGGTTGGAACCATTTACCGGAGCCTTGAGTCCCAGGGAATTGCATATCTTAGAGAAGATTATGAGAAAACAGGTGCGGAATATATACCAAGCTTTCTGATGACGGATGATAAAGCAGCAAAAGACAAGACCGACCTTGATTATGTAACCGGAGTAAACAGTAAGAGCGAAATGCAGGCAGCCTATGAAAGCAGTATGGAAATCATGAATATGATGGTAGGTATGATGGCAGTGTTTTCCATACTTATGATAGTTGTCGTATTATATAATTCCGGCGTACTTTCCTTTCGTGAAAGAGTAAAAGAATTTGCAACTTTAAAGGTATTGGGACTGCGTTCCTCTAAGATAAGAAGAATTTTAAGCATGCAGAATCTGTGGCTTAGCATCATCGGAATCCTTATTGGAGCACCGCTTGGAAATGTGTCATTAAATGCAATGATAAATACCAATGGAGAGAATTTCGATTATAATCTGTCACTGGCACCGGTGGATTATATCATAGCCGGTATTCTGGTTATGACAATTTCGATGCTGGTAAGCTTCATGTTCTCGAAACGAATCCGCAAGCTTGATATGGTAGAAATCTTAAAAGGCGTAGAATAACAGCAGATAATAAAACAAAACAGCAAGACCTTTTCTTTTCAGAACCATTGTGGTATTCTGAGAGAAAAGGTCTTTTTATCAGTTTAAGAGGACAAATGAAAAATACAGGAGAGAGAAAAATGGCAGTTTTTGACTTTAGTAATGCACCGGGCGGGAAAAAGACAGAGTCCATATGCACTTATACAACGTTTCAGTCCAACGAGAAGGAGAAGACAGCGGAGGAGCCGATTCTCGTACTGGACAATAAGAGCCGTCATTGGAAACATCATTCCGGAGGAGTGTTTGCAAACCAGAGCCAGCAGACTGCTTTTGAATTTAAAGAGGAAAGCGAGACTTACAGCGCAGATATTTTAAAAGTAGATGCACGTTTTGTCAGCCTGATTAAATGGCTGGGAGAAAATCATATCAGTGTGCGCCTTTCCGGAGAAAACCGGGAAGACGGGTATGCTGTATACAAGATTCGGGAGACAACCTTTGGTGCAGGAACCAAATTGTCGGCAGAGGATGGGTTTTTACAGTTTATGATAGAGAGACTTCTTGCCAGCAGTGCACCGACAGAGGAAATGGACGAGGAAGAAGAGGATGAAAATGGAGATGATATGAAGCTGACCAGCTTACAGAGCATTTCCGATTTTATGACTTGCGCCGGCAGAACCATGCCGGATAATATCCGCCTCTGGGCGAGAAGAAACCTTGCAGTAGCACGCTCCCATGAGGTATCACCGGAGGAACGCCGTCATGCCCAGAGAGCATTGTCTATTATGATGAATATCCAGTGGAAGAGCAATTATTTTGAGGCAATTGATCCGGTAGAAGCAAGAAAGATTCTCGATGAAGAGTTATATGGCATGGAGAAAGTAAAACAGCGTATCATGGAAACCATCATTCAGATTAACAGAACCCATACCCTGCCGGCATATGGACTGCTTCTGGTGGGACCGGCAGGAACCGGAAAATCCCAGATAGCCTATGCGGTAGCAAGAATCTTAAAGCTGCCTTGGACAACACTGGATATGAGTTCCATCAATGACCCGGAGCAGTTGACCGGAAGCTCCCGTATCTATGCCAATGCAAAGCCTGGAATTATCATGGAAGCATTTTCCATGGCAGGAGAATCCAATCTGGTATTTATTATCAATGAGTTAGATAAAGCAGCATCTGGCAAAGGAAACGGAAACCCGGCAGATGTGTTGTTAACCTTGTTAGATAACCTTGGATTTACCGACAACTATATGGAATGTATGGTTCCGACCGTGGGAGTTTATCCGATTGCTACTGCTAACAATAAAGCCGATATCAGTGCACCGATTTTATCCCGTTTTGCAGTAATTGATATCCCGGATTATACATCAGAAGAAAAGAAGATTATCTTCTCCCGGTTTGCACTGCCGAAGGTATTAAAACGAATCGGCCTGCATCAGGGTGAATGTGTTGTAACAGAGGATGGACTGGATGCAATTGTAGAGCAGTTTAAGCATACTTCCGGTATCCGTGATTTAGAACAGGCAGCGGAACATTTAGCAGCCAATGCCCTTTATCAGATTGAAGTAGACCATGTGCCATCCGTAACCTTTGATGCTGAAAATGTGAAGAAGCTGTTTGTGTAAAAGTGATTGGTAAGGAGAATAAGGATGAGCGGATATTTAATCAAAGATACAACAAAAGAAGAACGTGAGGCAATTGTTGCAGAATCCTTGGGAAATATTTCTGCAACCTGCGATGGATGCAGTGCCGGAATCGTGGAAATGTATCAGGCATACATTGATGGAGAGAAGGAACTCCGGGAGATTAATATGGAATTCAATGCCCGGTATGTAAGCGGCATGGAAGGACCGGAACGCCGGGGATGCCCGATGGAATAAAGGCGGTTTACATAATATAAAGGAGAAGGAAAAATGAGCAAAGAAAAAACAGAATACAGATTTAGCGTGCATGCGGCACCGGCAGTGATTAACCAGGTGATTCAGAATTATCTGGCAGCCAACCAGTATGTACAGATGCCAAAGCCAAATGCCAATTATTATTTCTTTAATGACCCGTGGATGAAGGGAAAACGTTCTATAGAATATTACATTCATGGAACAGAAGTGATTGTGCTGGCATATATGGGAACTTTTGAGAAACCAAGAGGGCTGGAAGGCTTTGTAGGTGCCATTCCAAAGAAATCTTTCCGGGATGATTTAGAACCGCTGTTTGTAGAACTGCATCGCATTGATATGATGGGTATGGCACCACAGCAGGGAATGCCAATGCAGCAGGGAATGCCAATGCAGCAGGGAGCACCGATGCAGCAGGGCATGCCACCACAGCAGGGGTATATCCCGCCACAGAACAGTGCCAATCAGTTTGTGGAGAAATCCAGAAAGACAAGGGAGAACTGGACGATTGCAGGTTTTGTAATCAGCTTGGTGGGACTGCTGTTATCCTTCTTTGGTATTACATACGGAGCAATTATAATTGTGTTGGAATTCTGGTGTGGATTCCAGGGCTTACAGACGAAGAAAAAAGGACTTGCAATTGCAACCATTGTGCTGGCGGGAATCAGTGTACTGCTTTTAATCCTGTCAATCGTGTATACTGCAAGCCATCCGGTGAGAAGTTACAGATACTATTAAAAGGAAACGTAAAATAAAAGAAGAGAGGTGACGGAGATGAAAATAGCTGTATTACACGGAGCAATTATTAATGCCGGCGATTTTTTGATAAAGAACCGGGCAATTTCATTACTGAAATATTTTTATCCAGACAGTGAAATCGTGGAATATTATCGAAATCAGAGTCTGGAAGAAAAACTTCCAGAAATAAATGCCTGCGATATTTTAGTGTTTGCCGGTGGACCTGGATATTGTAATGGATTTTATCCAAGGATGGCACCAGTTACAGATGATTTAAATAAAATTAAAATCCCAGTTATGCTCCTTGGCATGGGATGGTGGGAACACAATTCAGATGTGGTCAGCCAGTATAGTTATCAATTTGAAGAACCTATGAGGGCACTGTTTCAGAAAGCAACGGAAAAAGGCCTGAAGATGGGATGCAGGGATATTGCAACCGTGAATGTATTGCGCAACAATGGTTACGATAATATAGCGATGACAGGTTGTCCGGCATGGTATGATTTGGAACATATTGGAATTACAAGATATACCGGAAAAGGGCTGACATCCTGTAGAAAAATCTGTATTTCGGATTGCGGAAACATGGCGAATTGGGGTCTGGCAGTAGAATTGACCCAGTTTGTAAGAAGATTCTTTGGAAACTGTGAAATATACTTTGTCTGCCATAGAGGCTTCCCGGATGCAAGGCTTGGAATAGAACCAATTATGAAGGAACTGAATGTGCATTTTATGGATATATCAGGCAGTGATGAAGGATTTAAAGTATATGATGACTGCGATTTGCATATCGGATTTCGGGTACATGCTCATATCTATAACCTTTCCAGAAGAAACCTCTCCATATTACTGGAAGAAGATGCAAGAGGAAGCAGCCTCAATGAAACATTGGGACTGCCTGAGATTAAGACAAAGTATCTTCAGGTAGAAAAAGGAGCATTACAGTACCATATCAATGATAAGATAATTTACCAAGTGGAGGATGCACTTCTTAATCTTGCAGAGAATCATTATTGCAGCATGGAAAATGCATATCGCATGATGAATCAGTATTTTGAAAATATGAAACGTCACATTTTATCCATTAAGGATATTATATAAGAATGAAAATAAAAGAGATAACCCTGGTGTCGGTGATGCCGGGGCTATTTTACGCAAGAAGCTGCTGCAGGCACTACAGACCGGTAACAGGAGGAAAAAATATTTTCTTAAAATTGCACTAAGTTTTCCAAAGAAACGTCCGATAAATAGATTAGACAACAGAAATGCGAATCATTTCAAGGAAGAAAGGAGATGCCGTTATGCGTATAGAAGCTTATAACCAGATCGCATCCATATATAAAACAAGTAAGACTGGTAAAGTACAGCAGCCATATGGTGTAAGCACAGGCAGGGATGAAGTGCAGATTTCCCAGTTGGGAAGAGATTACCAGATCGCAAAACAGGCAGTCGCAGAAGCTTCGGATATCAGGGAAGATAAAGTAGCAGAACTGAAAACAAGTGTCCAGTCAGGAAAATATGATGTGGATTCCGGAGATTTTGCAAGTATGTTACTGGCAAAATATAACGAAATGAAGAAGTAAGAAGTGAGGATAAGCCGTGGCTAGTTTGATGGAGGATTTGGCAGATGTACTTCTGCAGGAAGATAAACAATATCAGGAGTTGATTGTTCTTTCAAAAGAGAAGACAGATGTACTGGTTGCTGGAAATGTAAAGAGATTGGAAGAAATTACTGCAATGGAGCAGGAAATGACAGATGTGCTTCATGGATATGAAGTGCGCCGCAGAACCATCTTACAGGATATGGCAGATGTACTGGGTAAACCAAAGGATGATTTTACCATTGAGACCATGATACAGATACTGGAATCACAGCCAAAAGAACAAAGCCGCCTTATTTCACTTCGGGATAAACTTCACAGGACGTTAAAGGAAATGGCACAGCTAAACACACAGAATCAGGCACTGATTAAACAGTCCTTAGAGATGGTGGAGTTTGACCTGACCTTGTTTAAGAGCCTGCGGCAGGCACCGGAAACAGCGAATTATAACAAATCTGCATACAATACCGGAGATTTGTTAGGAAGCAGTGCTTTTGACACGAAACAGTAGGCAGGAGGAAAAGTACCATGGCAAATGGAATGGGAAGTTTATATATTGGTTCTTCTGGACTTCGAACAAGCCAGAATGCCTTGAATACGACAGCAAATAACCTTGCGAATGTTGACACAACCGGATATGTGCGCCAGCAGGTCATTCAGGCGGACCGCCATTACAATACATTTGATAAAAATGCAGCAATCAGTAATCAGCAGTCCGGACTTGGTGTAAGTATTGCAGATGTCATTCATTCAAGAGATATATTTTTAGATAAATCATATCGTACAGAGACTGGAAGACAGTCTTTTTATTCCGCATGCTACTCTGCGACAAATGAAATTTATACTTATTTTCAGGAGCTGGAGGGAGAAGCATTCCAGGATAGTATCTCGTCTTTATATACTGCATTTGAAGAGTTCTCCAAAGATCCTTCTGATTCGGTAAACCAGAACCTTGTAATGCAGAAATCGAGTCTGTTTATCAGCCGGGCGAAAGCCGTTTACACAAGTTTACAGAACTATCAGAATAATTTAAATACAAAAATTTCCAAAGATATTGACCGGATTAATGAACTGGGAAAGAAAATCTATGATTTAAACGAAAACATTGTAAAAATCGAGGCTGGTGGAGTCGAGACTGCAATGGAATTAAGGGACCAGCGGGATAACGCACTGGACGAACTGGCAGGTCTGGTTCATATCGACTATGATGAAAAATACGATGGAACTGTATTTGTTTCAATAGAAGGTGTTGATTTCGTAAATCGTGCCCAGGTATATGAGATGGGAAAAAGCGTAGATGATGAGACCGGTTATATTACACCATACTGGCCGCAGATGTCAGATACGAATCGTGGACAGACAGCCGATGTATTTAACTTTAATGTAGATATTTCGTCTGCTTATAACACTGACATCGGAGAATTGAAGGCACTGGTAATGCAGCGTGGAAATTATGTGGCAGATTACCGTGATATAGAAGGAAAATCCCGTCAGGAATATAATGATGGTGCAGGAATGTCTGTAATGCTTTCTACAGAAGCAGAATTAGACCAGCTGGTACATAAACTGGTTACAGCAATCAATGATATCTTCTGTCCGAATGTAGAATATGCCGGCACAGATTTAACCGGAACAACAGCAGATGGAAATGCGTTTACCATTACACAGGGGATGAAAGTTTTAGATACAGATAACTGCGCAGTAGGAAGTGATGGAAAGCTTCCGCCACAGGAGCTATTTTCCAGGGTAGGAACGGATCGCTATACAGAGGTGAATGTAACGGATGCGGCTGGAAATACCAGGACATACTATGTATACAATGAGGAAAGTGCAACAGATATTTCTAAAATGTATACCTTGTCCAGCCTTAAGGTAAATGATGAAATTATCAGCCAGCCATCTTACATCCCGCATCTGACACAGGATAGTAATAATAAACAGGTAGCGCAGCAGCTTGGTACCGCATTTACAGAGATGTGGAAGAAGAGTGAGATTTCTTTGAATCCAAATGCTACCAGTAAATGTACCTTTATGGAATATTATGCACAGATGATTGGTGAAACAGGAACAGCAGGTTCTGTTTACAATACCATGTCAGAGACACTGAATAACACGGTAAATACCGTTGATAATAAGCGTCAGCAGGTAATCGGAGTTTCTTCTGACGAGGAACTGACCAGTATGATTCAGTTCCAGAATGCTTACAATGCAGCCAGCCGTTTTATGAATGTGGTAAGTGACATGATAGAGACATTAATTAACGGATTGTAATATAGAAGAGGTGGGAATATGCCGTCACAATTTTTTGGATTAAATATAGCAGCATCTGCATTAAATGCATTTCAGGCATCTGTAAATACTGCTGCCAATAACGTATCCAATGTACAGACCAAGGGTTACAGTAAACAGGTAACGAATAAAGAAGCCGGTGAAGGAATGCGTGTCAATGCAAAATACGGAACCACCGGAACCGGAGTAAATGCGGTTTCTGTCACACAGCTCCGGGACAGCTATTATGACACGAAATACTGGAATAATAATGGAAACCTTGGATTGTATCAGAAACGTCTTTACTATATGGAACAGATTCAGACATATTTTACAGATGATGATACGGAAAAGGGTTTTTCCACATTGTTAAAAACCATGTTTAACAATCTGGATACCACACAGCATACGAACTTTGATGAGAATGTAAGAAAGCAGTTTATCGGAAGTGCCCAGAGTCTTGCCACCTATTTTAACGGAGTTGCTACGAACCTTCAGGAATTACAGGGAACCTTAAACAATGAGATTAAGTCTACTGTAGATAATGTAAACTCCATTGCGGAGAAAATTGCATTGATTAATAAGCAGATTAATCAGGTGGAAATTAATGGTGGACATGCCAATGAGCTGAGAGATAAGAGAGCACTTTTGGTGGATGAACTTTCCGCAATTGTTCCGGTTGAAATATCAGAAGTGCCGATTACCAACAGTAACTATCCGGATATGGATCTTGGAATTAATAAATACACCGTGAAAATTAATGGACAGACCATGGTGGACGGATACGATTACCGTACCCTCTCTTATGAAGCGAGAGAGCAGAAGATTAACCAGACTGATATTGATGGATTGTACGACCTGACCTGGTCAGATACCGGAGTAAAATTCAATGCAGCCAGTGCATCCATGGGTGGAAGCTTAAGAGCTTTGTTTGAGATGCGGGATGGAAATAATGCAGAGAACTTTACCGGTAAAATAGGAACAGAAGCCGGAAGTATCCAGAATACTGTGGTAGATGGAAGAACTGTAACACAGATTACCGTAAAGAATCCATCTATGACGGATGTAGAGAAATTATCCATTGCAGAACAGGGAATCATAACAGTATTAAACAATGATTATCTTTATTCCGATTTTACCATGAATGCAGATGGAAGTTATACTTTTACATTAAAGCAGGAGTTAAATGCATCCCAGAGAAGCAAGTTCTTAGGAGAAAGTGTCAGCATTGGAAAGAGTGTGGATGCCATGGGAATCCCGTACTATATGTCCCAGATGAACCAGTTCTTAAGGAGCTTTACCAAAGCATTTAATGATATTGAGCGGGGAGATGCAAATGATCCTGCAGTAGATTTAAATGGAAAAGAAATGGGAAGCTTCTTTGTAGGAAAGAGAGCTTTAGGCGGAGAATATGATTTTACAGATACACAGATATCCTCCGGTTCCAATACCTATTATCAGCTGACAGCATTAAACTTTGCTGTAAATTCAGAGTCCATAACAGACCCGGGAAGATTTGCAGCAGTAACCAGGTCAGAGTACACCGATGGTGTGGATAAATATACATTGCTGGATAGCTTGAAGAAATTAGAGAGTGACACCAAGCTTTACCGTGGAACGGGGGCAGATGCTTTCTTACAGTGTCTGCTTTCGGATATTTCTGTAGATACAGAAGAAGCGGAGCTTTTCAGCAAGAATTATTCCAATATAGAGTCGACTATCGATATGCAGAGACAGTCTGTATCCGGTGTAGATGAAGATGAAGAAGCACTGGACTTAGTAAAATTCCAGAATGCATACAATCTGGCATCCAAGATGGTTTCTGTTATGGCAGAGATGTATGACAGATTAATCTTAGAGACCGGAGTATAAGGAGGTTTGTTAGAATGAGAGTAACCAATAACATGATCATGAGCAATACCAAAATAAATATCAATGGAAATAAGACCAATGTGAATACATTGAATAATCAGATGACATCACAGAAGAAAATCAGCAGGCCATCTGATGACCCGGTTATTGCTATCCGTGCACTTCGGCTGCGCAGCAGTTTAAGCCAGATTAATCAGTATTATAAAAAAAATATTCCGGATGCAGAGGCGTGGTTAGATGTTACCGAAACCTCTCTTACTAACATGAAAAAGCTGCTGACTACCATTCACACCCAGTGTGATGCAGGAGCCAATGGAACACTGACGGAAGAAGACCGTAAGACTATTTTAAAGCAGTTACAGTCCTTAAGTGACCAGATTTATTCTGAAGGTGATGCAGATTATGCAGGAAGAACAGTATTTACCGGTTATAAGACGAATTCAACCTTGACATTTCAGGCAGACAGCAAAGAGACATATAATATCAGCGAGTATTTATCCGCAGATAAAATAGAAGAATATAATTATTCCTATGGAAATGTTAAGACCCCGACAGCTGCAGACGTAGCTGCAAAGACAGCACCGGGTACACCGGAGAATACTACACTGCACAGACTGCGCCTTTCCTATGACAATATTACCGATATTACTGGGGGAAAAATCAGTTACAGCTATACAGACACCGCAACCGGACAGATGACCACGAAGGAGCTGAATGTTACCACTGTTACCACTAGTGATCTGGAAGCGTCTTCTTATGCAATAGCAGATAATGACATCGTATTTAATAAAGACACCGGTGAATTTCTGATGGGAAAAACACTTGCATCCAATCTGAAATCATTAGGAGCAACGGTTTCTGTAAATTATGATAAGACCGGATTTTCCAAAGGAGAATTAAGACCGGAGAATTATTTTGACTGTACCAATAATACAGATGCGGCTAATCCAATCCAATATACTAATTTTGAAAATGGAAAGAGAGTCCGGCAGGATATTGAATATACCATTGCATCGAATCAGACCCTGGTGGTAAATACACAGGCAAGCACAGTGTTCAATTCTGATATCGCAAGAGATTTAGATAATCTTACTTCCATTGTGCAGTCAGCAATTGACGCACATAGTGTAGTGGACAACATTAAGGAAATGAAAGGCTTAAGCCAGTATTCCTCAAAGGATGACCAGGAATATTTGGAAAGCTGTCTGGCTGCCGCCCAGAAACAGGCAGATTATGCAGACCATCAGCTGCAGACAGTATTTAACAGGGGACTGACGAAATTCGAAGGCTATATGTCAGATGTAAACCTTGCAATCACGGATGTGGGAAGCAAGGGACAGCAGCTTGATATTACAAAGAACCGCATGTCTAATCAGCAGCAGACGGTAGAGGCACTAAAATCAGACAATGAGGATAAGGATTTGTCTGATATTATCATTGACTATACTTCTTCCTATACTGCATATCAGGCATCTTTACAGGCGGCCGCTAAATTAGAAAGACAGACTTTACTGGATTATCTGTAAGAAAGGAGAAACTGGCATGAAAGCAGCAACAAGATTGTTTGGGGAAATAGAAATTGACGAAAGCAAAATCATAACATTTGAGGACGGAATCATTGGATTTCCGGATATGAAGAAGTTTACCTTAATCTTCGATGAAGAAAAAGAAGGCAGACCATCCATTTCCTGGTTACAGTCCATGGATGAGCCAGAGATAGCATTTCCGGTAATGGATCCGCTGTTCGTTTGTGAAACATATAATCCAAGTGTGGAAGATGAATTGTTAAAGAATCTTGGAACCATAAAAGAGGATAACCTTTATGTACTGGTAACAGTTACCGTGCCACAGAATATCAAAGAACTTGCAGTGAACTTAAAAGCACCGATTGTAATTAATACAGACACAAGAAAAGCGAGTCAGATAATCGTAGAGGATGACCTGCCGGTAAGATACAGAATTTATGAAATTTTAGAAGAAGCAAAGAAGAAGGCAGGTGAATAAGATGCTGGCATTAACAAGAAAAAAAGGAGAATCCCTTGTTGTCAATAACAATATTGAGATAACAGTACTGGAAATCAGAGGAGACCAGATTAAAATCGGCATCTCAGCACCGAAAAATGTGCCGGTATACCGGAAAGAAGTATATTTACAGATTCAGAAGGAAAATGAAGCTTCTCTTAAAGCTGATGGGTTAGAAGCTTTGAAAAATTTACTGTAACCGCTAAATAAATTTACGGGTTCTACCGATATAAGAGTTAGGACAATGGTAAACGGAAATGACAAGAAGCACATGGAGGTGTAAGCAATGTCAATTGAATCAATCAGAAACAGTGGATCGGTGTATCAGGGAAGTTCTCCGGTTCAGGGAACAATAAGAGAAAGTTCCGCAGTAACAACAGAAGGATTACAGACAAGTGCAGATGAAATGCAGCAGGAAAATGCCAGTGTATTAGAAAATGCAGCAGCACAGGGTCAGAATCCGGCAGAAGAAGAAAAAGCAACTGCCTCTTCCTCGGAACAGGTTAAGAAGGCGGTGGAGAGCATCAATCGCAGCCAGGCTCATACAGAAGCAATCTTTGGCATCCATGAAGGAACCAATCGTGTTACCATTAAGATTGTGGATAAAGAGAGCAAGAAAGTGATTAAAGAATATCCGCCGGAGAAGACACTTGACATGATACAGAAGCTCTGGGAGATGGCAGGGCTGATGGTAGACGAGAAGAGATAGGAGGTACTTAAGATGGCAATTCGAGTATCAGGATTAGCGTCAGGAATGGATACCGAGTCGATTGTTACACAGCTCGTATCTGCATATAATGTAAAGAAAAATACATATGTAAAAGCACAGACCAAGCTTTCCTGGAAGCAGGATGCATGGAAGACATTAAATAAAAAGGTAAAGAGTCTTTACAGTAACATGACAAGCTTAAAGTATAGTTCTGCGTATAAGACCAAGATGGCGTCGGTGTCGGATACTACTAAGGCAAGTGTCAGTGCAGAGGGTACTGCTGTAAACGGAAGCTACAGCTTAAAGATTAATCAGGTGGCAAAGTCCGGTTATCTTACCGGCGGCCAGTTAGCAGCTTCTACAACCAGAGCAACCAAGCTTAGCGAGTTATTGGGTGATGACAGCTTTGCCGGTGGAAAGATTGAAGTGACATCTGCCGGAAAGACCAGCACTATTGAAGTGACAGCAGATACAACCGTAAGTAATTTTGTATCTAAATTAAATAAGGCAGGAGTAAAGGCTTCTTATGATGCTACTAACCAGAGAATTTATGTGGCAGCATCCGGCACGGGAGCAGCCAATGATTTCAGTCTGTCAGGAGTAGATGCCAATGGAAGTACAGCATTAAAGGCACTGGGCTTGAGGGTAGCTTCCAAGAGCAATACAGAGAATTATAAGTCATGGGCAGCGTATGATGGACAGGATATAGCGCAGATTCTTGCGGATCTGCAGAATTCCAAGGATGCAATCTCAGCAGCCAATAACAGCATTACACAGTCACGCTCTAAGATTTCCGGTTATACAACAAAGGTAAATTATGCATCTTCCTATGAGACCATGATGAATGCATATAAGGGACTTGATAATGCAGGAGAAATCCGTGATTTGGATGAACTGGCAGCTATGTCCAAAGCTGATTTATCCAAAACATATGAATTGGATGATGATGGAAACTTTAAAAGAGATTCAGAAGGAAAGCTGATTGTAGCAGACGATACAGTCGCAGATGATAAAAAAGCAACCGGTACAGACCGCCTGAATGCCCTTGCAGCCAAAGCAGGTCTTGTTGAGAAGAAGGATGAAAAGGCCGGAGAAGATGTAAAACAGGTTACCATTGCAGAATTTGCGGCGGCAAAGGCAGCAGTAGACAAGTATGATGCCCAGGCAGCTGATGACACCCTGACAGCTGATGAAAAAGCGGATATGAATGATTTCATTACCAGTGTACAGCATGCTTATAAGGGGGCAGCAGATTCAGAATATGCATCCATAGAAGAACTTACCAATGCATACAATGATAAGATTACGAAAGAGCAGGACAGTATTACTGCCCAGAATCAGATTATCAGTGACAATAAGGCTGTTCTTGAAAAATATGCCCTGTTAGATAACGGGGAAGATCAGGCGGCATTGGAGGCACGTATTTCCTATGCGGTAGAACAGCTTGCCAATGCAGCTGACAAGACACAGTACAATACGGATGCAACCCGCGTAGATGGCCAGGATGCAGAGATTTATGTAAATAATGCAAAATATACGTCATCCTCTAACTCCTTCAGTATTAACGGACTGAAGATTGAGGCGCTGGCTTCAACAGAGGGCAGTGAGATTAATGTGACGGTAAAGAATGACGTAGACGGTGTATACAAGAAAATAAAAGATTTCTTAAAAGAATATAATTCCCTGATTAATGAGATGACTTCTCTTTATAACGCAGATTCTGCCAAAGGATATGAGCCGTTGACAACGGAAGAAAAAGATGCCATGACAGATTCTGAAGTAGAGGAATGGGAGAAGAAGGTAAAGAGTGCATTGCTTCGTCGTGATGATACATTAGGAACTCTTTTGAATTCCATGACCAATGCGATGTATAAGGGATATACTGTAAATGGTAAGAGTTACAGCCTTTCCAGCTTTGGTATTTCAACCCTGGGATATCTCAATGCAGATGAGAATGAGGAAAATGCTTATCATATTGACGGTGATGCAGATGATTCTGCAGTTTCCTCTAAGACCAATAAGCTCAAACAGATGATAGAGGAAGACCCAGATACAGTTACGGCATTCATGCAGCAGCTTGTTACTGGTGTATACAATGAAATTGATACCAAGATGCGTTCTAATTCTCTGAGCAGTGCAATGACTGTTTATAATGATAAGCAGATGGCAAAAGAGTATAGCAATTATACTGCCACCATTAAGAAGTGGGAAGATAAGATTACTTCGATGGAAGATTCTTATTATAAGAAATTTGCAGCAATGGAAACTGCACTGGCAAAATTACAGCAGTCTACATCCTCACTGTCAGGTCTCTTAGGTTCATAAGAGCCGATAAATGTCAGTCACAGGCATAGACCTGTGATAATGTGAAAATACATGGAGGTAACACGATGACAATGAACAATGGATATGCAGCATATCAGAACAGTAAGATTATGACTGCTTCTCCGGCAGAATTGACACTGATGCTTTATGAAGGCGCCATCAAATTCTGTAATATTGCAATCATGGGAATTGAGGAGAATAATATCCAGAAAGCCCATACAAATATTGTAAAAGTAGAAAATATCATAGAAGAGTTTCAGGCAACCTTAAATCATAAGTATCCGGTTGCAAAGGACTTTGAAAATGTGTATAGGTACTTACAGGAACGCCTGGTTGAAGCAAACATGAAAAAAGATAAAGAAATCTTAGAGGAAGTACTGGCACACCTTCGCACCATGCGTGATACTTGGAAAGAGGTAATGAAGCTTGCACACAGCAAATAACAGCTATATTGAAATCTTAAAACAGAGCCTTACGAAAAAAATAGAACTGCTGGATACAATTATGGCATTAAATGTATTGCAGAAAGATATGCTGGAAAATCCGGATTTAGATCCGGATGAACTGGAAGAAAATCTGAACCGTAAGGCAGATCTGGTAGAGCAGTTATCAAAGTTAGATGACGGATTCAGTCAGATTTATGACCGGGTCCGAGCTGATTTGACAGAGAACCGTGGGGCATATTCGGAAGACATTGCTCAGATGAAGCGGGATATTACCGCAATCATGGACAAGAGCACTGCAATCCAGAGCCAAGAAAAACGCAATCAGGTATTGATGCAGCAGAAATTTACTTCCGTGAAGAAACAGATTAAGGAAGTAAAGAAATCCAGACAGGCGGTGAATTCCTATTACAGAAATATGATGAAAATGGGAACTCCGGGTTCCACATTTCTGGATGATAAGAAGTAGACTGGAAAAATTTAAAAAAATTTTCCATTTACTATAAAGTATCGAGACGACCGTCCGATATATATAACAAGTAAACAAGATATTGTTACTTAGCAGATGGATTTGAGGAGCGTACGGCCGATAAGATATCTGCAACAAAAAACAAGTAGTCGCAAGGAAGCGACGTTAAATTCAAGGAGGAATTAATTATGGTAGTACAGCATAATTTACAGGCAGCAAACACAAACAGACAGTTAGGTATCACAACAAGCGCACAGGCAAAATCAACTGAGAAATTATCTTCTGGTTACAAAATCAACCGTGCAGCAGATGACGCAGCAGGACTTTCCATTTCTGAGAAAATGAGAAGCCAGATCCGTGGTCTTAACAAAGCTTCTTCAAACGCACAGGATGGTGTATCTTTAGTACAGACCGCTGAGGGTGCATTAAATGAAACACATTCTATCTTACAGCGTATGAACGAACTTGCTACACAGGCAGCTAACGGAACTAACACAACTGTTGATAGAAGTGCTATCAAAGCTGAGTTGGATCAGTTAACATCTGAAATCGACCGTATCCAGTCTACCACACAGTTCAACACAATGAACCTGTTAGATGGTACTTTCTCTGGAGCAACAAACAAGATGAAATTACAGGTAGGTGCCCTTTCCGGACAGTCTATCGACTTCTCAATTGCTAATATGTGCGCATCAAAGATTGGTCTTAAGGCTGCTTTAAGTGTAAGTACATTTACAAAAGCTGGTTCTTACATGAAATCAGTTCAGGATGCAATCGAAGTTGTTTCTAAACAGCGTTCAGCAATGGGTGCTATCCAGAACCGTCTGGAGCATACAATTGCCAACCTGGATACCACATCTGAGAATACTCAGTCAGCAGAATCCCGTATCCGTGATACAGATATGGCTTCTGAAATGGTTACATACAGCAAGAATAACATCCTTGCTCAGGCAGGTCAGTCTATGTTAGCACAGGCTAATCAGTCTACTCAGGGTGTATTATCCTTACTTCAGTAATCATAAGTACTCAACCATAAAAGTAAAGCTGACCCGAAAGGGTCGGCTTTATTTTTTACTTTACAGGAAATTGATTTCCTGTAAAGTAAAAAAGCGCTCCGCGAGGATGCGCACGGTGCGTATAAGCTAGATGTCGCAGGTGCGAGAATGTGCTAAGGCACATTCTTTGTTACACGGGTAGTGATAATTATTTTCTTAGTGACGAAAAGATTAGTATCATGTAGAATAGAAGAAAAGAGATAAGACGAGGTACTATAAAGTGGAAGCAGGAAAGTATAGTCAATTACAAGAGGAAATGAAAGCAGTAATCCGGAAGTTGTATCAGAACCAGCAGGAGGAAACTTATCCATGGATTGGTGCACATATTCAGGAGATAAAGGATAGCCTGTTAGAACAAATTACATATTATACAGAAAAAGGTGAAACCGACGTAGCAATACAGGAACAGGCAGTTACTATATTGGAACATTTGATTCATGCATATCAGAATCATCAGATCATGGAACTGGCAGATTGCCTGAACTATGAATATGGCAGATATATGGGATGGGAGATATAAATATGACGATATACGAAAAGAATATGCAGGCAATCCGGGAACACCATGTAAGACTTCATGAATATCTGGAAACGGCACAGCCGGAGCAATCAGTAGAGATACGCTATGAAGCAGCGGAAGATGAAATGCTTTATCCGATTGTGACAAAGGGCGGATTGGAATACCGGTTAAATAGTAAATATAATCCAAAGGAAGCATCCATGCAGTATGTCAGCCAGTTTGAAAAAGAAGGCTCCTACAGTGTGTTCTTTCTTTTGGGATTTGGAGACGGAAGAAGTATAGAAGCATTGGCGCAGACGCTGGATGAGACCATGACACTTATTGTATATGAACCATCCGTTGCTATTTTCCAAAAAACATTAGAGACCTTTGATTATACTGAACTTTTAAAGAAGAAAAATGTGTATTTGATTGTAGAGTCAGAGAACATGCTGCAGGATTATTTAGAATCCGGTATCAGCTTCAACAATATCCGGATGCTGCGTCTTGGTATTCTTCCGAATTATGATTCCATTTATCCGAAGGAATGTAAACATATGTTAGAGACTATGATATATTTCATGAATAAGACGAAAACATATCGGAATACCATCTATAATTTCCGGGATGAGTTTGCGGCACATGCTCTCAGTAATATGTATGATTATCTCTGGCAGACAGATACCCATTATCTGAAAGAATGTCTTGCGGAGGAGGACTTGAGCGATGTACCGGCAATTATTGTGGCGGCAGGACCATCCTTAAATAAAAATGTGCAGGAACTGAAGCGGGCGAAAGGAAAAGCATTGATTCTTGTGGTGGATGCAGCACTCCGGGCAGTAGTAAATGCCGGAATTACACCAGATTTGGGAATGACGGTAGACGCAAGAGTTGCAGACCGCTTTTTTGAAGGAATTGATATCAGCACATTTCCGTTTGTATTTGAGGCAATATCCAGAGAAGAAATCGTAAAGAGACATACCGGCAAACATTTCTATGATGAATTTCCGTGTAATATGTTTGCAAAGGCTGTAATAGAAAGAAAAGGCTATGTCTTGGATGATATTTTAACCGGAGGTTCTATTTCTACCAGCGCATTTTCGCTGGTAAAGGCACTGGGTTTTAAGAAAATTGTATTTATCGGCCAGGACCTTGCTTTTACCGGAGGACAGAGCTATAACAGCGGTCTGAAAATGGATGAAAAAGAGAATGAGCAGCATCAGAAGAAACGTGTCATTGTGCAGGTAAAGGGCAATGATGGAACCATGCTGGATACAGACTATCAGATGGATATGTACCGGAAATGGATTGAAAATGAAATTTTAAAATTGCCGGAGGATATTACGGTAATCAATGCAACAGAGGGCGGTGCAAAAATAGAAGGCGCAAAAGTGATGACATTAAAAGAAGTCATTGATTCCTGCACGAAAGAAATTGATTTCGAAAAATTATTGCAGGAAGTACCACTGGCATTTTCAGAAGAAGAACGGCAGGATATTATCCATGAGATAAAGGAAGAGCCGAAGCGTCTGGAAGAAGTAAAGGAAAATATTAAGAAAGCAAGGGAAGTTGCAGAGCAGTTAGAACAGGCATCCAAAGATGGAAATATAGAGGAGCAGAAGAAGCTGCTGACAGAATTTGGAAATCTTAATGAAGAAATCCAGAAAGAGCCGGTGCAGGATTTGTTACTATATTATAACAGTGAAATAGAATTTTCCATTGGGGATGATGTATTATCTGCAGATTTAACAATACCAGACTTATGCAATCGTGCAAAAGCCTGGTACAAAGGCTATGAATCTGCGGTAGACCGACTCATAGCAGATTTACATGAAAAATTTATTGACCGTCTATAACAGATAACATGGTTTGAATCCGGTGCTCAAAGGTGTGAGCATCTAAAATCTTACCAAGGGCGTTGGCAGCAATCTGCTGACGCTCTTTTTCGTGGGAAAGATAATAGCTGGCGTAAGTTTCTGCTTTCTCATAGGAAGAATAATAAATAAAGTCTTCTCCCGGAACAAAATAATTCAGGAAATCCTCCTGATAATTTGTCAGCAGGAAGCCACCGCTTCCCATAATATCGAATGCCCGCAGAGGAATACCTTTTTGGATGCTGCGCAATGTAATGTTGAGATTAATTTTTGAATGCTGGAAAACCAGAGGCATAATCTCATAATAGTCAATTGCTCCCATGTTTTCTACTTTGGGAAGCTGCGGAGTAGGATTATTGGTATAAAGCTTTACCTGATGCGCTGCGGAAAGCTTTTTTAGGATTGCAGTGCGGTCTAATTCTGCCAGTTTCCTGGCAAGGAAATAGTTGGCATAAATATAGCACGGTGTTTCGATGCCGTCTTCATTAGGCGCATATGGAACGGATTTTTGCATATCACTTAAGATGGTATCATTTAATAAACCGGGAATTAGGAATTCACCATATACCTGCTGCTGGGCTGCGATAATTGCATCGAGGTATCCCTTCGTAAAGGCAGGAAGCTTCTGATATAGGCGGTCATAAAGCAGGTGGTCTTCGTTATAAAGAGAACCGACAAAAGAAATCTCGGAAGAGATTATATCAAGGATAGAATCTGCTGCCTGCATGGTGGAAAGTCTTTTTGCATTTGCAGCAAGCGGCAGATAGAATACCCGGTCAATGCCCCCCTGCTTTAACTCTTCGTAAATCGGATAATCGAAAAGAAAAATATAATTGGTGGGATAAGTAATCGTAAAGGAATACAAAGCCACCAGTGGACTGTCATAAACATAGGAAATATAACGGAGATTATGCCGATGAGTGCAGGTGGCAAGAATCGGATAATAGTTAAAGGAAAATACAAAGTCGTAGGAAGTATTTTCTACAGCGGCATCAAAAGCCGCATCATAGGCAGCACTTTTGCGGACATTATAATCCTCGTGCATAAATAAATCGGTTTCAATGTTGCAGTTATGAAATGCTTCTAACATATCTTTTTTGGCAAAAGCCGGTGAATCAAGAAATAATATTTTCATAGAGTTCCTTTCATTAAAGAGAGAGCGCAGAGGATAACATTTTCTGAAGCTGCTTCTCATAAGTATAATGATTTAATACTTTCTGATAGCCGTTTTCGGCAATTTCTATCCGTTCTTTTTCATGGGAAAGATAGTATTCGCATTTAGACAAAAGGTCATCAGGACTGGTATAGATGTCTAAATCTTCTCCAATGGTAAAACATTCGCTTAAATCATTCTGATAATTCGTCAGTAAAAAGCCGCCACATCCAAGAACATCAAAGACACGAAGGGGAATACCGTTCCGGATGGATTTGCAGGTCATATTCAGATTAATTTTGCTGTGGGCAAAGACCTGAGGCATTTCTGTTAAAGTCTTAACCCGTCCACGATTGTGGACAGGAAGAGCGTCTGCATCACTTCCGGTGTATAAGTCTACTGAAAAATGGGAGCCAAGAAGGGACAAAAGGTGCTTCCGCTCATTGGCAGTTACCTTCATGCCAAGGTACTGCTGTGCAATGATATCCCGGTCAACCCGTCTGGCTTTTTCCGGCGGAATATAATAATCCGGCATACAGTCAATAAATTCTTTGACAATAGAATCCGGCAGCAATTCATTTAAAAGAAACGCACCGTAAATCTGTTCCTGTGCATCCATAATTCCATTCAGATAACCTTCGAGATAAGCGGAAGGATTCTTGATGGAATCATAAGGACATTTCTCTGTATAAAGCGAGCCTACAAAGGAAATATCACTTTTGTAGGAATCGGGATTGACATCAGTAAGAACGGAATTCCAACGGTTTACATTGGTTGCCAGCGGCAGGAAAAAGGTATGAGCCGGGTTATATGGCGCAAAGTCCTGATATTGCATGGAATCAAAGAGAAAAATACGGTTCCACTCATTCGAATAGGAATCCGAATATAATTCCATGACAGGACTGTCTACCGTCCAGCAGATATAAGGAAGCTTCATGATATTACAGATTTCCGATAAAACAGGATAAAAGTTTATCGAGAAAATGCAGTCGAAGGAAGATGATAACAGTGTATCAGAAACATGCTTGATGACTGTCTGTGTGGGAATATTTTTATCGGTAATTTCAAGATTAATACAGAATACTTCATGCCCTAAATGCTTCATGGCTTCGATAATATCCGGTTCGCAAATGCTTCCATAACGGTAGAATAGTATTTTCATGATAAACTTTCCTCTTCCTTGGATATAGAGTATAATAACTATAACTATTGTAACGAAATCGAAAGAAAGAAACAAGGTTAGAATAAGGAGAAATCGTCGCAGGACGAAAAGAAAATATATGGAACAGTTTTTTATGATTTTACAAAGAGGACTGGGGCAGCTGGATGCAACAGGGGAATATGAAGAAGGAACGCTGCGGGAGTTAAAGGAAAGCTACCAGAAATTTGATGCAGCGATGCAGCAGAATATGCTGCGCATAATAGAACAGTCATTGGCAAAGTTTCCGATAACATTGCAGATTTACATCTGGTCATCCCTGCTGGCGGTTCTTCGGGATGAAAAAATCATTCCTTATATGGGAGAATTAACGGCAGATGACTCTTTGAATTTATGGCAGAAAGTGGAATTAATGAATCAGTTGCAGCGGACAATTTTTGCCAGTGAAATGATAAAGGATGAAGAGGCAGAATATAAGAGAAACAGTGACGCTTATACTGCATTGATGGATGAAATCAGACAGCGGAATAAAAAGGAATTTTCCTATCTGCCGTGGGAAAAACGGAATAAAAAAATTGTTCTGATAACAAAACAGTTTATCGGAAGACAGCATGCACCGACGGAAATAACATTGCAGATGAACTGTTATTTAAAGGAACTGGGTTACGAAGTGGTATTATATGTCGCCTATATGCCAAATCGGAATACAGCACCGTTGTGGTATAAGCAGTGTCTGTGGAATAATTTTATGAATACAGCAGGAGCATTTCAGGGAGAGATAGAAGGAGAGGAACTGAAGGGTTATAATCTGCTTTTTACACAGGAAAATTATCCGGAACAGCTTTATGATGCGGCGGAAATGATATGGCAGGAAGCACCTGAGTGGGTGCTTGAAATCGGTGATAAAACAATATTGGCTGATTTGTGCCGACAGTTCACTACCGTATTAACCAGAAGGTGCGTTAAGACAATTCCTGTGACCAATGCACCGATTATCGTACTGGCTTCGGATTATACCATGGCGGAAGAAAGACGATATCAGAGCTGGCTGAAACCGTACCAGCAGTTTGTGGAAGTAAAACATTCCATTGTGGGAAATACAGTGGTTGTGGAAAAAGAGAAGAAAGAAAATTATGGCATCCCAGAAGACAAGTTCGTAATTTTACTGGTGGGAAACCGGCTGGTGCAGGAAGTAACAGAGGATTTTCTTAAGACGATTTATGCGATGCTAGAGGAAAATCCAAAAGCAGTACTGGCGGTCATTGGAAATTGCGAGGCACTGGAAAAAAGGATAGCAGAAGCATATCGGGAGCGTTTTTATTTCCTTGGATATACCGAAGAATTACAGAAAACCATGACCATAGGAGATTTGTTTTTGAACCCGCCAAGACAGGGCGGCGGTACCGGAGCCATGTATGCAATTTTACAGGAAATTCCGGTAGTGACACTGGACAACTGCGATGTGCAGGTAAATGTGGGCAAGGTATTCACCTGTGATTCTGTTGAGTCGATGGTAAATCTGGTACATCAATATTGTGAAGATAAAGGATTCATGGAGAAGAAGAAGGAAGCATGCCGCAGAAAAGCAGAGGAAATTCTTGCAGTAGATGAAAAAGAAAACTATCGAAGGTTATGTGAATTTGTGGAAACTTATACAATAAGGCAGGAAAAGCAGGTACAGCATCCGGACGGGAGATAACATGGAGCATAGAATAAGAGAAGCGAAAGGGACAATTTTAATCTATAAGGGAGAACCAATCTGCTATAACATTTTAAATACATTTGCAGAGCAACTGGGAGAAGCGTTGCAGAGGCTTGGAGAAGAGGTAGAATATTTTGATGTGAAGCAGAGCGGCGAAGCAGCTCTGGCAGCTTATGCAGGAAAAACATATCAGGCGGTAATTGGCTTTCAGAGTTATCTTTTTGATATTTATCTTCCGAAGGCAGGCATTTATTTACATGATTTGATAAAGGGACCAAAAATAAATTTCCAGTTTGACCATCCAATCTGGATGAAGAATCATTATATCAGAATGCCGGAGCATTGCTATAGTGCAACCCATGACAGAAATTATGCGGCATTTATAGAAAAGTATTATCCGAGAATTGCAGGAAGTTCCATTATCTTTCCGGGAGGTTGTGAGAAGGCAGCAGGAGAGAATGGAAAACAGGAAGCAGAGCGGAATTTGAGGGGAGCGCAGGATAAAAAGGAATATCAGATATCCTTTATTGGCACCTATACGGACTATCGGAGTTATCTGCCACTGATCAGAAATAGCCAGGGAATCATTAAAAAGATAGCAGCCCATTTTCTGTTTCGGATGAAACAGCACCCGGAAGAGACTGCGGAGAAAGCATTGGAAGAATCCTTACGAAAAGATGGAATTGTACTATCGGATGAAGAATTTTTAGAAGTATTAGATGGCGTCAAGCCAATGATTTATTGCATCATGTCCTATTACCGGGAAAAAGCAGTAAAGGTAATTTTGGAAGCAGGCATTACACTGGAAGTATTCGGGGACAGTTGGAAGAAGAGCCCGTTTGGGGATTCACCATATCTTCGTATCCATGAAGCGGTGGATATGAGAGAAAGCCTTGAAGTCATGGAAAAAAGCCTTATATCTTTTAATGTGATGGCCTGGCATAAGGATGGATTTACGGAACGGATTGCAAACAGCATGTTACAGCATAGCGTGGTACTTACCGATGAAAGCACTTATCTGAAAGAGCAGTTTACAGATGGGAAAGATATTCTCATGTACCGGTTGAATGAACTTTATAAGATTCAGGAACTGCTTGCGGATTATCTGGAAGGGGCAGGAAGAGATAACCTGCAGATGATTGCAGAGAATGCTTACAGGAAAGCAAAGGAAAATTATACCTGGGAGCAGAGTGCGAAAAAGCTTCTTGCATTTATTGATGAAATAGATGCCAAGGAAAGAAAATGCAGTGAAAAGTGAAAATACTCTTGTGAAAATGAAGGAATGAACCGATATACATTCTATAGAAAGGCGGCACAGGATGTGCCAGGGTGAAAATATCATGGAAGATAATAGAAGAGAAGAAAAAGAAGCGTTAAAAGTATTGACGGAGTACAGCCCGAAATTATTAAAATCTATGAGAAATGTAATGGAAGAATTACATGGAAATCGTCAGCCGGATACCGATGAATATCTTTTGAGCATTATCAAAGGTATGAACTGGGAAATTCAGGTCTTAAATGGAACAATGGACTATCTCAATGAAATCGAGCAGCTTATTGATAAGCAGGCAGCAAATGCTCTGTTTGTAAATTTCAGCAAAATATATCAGAAAAAAGATGATGAGAAGCTTGCAGAAGTCTTTGAGAAGGACATGATACCATTCTTTGAAAAACTGGAAGAAGTAGCCAAAGTTAAGATGAATTAAAAAACTACTGATATCGAAAGGTATCAGTGTTTTTCGTTGCAAAGCAGGAGAGAACGATGAAAATATTATTCTGGCAATGGCATTCTTTTATGGGAAAAGGAATGGAACGTGCGTTACACAGATTGAATATTGCTTATGATACCTTCTTTTATCAGATGAATGACTGGGAATCGGATGATCGGTTTGCAGAGCAGTTGGAAAAGAGGATTTCGCAGCAGGCGTATGATGCAGTGATCTCTATAAATTTTAATCCGGTTATTTCTGATGTATGCCAGAATCATAAACTGCCTTATCGTGCGTGGGTCTATGATTCTCCGATTCATATCCGCAATGTACAGGCACTGAAGAATTCCTATACAAAAGTGTATTTTTTTGACCGTGGACAGGCAGAAGAATATCAAAGACAGGGAATCAATGCCGGCTATTTGCCACTGGCAGCAGATGTGGAAACATTTTATCCGGTTGCAGTTACAGAAGTCGATAAAAAGGAATATGGAGCAGAGATTTCACTGGTAGGAAAATTATATCAGACTGTCTATCCACAGTATATGGCACCTTTGAAAGAGTATGACAGAGGATATTTGGAAGGTGTGATTGCAGCTCAGAAAAAAGTATATGGCGGCTATTTCCTGCCGGATTTTATAACGGATGATTTGATAGAGAGAATGAATGCGGCTTATCAGAAACAGTGGAATGGAGAGATTACGGTAAATCATCGTGAAATTGAATTTCTGCTGGCCAGTGAGATTACACGAAGAGAGCGGCAGGAAATATTAACGCTTCTTTCCAATCATTTTGATGTAGCGCTCTATTCCGGAGAACAGAATGTAGCCATACCAAAGATAAGAAAGAAGAATTATATCGATTATTATACCCAGATGCCAAAAGTATTTAAATGCTCTAAAGTGAATCTTAATATTTCGCTGAAAACAATCCGGACAGGAATTCCGCTGCGTGTACTTGACATTCTTGCCAGTGGCGGATTTGTGATTTCAAACTTCCAGGAAGAGTTGGCAGAGTACTTCCGGCTGGGTGAAGAAATCATCACTTATGGAGATATAGAAGAGCTTTATTATCTGGTAAATTACTATTTGCAGCATGAAGAAGAACGGAAAGAAATTGCGGATAGAGGATTACAGAGGGTAAAAGAAGATTTTCGATTTGAAGAACGGATGAAAGTAATACTTGAGGACTTATAGCATGAGAAAAATTTCTGTATGTATCATCACGAAAAATGAATCAGAAAAATTGAAAAAGTGCCTGAAACAACTGATGGGGTATGGCTTTGAAATTATTGTAGTAGATACCGGTTCTACGGATGATACGGTTGTCATGGCGAAAAAATATGCAGATAAAGTATGTTATTTCAGCTGGTGCAATGATTTCTCCGCAGCACGGAATTATGCATTGACTCAGGCGTCCAATGACATTGTTATGATGATAGACAGTGATGAATATTTACAGGAAATAGATACAGGCGAGCTGGAAAAACTGTTAAAGCAGCATCCTTCTATGGTAGGGCGAATCAAAAGAATTAACCGCGTTTCCGTAGGAGAGCAGGAAACAGAATACATAGAACGGATTAACCGGATATTCTCCAGACAGCAATATGAATATTCGGGCAGTATCCACGAACAGGTTACAGCGAAAAATAAAGAAGAGTATGAAACTTACCTTGCTCCAGTTGTTATCTTGCATGATGGTTATGAAGGCACCGAAGAGGAGCGGAGGAAAAAAGCAGAACGTAATCTGAAGTTATTGTTAAAAGAGTTGGAGAACCATCCGGATGATACTTATTTCATGTATCAGATTGGAAAAAGCTATTATATGGCAGAGGATTATGAAGAAGCAATCCGGTATTTTGAAAAAGCATTGGGCTATGACTTGAATCCAAAGCTGGAATATGTAATTGACATGGTAGAAAGCTATGGATACGCACTTTTGAATACCGGGCGGGTTGAAACGGCATTGCAGTTTCAGGGGATTTATGAAGAGTTTGGAGACTGTGCGGATTTCAAGTTTCTGATGGGACTCATCTATATGAATAGTGAACGTTACGAAGAAGCAGTAGCTGAGTTCTTAAAGGCAACGGAGTATAAGAGCGCACGGATGACAGGAACAAATTCTTATCTGGCATATTACAATGCAGGCGTAATCCGGGAGTGCCTCGGAGACATCGGACAGGCACTGGAATATTATCGGAAATGCGGAGATTATGCAAAAGCACAGGAGAGAATCAGGGCATATGAGAAATAATATAAAAGAAAATATACTTGAATTAATACAGACTCTCTATGAAGCACACAGCAATGCGGAAGCACTGATAAAAGAAAAAGATAATCAGAGTGTTTGTGCACTTTTAGAGGATTGTCAGAATGCAGCAATACATATCGGAGAAAGCATTGAGCAGTCAGAAGGTGAGAATTTTATCACGGTGAAATATTTAGAAGCGTATTGTGAATTGCTTTATACGACCTCTGTAAATATTTCAAATGGAATATATGAGAAGATAAAAGAAAACTTAAATGCACAGCTTCATGTCATAGAAGATAGTGTAAGGGATGATATAAAAGGCAAATGGGAAATTGTATTTCTGCCATATAAAGTGTCCATGTGGGATTCGTTGGAAAGTATATGGAAACGGGCTTTTGAAGATGATGATTTTGATACATATGTGGTGCCGATTCCTTATTATGACAGAAATCCGGACCGAACCTTTGGCGAATACCATTATGAGGGAAAACTGTTCCCTGCTGATGTACCGATAACACATTATGAGGATTATAATTTTGCGGAACGGATGCCGGATGCAATTTTTATACATAATCCATATGACCTGGGAAATCTGGTTACAAGCGTGGAACCGAAATTTTATTCTAATATATTAAAAAATTACACGAACTTATTGATATACATACCATATTTTTTATTTCCAAAAGAACCGCAGACGCACTTAATCGATACTTTTGCACTGGAAAATGTGGACAGCATCTTTGTACAAAATGAAGAAGTAAAAGAAGCATATGTGAATCAGGCGAAAATAGTCGGTAATGAAAAGGTGTTAGAAAAGGTATTTGCAGTAGGTTCACCAAAGATTGATAAAATCTGTGAAATATGCAAAGACGGAATTCCTGTTCCGGATATCTGGAAAGAAGTGTCTGTAAATAAAAAGAAAGTATTTATGAATACCAATATCAGCCTGATATTGAATAATAAAGATAAATTTATTGATAATTTAAGAAGAATATTTGACATATTTAAGCGTCGGGGAGATGTGTTTGTAATATGGAGAGAGCATCCTTTGACGGAGGCAACCTTAAAATCCATGAAGCCGGAAATCAGAGATGCCTATTATGAAATCAGGTCAGATTTTGTGAAGGATGGCTTGGGAGTAATCGATACGAATTCGGAAGCATATGAGGCAATTTATTTTTCGGACTGCTATTTTGGTTCAGGTGGTTCGCTGGCACCAATCTATGCAGTAACCGGAAAACCGATTTTAATAACGGCATATAAATATCCGGACAATATCAGCAGCCAGCAGGCTACGATAGAGATGCTGCTTAAGCAGACAGAGAGAAGTATGTTTTTCTCGGAACGATATGAAAATTTTCTGGATTTGTTTTTAGATAATATTGATTTGCTGACCAGCTATAAGGAGAAACGGTTTGAATTTCTTTCGAAGATAGTAGACAGCATTGACGGAACAACCGGAAATAAAATTATGTTACAAGTAAAAGATATGCTAAATAAAGAAAGGCGAGGATAGAATATGAGCGATACAAAAAACAAAGTAAAAGAGATTTTCAGAGAATATTTAAAGGAAAACTTCAAACAGAATGCGGAAAATTTAAAAATATATATCTATGGTCATGAACTGCAGATATGTGGTGGTATTTTAAATTTTGAGGATGAACTTGATATAACACTGATTCATCAGGATCTCAGATTTATCGGTTATGAGTACTCAGGACATAAATATGAACTGGCTGAAAGCGTAGTACCATTTCCAGATAATGCAGTAGTACTGGTTTCCTGCATATATCCATACCGGTTCGATAATATTACAAATAATTTAATGGAATTGGGTTTAAAGAGAGAGCAGATTATTCATATAAGACCATTGGCAGAGAAGCTGTTAAATGTTTCAGCAGATTATTTTTCGCAGAATGGAATGGATAAGAAAGTAAAAACTTTGTTTGACAGCATTGGAAGAGATATTTCAAAAATAAGATATTTGGATATTGGTTCTAATACATGGCTTCTTTACAACAATTCATATATGTTTTATCGTGCTGGCTCAAATGGTGTGCTGGTAGAAGCAAATCCTGATTTTGTGGATGAGATTAAGAGGAACCGTCCGAGAGATAATGCGATTATGTGTGGCTGCTCTGATGTAAGAAGTGAGGAAGAATGGACTTATTATAAGACCAAGCATGCCGGATATAATACCTTTGTAAAGGAAGTGGCTGATACATATGAAGGCAGAGGGCTGGAAGTTCAGGAGATAAAGATTCCAATGAAGTACATTGGTGACATTCTGGAAGAGAATTTTAAGGACGGACATATTGATTTTATGTCGGTTGATGTGGAAGGCATGGGTGCGCGTATTGTGAATGCAATTGACTTTAACTGGTATGATATCGATGTAATCCTTTTGGAAATGGACTTCGAGAAGGAAGAGTCAAGAAAACTTTATATGAAATTATATGAACTGGGATATACCTCAAGATATAGAGGAATTGGAGCAGGAAAGGATTTTCTTTTCTTTAAAACAGATGTTTTTGATGCAGGTTTGTTAGAATAATATAAAGAGGAAGCGGAAAATGATAGAGGGAATCAGTAAACAGACAATTGAAAATTTTAACAGAATGTCTGAAAATAGAAAGATTGTGCTGGTAGGACTGGTCAATGAGAATGTGAAAAAAGCAATGTCTCTTTTTGACAACATTGAGTGTATTATTGATGGTGATACAGAACGTTGTGGCTTGCGGTATGAAGGCTTGCCGATTTATTCATATGAACATCTTTATGCACTTAGTCCGGACACACATATAATTCTTGTAACTGCCCGCACCGGTGGTGTGTATTCCGTTACAAATGCAGTCAAAGAAGTTAATACTTTTAATATTTTTTATCTCAATGTTATTGCGGATAAGTTTTTTGGATTTTTTTCCAATGAACTTTATAATAACTATGATAAAATCAGAAAAATGGAAGCAGCACTGTATGATGACCGGTCGAAGAAAATATATCGGGAAGTGGTAAGACGCAGGATAATCGGTGCAACCGGAGAATATAATAAATTAAAAACAAGAATAGACCCGCAATACCTTTATCAGGATATGTATAAGAATGTAAGCGGGAATGAAATCATTGTTGATTGCGGCGGTTATATTGGAGATAGTGTGGAGAAATTTGTCTTGGCTTTTGGCAATAAAGTTAAAAAAATATATTCTTTTGAATGCTTTGAAGATAATATTTTAAAGATAAAGGAAATGGGACAGACTCTGAAAAAAGAAGGCTGGTCGGGAGAACTGGTTGTTGCGCCTTATGCAGTGTCCGATAAAACGGATAAAATTATTTTTAATGATATTGGAAATCCGGACAGCGGTTATTTACCGGACAGCCGTTTGACGGTGCAGTATAATGAAAAATTAGCACCGATTAAAACAATTGAAGTTGAAACAAGAACAATCGATGGTTTTATACCGGAGGATGAAAAAGTTACCCTGATAAAGATGGATATTGAAGGTGCAGAGTATGATGCATTAAAGGGTGCGGAGAAAACCATAAAGAAAGATAAACCAAGATTAGCAATATCCATATATCACAATCCGAGTGATTATTGGAGAATTTATGAATTAATCCATGAGTTTTCGAGTGAGTATAAATTTGCAGTAAGACACCATCAGAATAACCATTTAGATACTGTTTTATATGCATGGGTGGAGGATTAAAAATGTTAATGGTATTTATGTCACAGCCGGATTTCGCATGTAATTGTCATGCGTTATGGAAATATGTTAAACAGCACACAGACTTTGAAACAGCCTGGATTATAAAGAAACCGGCATATTATGAAATATTGAAAGAACGTGGAATAAGATGTGCTGTTTATGATACGGTAGAGGCTAATAAAATAATAGAGAAAGCAAATGTCCTCAT
Source organism: Roseburia sp. OM04-10BH (assembly GCF_003462605.1). Taxonomy (NCBI): domain Bacteria; kingdom Bacillati; phylum Bacillota; class Clostridia; order Lachnospirales; family Lachnospiraceae; genus Roseburia; species Roseburia sp. OM04-10BH. The sequence continues at coordinate 83,541 of NZ_QTZI01000001.1, forward strand.
TGCCAATTCGTATACATTTCTTAACATAAATAAAAGAGAAGACCAGTTGCTTGTGAATGTGTGGCATGGAAGTGGCGTAAAAGCCCATGATTATTATGACCATAATTTAAATCCACGTCATCTGATAAAACTGAAAAATTATTTTGGAAAAGTTGACCTTATGTGTGTACATAGTTTGGATGACAGATTTAAACTTGCTGCAATGCTAAACTTTGACTTACGAAAAATTTATGTTACAGGGCAGCCCCGCCTGGACTGCGTGAAAAAGTCAGATGGAAAAGGGATATTAAAAAAAGTGTTGGGAGAAAAGATATCGCGATATGAACATCTCATCTTTTTTGCACCATCCTATCGTTCCAACATGAGCTGCCATGCCGGAAAGATTTTTTCTGACAACATTTTTCGACTGGATGATTTTGACAATCAGGCGTTGGATGAATTTTTAACCCGCAATCATGCGGCGCTTGTATATAAGCTTCATCCGATTGAACAGACAGCATTCTTAGGCAGGAGTTTTGAAATGTCAGAGCATTGTTACGAGCTGACGGATGAAATGTTGTTTAAAAAGGATGTCAGATATGATGAAATATTAAATAGCTTTGATGTTATGGTAAGTGATTATTCCTCCATAGTATATGATTATCTTTTGCTGAACCGACCTGTTGTATATCTTCTTCCTGATTTTGAAGAATATAAAAATGCAAAAGGATTTGTATTTCATAACATATCTCTTTATATGCCGGGTGAGAAGGTATATGATTTTAAAAATCTTCTGAGTGCATTGGATGAAGCGTTTGTAAATCCGGATAAATATATTGATTTAAGAAATAATGTTCTTCTGAACAGATTTGATTATACTGATGATGGTTCGGCAGAACGCTGTTTTCAGCAGATTATGAACTTTAAAAAGCTAAATGATGAGTATATCCCATACCAGAGCGATGCAAAGACTGTGCCGCCAACCGTTGCGGAACAGATTGCAAAATATGTTGACAGCAGTAAGTATTATCTTATCGATAGCAGAAAAAAATATGACGATAAAGAAAAGCTTCTGGATGAAATTAACAGCGCAGAAAAAGTATATTATATTACTTCAGAAATACCCCCGGAATTCAGAAGCGTGAGTGCGAAAAATTCATACCGGATTGTTGACATTGAATTATTCGAGGAAATGAAAAATAATCCGAAGGTGAATATTGCACATATTATGGGTGGTGTGGATTACGAAAAGTTCTGTGTGGAAAGTACAACTGCTGAGAATAAAAAGAAGAGAATCGGTTTTGCAGGAACTATTGATAACCGGATATATTTTTCAATGGTTCAGTGTATCTGCGAGGAGTTTTCTGATTGCGAGGTTGTATTTGCAGGAACGATTATAGGAGATTACCCGGCGTGGCTTGGTGGTTTTGACAATCTTACTTATATCGAAGCGGAATATGATAAATTACCTGAGATTATCAGTTCGTTTGATGTGACAATTCTTCCCATCTTTGGAGGCCATAAAAAAACTGTGCCAATAGAATTGTATCAGTATCTTGCCTGTGGAAAAAATGTAGTAGCATCAGAGATAGAAAATCTGCCAGAATGTGAGGCTGTTTTTACAGGAAAATCAACATCTGAAGTGATAGATAATATAAGACTTATACTGTCGGGTGATTTACAGGAGAAGAACGTGGAAGCAGCAAGGACGGTTGCATTGGAGTATGACTGGAAGAAAGTTGCCAAAGATATGACAGAGGATAAATACAATTACAGCTTTACGAAATAAGGATAAATGCAGATAAGTATTGTTTGAATATGTGTATGGAGGGAAAAATGACAGATGTGATTATACTTGCCGGAGGAATCGGCAGCAGATTAAAGTCGGCGATACCAAAACAGTTTATAGAGATAGATGGCTGTCCGATTATTGTACATACGATAAAAAATTTTCAGGACAATGCAAATATTGATCATATTATAATTGTCTGCCTGGAAAAATGGATAGAGTATACGAAAGAAATTGTAAAGAAATATCATCTTGATAAAGTGACGGATGTTGTTCCGGGAGGAGAAACAGGACATATCTCCACCAGAAACGGAGTCTATTTTTTGAAAAACAGATTGTCGGAGGATGACTATGTAATTATCCATGATGCGGCCAGACCAATTGTATATCAGGATATTATCGATGATTTGATTGAAAAAGCAAAAGCCAATGGAAATGCCTGCAGTGCTGTCTCCTGTTACGAAACGGTTGTCCTGACAGAAAACCGGACATCAGGCAAAGAACAGATAGACCGTAACCGGATCGTAAGAGTTCAGACACCGCAATGCTACAACTACGGACTGATAAAATCACTCTACGAAAAAGCAGACAAGGACAATCGGGAAGACTTTGTTTATGCCAATATTCTTGCGATGAACTATGGCGTAGAGATTTATTTTTCCAAAGGAACAAATAACAATATTAAAATTACAACCAAGGATGATATCGCATTGTTCCGTGCACTGCTTTATTATATCAACAATGCCGAAGGTGAGGAGAATTAAATGGTATTAAGTTTACTGGAAGAACAGGAGTATAAAAGATACATAGAGGCATTTGATTTTTCAAAATATGTAAGAGATAAAACATTTCTAATAACTGGAAGTGGCGGAATGACGGGACAGGCAATGATAAAGTGGATTTTATATCTGAATAGTAAATTTCAGACAAATGCAAAAATATTTGCTTCAACCCGTAATCCAAAACACATTCCGGATTACATGGATGGCTCTGAAAATGTAGTGATGTGTGAGTTTGGAAAAGAGGAAGAAGCCATTGGAGAAGAGAAGGTAGATTATATCATTCATGCGGCTTCCCCGACAGAAAGAGATTTTTTTCTAAAATACCCGGTTGAGACCTATAAGGTTATTGTGGATGGAACAGCACATATGCTGGAACTGTGTGAGAAGAAGAAAGCGTCCTTTATACTGCTTTCGTCAGTAGAAGTGTATGGTGCATACAACAGTAAGGAAGCAATTGATGAAAAAAAGGTCGGAGCGGTTGACAGCCTGAATATTCGAAGTGGTTATCCTCTGGGGAAAAAAGGAGCAGAATTTTTAACCTATTCTTATTGCAAAGAATATGGCTGCAATGCGAAAATTGTCAGAATTTCTGCAATTCAGGGACTTTACCAGCCATACAATGAACTGCGCATCTATAATGAAATAACAAGATGCATCATGGAAAATAAAAATCTGATTATGAAGTCTGATGGAAAAAGCAAGAAGAGTATTATTTATACCTTGGATGCGGTTTCCGGAATTTTTAAAACCTTGTTTGAAGGTGAAAAGGGAGAGGTCTATAATCTAACCAACCCGGATACCTTTTTAACAGTAAATGAATTTGCGGAAAAGATATTTGAAAAATTTAATGACAAAGTGCATATAGAATTTGACATAGGCTCAGAGAGTGAAACAGGATATCTGCCGCATTTGGAAATTCTTCAGGATACAGAGAAAATATTAAAACTGGGATGGAAACCGATTACAGACTTGTACAGGATTTATGAAATCGACCTGAAGAGATGGAATTTTTCCTGGGGAGAAAAGTAAAGAAAGGATTTGCCTGTGTATATTGAAAAGATAAATACTCCGGAAGATATAAAAAAATATAACATAAATGAATTAGAAGTATTGGCACAAGAATTAAGAGAAGCAATCATAAATAAGGTGAGTGATTGCGGCGGACATCTTGCTTCCAACCTTGGCATTGTAGAGCTGACCATAGCCCTTCATTATGTTTTTGATGCACCAAAGGATAAGTTTGTGTTTGATGTTTCCCATCAGACCTACTGCCATAAAATGCTTACCGGAAGAAAAGCCGCTTTTATTAAAAAAGAAAATTATAAAGATGTCACAGGATTCAGTAATCCAAAAGAAAGCGAGTATGATTTATTTGCCCTTGGACATACTTCTACTTCCGTTAGTCTTGCGTGTGGACTGGCAAAAGCAAGAGATTTAAAACACGATTCGGAAAATGTGATTGCCGTTATAGGAGATGCTTCATTGGATGGCGGAGAAGCATTTGAAGCACTTAATTGTGCAGCGGAAATCAACAGTAACCTGATTGTGGTAATTAATGATAATGAAATGTCTATTCCGGAAAACCACGGAGCGTTGGGACGGCACTTAAAACAGTTGAAAGAATCCGCTGGAAAGCAGAAAGATAATTTCTTTAAAGCCTTGGGATTTGAATATCATTTGATTGAAAACGGAAATGACCTGGAATCCGTTATAAAAGAATTGGAAAGCGTAAAAGACACCAAAGTTCCTGTGGTTGTCCACGTTTGCACCCAAAAGGGAAAAGGCTATAAGCCGGCGGAAGAAAATAGTGAAAACTGGCATTGGGCAAGACCTTTTGACAAAGAGACCGGAAAAAATAAGAATGCCGGAATAGGCGAAAACTATGGAAATATTGTCGGAGAACATTTACTGAACAGAATCCAAAACGATCCGGAAGTTGCAGTAATAGCAGCATCCACTCCCATATGTATTGGCTTTGATAAAACAAGAAGAGAACTTGCGGGAAAACAATATATCGATGTAGGAATTGCAGAGCAGAATGCGGTTACAATGGCGGTGGGAATGGCAAAAAGAGGCTGTAAACCGGTATTTGCAACGAATGGTACTTTTATCCAAAGAGCATATGACCAGATTGAACAGGAAATGTGTATCAATCAGATACCGGCAACGATGATTGTAACCCATGCGTCTGTTTTCGGACACCACAATGACACACATATTGGAATTTTGGATATTCCATTACTTGCCAATATTCCGAATTTAACTTATTTGGCACCTGTGAATAAGGAAGAATATCTTGCTATGCTGGATTGGAGCATCGACCAGAAGGAGAAGCCGGTAGCCATAAGAGTGCCATGGACCGGAGTTAAGCACAGCGATTATGATGTGGCAGAAGAGTATGATAAAGTGTCCTATATGGTTATGCAAAAAGGGCAGGATGTATGTATCCTTGCACTTGGCGGATTTTATGAGCTGGGTGTTAAGACGGCGGCATTGATAAAAGAAACAAAGAATATACAGCCGACAATTATAAATCCAAGATTTATTACAGGCCTGGATGAGAACAGACTTGACTGGGTACTTGAGAATCACAAGATTGTTGTAACCATAGAAGATGGAATACTAAGCGGTGGTTTCGGTTCAAAAATTGCGCAGTATTATTCGGACAAAGATATTAAGGTTTATAATTTTGGATTTTCCATGGATATACCAAGGACATATGAGCCGGCTGAACTCATGGCTGAAAATTCGTTGACGGAAGAAAAAATCGTTGAAAAAATATTTCACCGGTAGACTCATTGGAAGGCATATCATAAAATGCAGCTCCTGTGTAACGCAGGAGCTGTTTTTTATCACTTCTGATTATTTAATTGATTTACTTCTTCTATCGAAAGATTGCAAAGTTTTGCGATTTCCTTTGCATCAAACTTTCCTGTTTTCAAAAGACGAAGGGCAGTATCGGTAGAAGCTTGCTTTAATCCCTGCTCAACACCGGCGTCAAATTCGGCTTTTCTCAGTTTTTTCTCTTCTTCAACTTTATCGTATTCAAAAATACTCATAGCAATTACCTCCGCCTGATTCTTCCTAAGAAAATCTGCCAGAATATTTTCCTGAATGCATTCGGTGACAGCCTTTTGCACGGCATCATCCAAAGGCATCTGTTCTGCAAAGGAACGAACCTTTGCAACATAAATGGAATATTCGTTTAATATCTGGCAATGGGACATTAACTCGGTGTTGTGTCCTGCGTTTACATTGAATGTAGTAACAATAAGTTCCAACGATGGATTGCCGGTTGCATGATAAAAAGCATCTGACAAACGGCTGGTATAGCAATCATCTATCGGTGTGCTTCCATTATAAAATACAATAAAATGGGGATTTGGAATTTTTTGTAGTGCAGAAGAATACAGGGATTTCTTATCCACAAGCTTCTGGTATTCCGCTGCGATGTAGAATAAATCCCGAAGCGGAATATTTGGATTCATTGTGGACTGATGCTCGTATAGATAGAGATTCATGTCCAGAATAAAAGCCAGATCGTTCTTCATTCCCATGTAAATGGCATTTTCCAGGGTTACAATTTCAAGGGCACCGGAATCCGTGTAATGGCTGTTATTAACCGCATTATAAAGGGATAATAACGCCTCTTTATCCGAAAATAACATCCGGAAAACAGTGTCCTTAAATTTGCGGTTCGCCACCGGTGTGCGTTTCGTTGTTTCATTTGCTTCATGTGCTTTTCCTGTCATAGGCAAGTCCTCCTTGTGTGTGGCAGGAGGATAAGCAGCAATAGAAAATAAATATCATATCCAGTGGCAAAAGATTATCTGCTATCGAATAATGGCAGTTATTTCCATACTGTATCGCTCCTGCTTTTTTAGTTAAATAGTGAATCAAAAGCATAGATAGATACAGAAATGCTGGGTTCTAAACAGAACCGGATTTGAACTATAGAAAGTGCCATATAGATTGTATAATATATGCTTTTTCACATTTTAACATAGCAAAAAGATTTGGACAAGAAGAAAAAATGTTATATACTAATTATAAATAAAAAGGCAATGAAAATAAAAGGAGCCACCCCATGAATATTTTGGTTTACCGCTGGAATTCCTACAACTACATAGACATTATTGCAACATTCCAATCCATGGGACATCAGGTGGATGTAATTGAGCAGGAACTGGAAAGCTATGATGAGGATGAATCGTTTGCAGCACGTTTGCATGGCATCTTGCAGCAGAAAAACTATGACTTTGTCTTTACGGTGAATTATTTTGCAGTGATTTCCGGAGTATGCCAGCAGATGGGGATAAAGTATGTATCCTGGAGCTGTGACAGCCCGTTGCTTAGCATGTATCACAAGAATGTATTCTTGGACTGCAATTATTTCTTTCTCTTTGATAAGACCAATTATCTGGAATTCAAGGGAATGGGCGTAAAACATATCTGGCATCTGCCGCTGGCAGTGGATACGAACCGGCTGGATGAGCTATTTGCACAGGATACTATGGATAAAATGCAGTTGGCAGAAACAGATAGTGGGAATGCTTCAAAACATTCGGTACGGGATTTTGCAGGCGGGATTTCTTTTGTGGGAAATTTATATGAGAAGAACAGCTACGACGAACTGGAAACAAGATTCCCGGAATATTTGCGGGGTTATTTTGATGCTGTCATGGAGGCACAGCTTAATATCAGCGGCGGCAATATAATCGAACCGATGTTGACTGCGGATATCTTAGAGCGTGTATCGGAATATTTTGAACTGAAGAAATCGAAGGATTCTTTTTCTGATCTGGGGCTGGTATTTGCAACAACGGTGCTTGGGTTTAAAACTGCTTCTTTGCAGAGACAGCGTGCATTGCTGGCACTGGCGGCTAAATTCCCGGTAAACCTTTATACAAATACAGGCGGAGATACTTTGCTTCGGGTAAAGAATTGCGGCTCAGTAGATTATTGGTCGGAGATGCCGAAGGTATTCCGCTATTCGAAAATCAATCTTAATTTTACGATTCCGAATATCAAGAGCGGGCTGCCTTTACGGATTTTTGATGTACTTGGTGCAGGTGGATTCCTGCTGACCAATTATCAGGCAGAATTACCGGATTATTTTGAAATTGGAAGAGATTTGGCTTGCTTTGAATCCGAAGCAGAACTGGTAGAAAAATGCAGCTACTATCTTACCCATGAGGAAGAACGGCAGCAGATAGCAAAGAACGGTTATGAGAAGGTGAAGAACTGCTGCAGCTATCGGAAACGTCTGAAGTTTATGTTGGAAAAGATTGGGGAGGAGTAGAAGATAGTGGATTTATAAAAAAATTAGAGATGCTTTACAGTGTTTTTAGAAACTTGTATTGTATATGCTTCGACGGTTATGTTACAATAGCTACGAAGCATATTTTTTCATAATTTTGGCAATATGCAAAAAGAAATCCGTATAATGCCTCATTTCATAGAATCAATGAACACATCTTATATTTCTTGAAAAATTCATGCTTTAAACTCACAGAAAAAGCAGGATTTTTTTAGAAAACTCCTGTGAAAAATTGCATAGGAGGAAGAATGAAATGCCCGCATTATCAATGTTTTATGGAATTATTGTACGTATGCAGAGTGAAAAAGGTGGAAAACATAGTAAACCACATATTCATGCGTTGTATGGAGAAGAGGAAATTATAGTTTCGCTGAATGGAGAAGTATTGGAAGGCAAGTTCCCTAATCGGCAGTTAAAAATGCTATTGGCATGGATGACAATCCATGAAGATGAATTATATGCCAATTGGAAAATGCTAAGTGAGGGAGAAGGCTATTTCCGGATAGCTCCATTAAAATAATGGAACAGAACAAGGAGGATATGAAGATGCTTAGACCAACGGCTACAAGCGTTCGGGCGGAAGAAGGTTATATTCTTGATGTTGAATTTGATAATGGAGAAAGAAAGCGGTTTGATGTTAAACCATATATAAAAGGCTCGTGGTATGGAAAATTGGAGAACCCGGATTACTTTAGAAGGGTAAGAACAGATGGATATACTGTTGTATGGCCGGAAGGTCAGGATATCTGTCCGGATGAATTGTATACACAAAGCACCAGCTTCGCAAAATAAAGAACATAACCTGCCACCGGCAGCAAAAAAATAAGACCTGATTTTTCCCACATGTAAAAGTCAGGTCTTATAAATATTTATCCAGCATCAAACCAGAGTACATAGATGTAATATAAGGTGTGGCAAAATTCTTGCCCGGGTTCTTGTAAGCAACAATTACTTTGTCCACGTACTGCATCGGATTTAAGGAAGCCTGGTTGGCTTTTACGCTTAAAGCATTCTTAAAGCGGTTTAATACATGGAAACTCTCGGTGGCATCATCCGATTCGACAGCGTCCGCCAGTAAATCCCGGTCAACGGAAATAGTAGAATCAGAATTTATAATAAGTCCGATGGCTTCAAAATCATTTTTAAAATGCTGTGCAACACCGCTCATATCAGAAAGCAGCTTCTGGCTGGTCGGCTGCGACTCGCGGTATTCATTAGCGGTATCCACCATGGAATTATAGGAATCCACCAGTTCCTGAATATTATCGGCAACGGCATCCACATTTGCTTTAAAACCAAGGGTAGCAGGTCTGCCTTCCGGGCTGACCGCTTTCAGGTGTACTTCAAAAGTATTGTTGATGGTAAACGTATTGGAATAGGAACTGTGTTCCGTACCGTTTAACAGAAAAACGGAATTGGAAGCTGCATCCGTAACCTTGTTAATACCAAGCTTATCCATTGCCTGTATGGATTCGTTGGAAGTTCCCGGCAGAATCTGGAACAGAAAATCTTCGTCATCCTTAAGACCGGTCTGTCTGGAAGTTAAGACCAGGGCACTGTGGCCGGAGTCATCTTCTTTAACATCTGCATGAATGCCAATGCTGGCAGTATTGAAAAGCTTTGCCAGCTTATCCTGGACACTCCGGTTGGTATCATCCGGATTTACATTGAACTGGAACTCATAGGAAGCACTGCTGGTATTCAGATCAAAGGAATAACTGCCTGGTTTAAAAGCAAGCTGGTCATCCTTTAAGTAATTACCGTAGTTTAACTGCGGAGAAGCAAGCTTCTTGATTTCCATCTGAAAGCTGTTGGTATTCTCGCCGGAATCTCCGTTTCCAATATAATCTGCATCAACAATATCATCCTGATCAGAAACGGCAATTTTTTTCTGAAAAGCCTCTGCAAGACTGTCACCGGTGGATAAAGAAGCAATGACATTTTTTAAATCACGGGCATGCTCTTTGATATCGATAGCAAACTTCTGTGCATCAGCAGAATCTTTTATTTTGTAAAGAGGGGATTCTTTATTGATTTTTACAATATTATTGTAAACAGAGCGCAACTCACTCTTCTTGTGGGAATCATACCGGGAAACGGTAGACTTGCCATAAGTTGTAAGATAATAGTTATACATATTATCAAGAATAGCAGATGCCATAAATAACCCCCTCCTTTCTTCCATGAAATGTGCATCTTCTTAATGCCGGGGTATAGTAAAATCCATTTATACATATCTAATATAGCATAAAAATAAGAAAAAGTCATCTACAAGATATACAAAAAATGTTGCAAAAACGCTAGATTTTGTGGTAATATATGTACTGGATTACAAGTTTACAGAGAATGTGAAAAAAGAGTTGACGCTCCATGTGGTTTGTGCTATCATAGACTAGCTTGGAAGTAAGTCTTTTTTTTATGCCTAAAAATAGGCATAGAAAACACAAAGAAAGTAATGGAGGTGGAAGTTGTGCGCACAAAGATTACATTAGCATGCACAGAATGCAAGCAGCGTAATTACAACATGACAAAAGACAAGAAAGCTCATCCAGACAGAATGGAGACAAAGAAGTATTGTAGATTCTGCAAGACTCATACATTACACAAAGAAACAAAATAATTTGTGAATGCGTGACAATGAGCAAAAAGAAAAGGAAGTGACAAAATGGGAGAAACCGAAAACAAGAACACAGCAGTAAAAGAGAGCTGGTTCGCCGGTCTTAAGGCTGAATTCAAAAAAATCATTTGGCCTACAAAAGAATCACTTGCCCGTCAGACAACAGCAGTTGTTATTGTGTCAGTTGTACTTGGTCTGATAATTACACTTCTGGATACAATCATCCAGTACGGTGTGAATTTTCTAGTGAATTTATAATGGAGGCATAGGTGATTATGGCAGAGGCACACTGGTATGTAGTTCATACCTATTCAGGTTATGAGAATAAGGTCAAAGCGAACATCGATAAGGCAATCGAGAACCGGCATTTAGAAGAGCAGATACTCGAAGTCAGAGTACCGATGCAGGATGTTGTCGAGCTTAAGAACGGTGCGAAAAAGCAGGTTCAGAAGAAAATGTTCCCGGGATATGTGCTTATCAATATGGTCATGAATGATGATACCTGGTATGTGGTAAGAAATACCAGAGGCGTAACCGGATTTGTTGGACCGGGATCTAAGCCGGTACCACTCACTGACGCTGAAATGAGACCACTGGGAATCAAGTCAGACAACATTGTCGTAGATTTCGATGAAGGCGATACCGTCGTTGTAATCGGTGGTGTGTGGAAGGACACCATCGGTGTTATCCAGCGTATGGATCACGGAAAACAGATTTGTACGATTAATGTGGATTTATTTGGCCGGGAGACTCCGGTCGAGATTAGTTTTTCAGATGTAAAGAAGATGAATTAAAGGAGGCAACCTCAAATGGCAAAGAAAGTAGAAGGATATATCAAATTGCAGATTCCTGCCGGCAAAGCAACTCCGGCACCACCTGTTGGACCTGCTTTAGGTCAGCATGGTGTGAATATTGTGGAATTCACAAAACAGTTTAATGCAAAAACAGCAGATATGGGAGATACAATCGTTCCTGTAGTTATCACTGTTTACGCAGACAGAAGCTTCAGCTTCATTACAAAAACTCCTCCAGCAGCAGTACTGCTGAAAAAAGCCTGCAACTTAAAGAGTGCATCTGCAACTCCGAACAAGACAAAAGTTGCAAAGATTTCTAAAGCTAAGCTTCAGGAAATCGCTGAACTGAAAATGCCAGACTTAAATGCTGCATCTGTTGAAGCTGCAATGAGCATGATTGCAGGAACAGCAAGAAGTATGGGAATCGAAGTAGAGGACTAAATGGAAACGTGGGAGGGTACCACTCCCGATAATACCACAGGAGGTTATTTAGAATGAAAAGAGGAAAGAAATATTTAGAAGCTGCAAAATCAATTGATAGAGCAACTTTATATGATCCGGCAGAAGCAATCGGACTTGCAAAGAAAGCAGCCGTTGCAAAATTTGATGAGACTATCGAAGTTCACATTCGTACCGGATGTGACGGACGTCATGCAGATCAGCAGATCCGTGGTGCAGTTGTATTACCACACGGAACTGGTAAAGCTGTAAAAGTATTAGTATTCGCAAAGGGAACCAAATTAGACGAGGCTCAGGCAGCAGGTGCTGATTTCGTTGGTGGAGAGGAATTAATTCCGAAGATCCAGAACGAAGGATGGCTTGACTTCGACGTTGTTGTTGCAACTCCTGATATGATGGGTGTTGTTGGACGTCTTGGTCGTGTACTTGGACCGAAGGGCTTAATGCCAAACCCAAAAGCTGGAACTGTTACTATGGACGTTACCAAGGCAGTAAACGATATCAAAGCCGGAAAAATCGAGTATAGATTAGACAAAGCAAATATTATCCATGTGCCAATTGGAAAAGCATCCTTTAGTGAAGAACAATTAGCGGACAACTTCCAGACTCTTATTGATGCCGTAAACAAAGCAAAACCGGCTACATTAAAAGGTCAGTACATGAAGAGCGTTTCTGTAGCTCCTACCATGGGACCGGGTGTAAAAATCAACCCACTGAAGCTTGTTTAGTTTTTGTTATTGACATCCAAGATATTAATTGCTATAATAGCAAAGCATATTGCCGAAGACAGTAGGTGCCGTAAGGCGTAACCGTAGAGAACCTACCGAGGAAATGCAGATACTTATGTATTTGTAAATGAGATTTCAAATCCTCTCTGTCTTCCACAGAGAGGATTTTTTAAGGTAATGTACCTGTCTTTCGCAAGATGAAAAATAAAGAAGGAGGTGCACGATTCGTGGCAAAAGTAGAACTTAAACAGCCTATCGTACAGGAAATTTCTGAGCAGATTAAAGATGCACAGTCAGTAGTAGTCGTTGACTACCGTGGACTTACCGTTGCAGAAGATACTCAGCTGCGTAAGCAGTTAAGAGAAGCTGGTGTTGCTTATAAAGTATATAAGAATACATTAGTTAATTTTGCAATCAAAGGAACTGATTTCGAAAGCCTTTCCGACGTGTTGGAAGGACCTAATGCATTTGCAATTTCAACAACAGATGCAACAGCACCTGCAAGAGTGATTGCTAAATTTGCAAAGACAGCTCCTGCACTTGAGATTAAAGCCGGCGTAGTAGAGGGAACCTTCTATGATGCAGATGGAATGAAAGCAATCGCTACAATCCCATCCAGAGAAGAATTACTTTCCAAATTCCTTGGAAGTATCCAGTCTCCTATTACAAACTTCGCTCGTGTTATTAATCAGATCGCTGAAAAAGGCGGCGCAGCAGACGTAGAAGTTAAGGCAGAAGAGGCAGCACCTGCAGAAGAAGCTCCAGTAGAAGCTCCTGCAGAGGAAGCTCCAGCAGCAGAATAATCTGCAAACCAATTTTATTGAAAACAAAACCAAAAACGGAGGTAAATTAAAATGGCTAAATTAACAACAGCTGAGATGATTGACGCTATCAAAGAGTTAAGCGTATTAGAGTTAAATGAATTAGTAAAAGCTTGTGAAGAAGAATTCGGTGTATCCGCAGCAGCAGGCGTTGTAGTTGCAGCAGCAGGTGGAGACGCAGCAGCAGCAGAAGAGAAGACTGAGTTTGACGTAGAGTTAACAGAAGTTGGACCAAACAAAGTTAAGGTTATCAAAGTAGTTCGTGAAGCTACTGGCTTAGGCTTAAAAGAAGCAAAAGACTTAGTAGATGGCGCTCCAAAGATCGTAAAAGAGCAGGCTGACAAAGCTACAGCTGATGACATCAAAGCTAAATTAGAAGCTGAAGGTGCTAAAGTAACATTAAAATAATTTTTAATTCACAACTGAATTAGAAATGATAGGAATCGGATTCATAGAAATATGGATCCGATTTTCTTGTAGTTTATAGGACTTTAGACCTATTGACGTAAAAAGAAAATATGTAATAATAGTAGCGTAACTTGAAAACAATATAAGAATAGGAGATTAGTTATGAACACAGGACTTAAGGTATGGCTCTGGATTGTATTTGTAATCAATATCATTTCCGGAGTAATGATGATTCCGTTAATGCTCGTTCAGCCACTGCTGATTGTCAGCCTCATTGCAGAAGTGCTTATTATCGTAGGTGCCGGCCTGATTTTGTTTGCACAGAAGAAGGTTGGATTCTATCTGATGATTGCATGTGCAGCAATCGGTCTGGTAATCAACATCTTTGGCGGGGTTGGAGTGGTAAAAAGTATCATCAGCGCAGTATTGTGCCCACTAATTACATATTTATTTATGCAGAAAGACTGGGACAGCTTCCGGTAGAATGAGACATCAACAAGAAGAACCTTCTGGCAGAAATGCTGGAAGGTTCTTTGCTTTTTTATAGAAAAATATTTTTATAAAAGTGATAGATTTAAGACATCAGATTCGTAATAATAAGTGTAGCTGCAAAAATGCAAACCATGGTGCATGAAGCAAAAGGCAGGATAACAATGAAGATAACAGAGAAGAATTATATTCAGCAATTACAATTGCATAATGAAGAAGCATTGATTTATGTCATAGATATGTATGGTGGATTGCTTAAGGCAGTCATCCGGAAACACTTATTTACCATGCCACAGAAACAGGAAGAATGCATGAACGATGTGCTGCTTTCCATCTGGGAACACGCAGCATCCTTTGATGATAAGAAGAACAGCTTCAAGAACTGGGCGGCAGCCATTGCCCGGTACGAAGCCATCGACTATCTTAGAAAATATAAGCGGGACTTGGAACAGCTTTGTATGGATGATGTGACAGCGGCGGAAAATGACAGGATGTTAGAACAACTGATAGAAGGGGAATTAAGCCATGAAGTAGAACAATTGCTTTTGTGTCTGAAACCTCTTGACCGGAAAATATTTATGAAATTATTTGTAGAGGAAGAATCTGTAGAGCAGATAAGCGAAGATACCGGACTTCCGAGAGATGTCATTTACAACCGGGTATCCAGAGGAAAGCGGAAAATGAGAAACATGTATTTGAAACAGAAGGAGGCATGAAGAGATGAAAGACGATAAAATCTATGAAATGTTAAATGATGCGGAAATTGATTTGAATGAATATGAAGTAGAAGAGTTATCCTCCGAAGAAAAGGAACGGTATAAAACGAGAATCCGGATGGAGGTAAAACGTATGAATAGGGAAACAAGGAATAAGAAAAATAAAAATATAAGAAAAATTGCGGCAGGAATGGCAGCAGCCTGCGCGGTCGCAGTGGGAGTGGCGGGATTTTCTAATTCTGCACTGGCAGACAGCATCTACAGCAACACAATCGGAAAACTGATTGGCGCAACACAGGGAGATAAAGATGAAAAGGAACTTTCGGATATCTATTCTACCATTGGAAAAGAGTCCACGGAATTGGTTTCGGATAATCAGTGTGTGCTGGAAACAGACCAGAGTGGAGTAAAGATAAGCGTTTCGGATGTGTATTGCGATGGTTACCTGCTTTACTACACAACCACCCTTAGCACAGACAATGAAAAACTGAATGAATCAGATTGGATTATGGGACCGCAGAGTGATAAGGTGATGGAAAATGTTTCTATCAATGAAACACTGATTCAGTCGGCAATCGGGCAGCCTTTTGAAAAGGCAGAGGACGGAAGCTATGTGAAGATGGAACAAATTGATTTATCAACATTGACTGATGAAAATGATAATCCGATTGATATTTCGGACTTGAAAGATTTTACCATAACCTGGAGCATAGACACATTAGAAGGCTATCTTTCCGATGCATGGGATGAAAATGGAGAATATCAGACCACCACAAAAGTAAGCGGAGACTGGCAGCTCTCCTTCCCGGTGCATGTGGATACTTCCAAGAATGAGACCATCGCAGTAAATAAAGAAGATAATGGTGTTGCAGTAAATCAGGTGATCAAAACCGGTGCCGTCTTGATCGTTGACATGCAGCTCCCGGATATTACCGGCGCACCGTACAATGACCCATATAATGACCCGGATATATTTATTACCGACGAAGCAGGCAATGCAATGTGGTGGTTAGACGGCCGGTTTACCCCAAATGAGGATGGAAGCCAGAGTGAACGGATTATGCTGCTTTATAATGGAGAGAGTACAATCCATATATCCGTAACCAACAAAAATGGTGCAGGTGAAAGTATTGCAGAACTGGATGTGGACTTAAAATAAAACCGGAAGCAATAAAATAGATAATGAAATATGTAATAGAATAGAAAAATAAAGAAAAAAGGGTGAAGAAAAAAGCAACTATGGGATGCAAAGAAAAAAGCATTTCATGGCTGCTTTTTCTGATGTTAGGCAGTTATAAAAAACGCAGATGGCAGGCTGCATCACTGCGAGGATGAAAATTATTCCCCAATATTGAAAAATATATGCATATTGTGCGAAAATAATGCTTGACTTTAGAAAACTACTTGTGGTATCATATACGTTGCACTATTGTGGTGAGGTGGCTTTACTATATCCTTTTTTAGGAAATGAAGCCCAAAGAATATAATTTGCTGAAATTTAGTGGATTGAGAATAAAAAACGAGAGGTGAAACGTCAATGGAGAAAAACAGAATACGTCCGGTGAAGGCTGGAAAAGGCATACGTATGAGTTACTCAAGACAAAAAGAGGTATTGGAAATGCCAAACCTGATTGAGGTCCAGAAGGATTCTTATCAGTGGTTCTTAGACGAGGGCCTGAAAGAAGTGTTTGCAGATATCTCTCCGATTGAGGATTATAGCGGACATCTTAGCTTGGAATTTGTGGATTTCACATTATGTGAGGATGATGTGAAGTATACAATTCCGGAGTGTAAACAGAGAGACGCAACTTATGCAGCTCCTTTGAAGGTAAAAGTCAGACTGTATAACAAAGAAACAGATGAAATTAATGAACATGAGATTTTTATGGGCGATTTACCTCTCATGACAGAGACCGGAACCTTCGTTATCAATGGAGCAGAGCGTGTTATCGTAAGCCAGTTGGTTCGTTCCCCTGGTATTTACTATGGCATTGCGCATGATAAAGTAGGTAAGGAACTCTATTCCTGTACCGTAATCCCGAACCGTGGAGCATGGTTAGAGTATGAAACAGACTCTAATGATATTTTCTATGTACGTGTTGACCGTACCAGAAAAGTGCCAATCACAGTATTACTGCGTGCATTAGGACTGGGAACCAACCAGGAAATTATAGATTTATTTGGCGAAGAGCCAAAGATTTTAGCATCTTTTGGAAAAGACGTTGCTACAAGCTACGAGGAAGGTCTTCTGGAATTATATAAGAAGATCCGTCCGGGCGAGCCTCTTTCTGTTGACAGTGCAGAGAGCCTGATTACCGCAATGTTCTTCGACCCAAGACGTTATGACCTGGCAAAAGTAGGTCGTTATAAATTTAACAAGAAGCTGGCATTTAAGAACCGTTTACGTGGGAAAGTGCTGGCTGAAGATGTTGTTCTTGAGACTACCGGAGAGGTAATTGAAAAAGGAACAGAGCTGACCAGAGAGCTTGCAGAAGAGATTCAGAACGCAGCTGTTCCGGCAGTATATATTGCTACAGAAGAAAGAAATGAAAAAGTTCTTTCTAATATGATGGTAGACCTCACTACCTATGTTGATGTAGTACCGAAGGAAGTTGGTATTACTGAGCTGGTATATTATCCGGCATTAAAGAAAATCCTGGATGAAAATGAATCCTTGGAAGATATCAAGGAAGCAATTCGTAAAAACGTATCTGAACTGGTTCCAAAGCATATCACCAAGGAAGATATTTTTGCATCCGTTAACTACAATATGCACTTGGAGTGGGGCATTGGAAATGACGATGATATCGACCATTTAGGTAACCGTCGTATCCGTGCCGTAGGTGAGTTATTACAGAACCAGTACAGAATCGGACTTTCCAGAATGGAACGTGTGGTTCGTGAGCGTATGACCACCCAGGATCAGGAAGGAATTTCTCCACAGAGCCTGATTAATATCAAACCGGTAACCGCAGCAGTGAAAGAGTTCTTCGGATCTTCCCAGCTGTCACAGTTCATGGATCAGAACAACCCGCTGGGTGAGCTGACACATAAGAGACGTTTATCTGCATTAGGACCAGGTGGTTTATCCAGAGACCGTGCCGGATTCGAGGTTCGAGACGTACACTACTCCCATTACGGAAGAATGTGCCCGATTGAGACTCCTGAAGGACCGAACATCGGACTTATCAACTCACTGGCATGTTATGCAAGAATTAATGAATATGGTTTCATTGAGGCTCCATATCGTAAGATTGATAAAACAGATCCTAAGAATCCGCGTGTTACAGAAGATGTTGTATACATGACTGCAGACGAAGAGGATAATTACCATGTGGCACAGGCGAATGAAAAGCTGGATGAAGAAGGACATTTCGTAAGAAATTCCGTTTCCGGCCGTTATTTAGACGAGACACAGGAATATGACAAGCAGATGTTTGATTATATGGACGTATCTCCTAAGATGGTATTCTCTGTTGCTACCGCATTGATTCCGTTCTTGCAGAACGATGATGCGAACCGTGCGCTGATGGGATCTAACATGCAGCGTCAGGCAGTACCTCTTCTTACCACAGAAGCTCCTGTAGTAGGAACCGGTATGGAAACCAAGACTGCAGTAGACTCCGGTGTATGTGTAGTTGCAAAGAAATCCGGTACTATTGAGAAATCAGAGTCAAACCAGATTACCATGAAGAATGATGATGGAACAAGAGACGTATACAAACTGACCAAGTTCTCACGAAGCAACCAGTCCAACTGCTACAACCAGAGACCAATCGTGTTCAAAGGTGATCATGTAGAAGCTGGAGAAGTAATTGCTGACGGACCATCTACCTCTAATGGTGAGCTTGCTCTTGGAAAGAACCCGTTAATCGGATTCATGACATGGGAAGGTTACAACTACGAGGACGCTGTTCTTCTGAGTGAAAGATTAGTACAGGATGATGTTTATACATCTGTTCATATTGAAGAGTACGAAGCAGAAGCCCGTGATACTAAATTAGGACCGGAAGAAATTACAAGAGACGTTCCTGGTGTCGGCGATGATGCATTGAAAGACCTTGATGAAAGAGGAATCATCCGTATCGGTGCAGAAGTTCGTGCCGGTGATATTCTGGTAGGTAAGGTTACTCCAAAGGGAGAGACAGAGCTTACCGCAGAAGAGAGACTGTTACGTGCCATCTTCGGTGAGAAAGCAAGAGAAGTAAGAGATACTTCCTTGAAAGTACCACATGGTGAATATGGTATCATTGTAGAGGCGAAAGTATTTACAAGAGAAAATGGTGACGAATTATCCCCTGGTGTAAATCAGGCAGTTCGTATTTACATTGCACAGAAGAGAAAAATCTCCGTTGGAGATAAGATGGCTGGACGTCATGGTAACAAGGGTGTTGTTTCCCGTGTACTTCCGGTAGAAGATATGCCATTCCTGCCGAACGGCCGTCCACTGGATATTGTATTGAACCCATTGGGTGTACCTTCCCGTATGAATATCGGTCAGGTCCTGGAGATTCACTTAAGTCTTGCAGCGAAAGCACTTGGATTTAACATTGAGACTCCTGTATTTGACGGCGCACGAGAGATTGATATTCAGGATACCCTGGAACTGGCAAATGATTATGTCAACTCCACCTGGGAAGAATTTGAAGCAAAATATAAAGATACATTGCGTGAAGATGTAATGCAGTATCTTTCCGATAACAGAGACCACAGAGAATTATGGAAGGGCGTTCCGATTTCCCGTGACGGAAAGGTTCAGCTTCGTGACGGACGTACTGGAGAAGAATTTGACTCACCGGTTACCATTGGCCACATGCATTACCTGAAACTGCATCATCTGGTAGATGATAAGATTCATGCACGTTCTACCGGTCCTTACTCCTTAGTAACGCAGCAGCCTCTGGGTGGTAAAGCTCAGTTTGGTGGACAGCGTTTCGGAGAGATGGAGGTTTGGGCACTGGAAGCTTATGGTGCATCTTACACATTACAGGAGATTCTGACTGTGAAGTCCGACGACGTGGTTGGCCGTGTGAAGACATACGAAGCAATCATTAAGGGTGACAATATCCCTGAACCGGGAATCCCAGAATCCTTCAAGGTACTTCTCAAAGAACTTCAGTCCCTTGGTCTTGATGTCAGAGTATTAGACGAAGACCGTAACGAAGTTGAACTGATGGAGACCAGCGAATATGGTAACACAGATTTGAATTCCATTATCTCAGGCGATAAAGATTTCGCGTTTGAAGACAGCGAGTCCTTCGGAAAGATGGGCTTTACCAAACAGGAATTTGATTCTGAGAGTGGAGAACTCAACAACGTAGAAGAAGAGGAAGAGGATGATGACGCAGGCTTCGATTTTGACGATGCTGCCGATGAAGTTCTTGACGAAGAATAAATAGGAAGGGAGTGTCATTAATGCCAGGAACAGTAAAACAGGAAACTTACCAGCCGATACAGTTTGATGCAATTCAGATTGGTCTGGCATCACCTGAGAAAATCAGAGAGTGGTCCAGAGGAGAAGTTAAGAAACCTGAGACCATTAACTATAGAACTTTGAAACCGGAAAAAGACGGATTATTCTGTGAGAAGATTTTTGGACCGAGCAAAGACTGGGAATGTCATTGTGGTAAGTACAAAAAGATTCGTTATAAAGGTGTTGTCTGCGACCGCTGTGGTGTTGAAATCACCAAAGCCAGCGTTCGTAGAGAGCGTATGGGACATATCGAGCTTGCAGCTCCGGTATCCCATATCTGGTACTTCAAAGGAATTCCATCCCGTATGGGATTAATCTTAGATCTTTCTCCAAGAACATTGGAGAAGGTTCTGTACTTTGCTTCCTATATCGTACTGGATGCAGGTTCTACAGATTTATCTGTAAAGCAGGTATTATCCGAGCAGGAATATCAGGATGCAAGGGAAAAATATGGCAGCTCTTTCCGTGTTGGAATGGGTGCAGAAGCCATTCTTGAGTTATTACAGGCAATTGACCTGGAGAAAGATGCAGCAGAGCTGAAAGCAGAATTAAAAGATGCTACCGGCCAGAAACGTGCAAGAATCATCAAGAGACTGGAAGTGGTAGAATCCTTCCGTGAATCCGGAAATAAACCGGAGTGGATGATTATGACCGTTATCCCGGTTATTCCACCAGACTTACGACCTATGGTACAGCTGGATGGTGGACGTTTTGCAACATCCGATTTAAATGATTTATATCGTAGAATTATCAATAGAAATAACCGCCTGAGAAGATTGTTAGAGTTAGGTGCACCTGATATCATCGTTCGTAACGAGAAGAGAATGCTGCAGGAAGCAGTAGATGCCCTGATTGACAACGGTAGAAGAGGAAGACCGGTAACCGGACCTGGTAACCGTGCTCTGAAATCTCTGTCCGATATGCTGAAAGGTAAATCTGGACGTTTCCGTCAGAACCTTCTTGGAAAACGTGTAGACTACTCTGGACGTTCCGTTATCGTCGTAGGACCGGAACTTAAGATTTATCAGTGTGGTCTGCCAAAAGAAATGGCAATCGAGCTGTTTAAACCGTTTGTTATGAAAGAGCTGGTTGCAAACGGAACTGCACACAATATTAAGAGTGCAAAGAAGATGGTTGAAAGATTACAGTCGGAAGTCTGGGATGTCTTAGAAGATGTCATCAAGGAGCATCCGGTTATGCTGAACCGTGCTCCTACACTGCATAGACTTGGTATTCAGGCATTTGAGCCAATCCTGGTAGAAGGTAAAGCAATTAAGCTTCACCCATTGGTATGTACCGCATACAACGCCGACTTCGACGGAGACCAGATGGCTGCCCATTTACCACTGTCACAGGAAGCACAGGCAGAATGTCGTTTCATGCTGCTTTCACCGAACAACCTGTTAAAACCTTCTGATGGAGGTCCTGTAGCCGTTCCTTCACAGGATATGGTTCTTGGTATCTACTATCTGACACAGGAAAGACCAGGTTCCTTAGGAGAAGGCGGATACTATAAGAGTGTAAACGAAGCAATTCTGGCATATGAGAACCAGGCACTGACCTTACATTCCAGAATCCATGTGCGTGTTCATAAGACCATGCCGGATGGAACTGTTAAGACTGGTGTCGTTGAGTCCACACTGGGAAGATTTATCTTCAATGAAATCATTCCTCAGGATTTAGGTTTCGTAGACAGAAGCAAGCCTGAAAATGAACTGGTACTGGAAATCGATTTCCATGTAGCAAAGAAACAGTTAAAACAGATTCTGGAAAAAGTTATTAATACACACGGAGCAACCAAGACCGCTGAGGTATTAGACGATATTAAGTCCATGGGTTACAAGTACTCTACAAGAGCAGCTATGACCGTATCTATTTCAGATATGACAGTACCGCCTCAGAAACCGGAAATGATTGCAAAGGCTCAGGATACGGTAGACCGCATTTCAAGACAGTACAAACGTGGTCTTATTACAGAGGAAGAGCGTTACAAAGAAGTTGTTGAAACATGGAAAGAGACTGATGATGAGCTGACAGAAGCACTGCTTTCCGGTCTGGATAAATACAACAACATCTTCATGATGGCAGATTCCGGAGCCCGTGGTTCTGATAAACAGATTAAACAGTTAGCAGGTATGCGTGGTTTGATGGCGGATACAACCGGTAGAACAATCGAGCTGCCTATCAAATCAAACTTCCGTGAAGGTCTTGAAGTATTGGAGTACTTTATGTCTGCGCATGGAGCACGAAAAGGTATGTCCGATACTGCGTTACGTACCGCCGATTCCGGTTACTTAACCAGACGTCTGGTAGACGTATCACAGGATCTGATTGTCCGTGAATCTGATTGCTGTGCAGGCACAGGAAGAGAGATTCCTGGTATGTATGTCAAAGCATTCATGGATGGAAAAGAAGAAATCGAAAGTCTCGAAGAGCGTATTACAGGAAGATTCTCCTGTGAGACAATTTGCGATAAAGATGGTAATGTGCTTGTAAAAGCAAACCATATGATTACACCAAAACGTGCTGCAGCAATTATGAGCAAGGGTGTAGATGAGAATGGAGAACCATTAACCAAGGTTAAAATCCGTACCATTCTTACCTGCCGTTCCCACATCGGAGTTTGTGCAAAATGTTATGGAAGCAATATGGCTACCGGTCAGGCGGTACAGGTTGGTGAAGCGGTTGGTATTATCGCAGCTCAGTCTATCGGAGAACCTGGTACACAGCTTACCATGAGAACATTCCACAACGGTGGTGTTGCCGGTGACGATATTACACAGGGTCTTCCTCGTGTCGAGGAGCTGTTTGAGGCAAGAAAGCCTAAGGGACTTGCAATTATCACAGAATTTGGTGGTGTTGCAACCATTAAAGATACCAAGAAGAAACGTGAGATCATTGTAACAAACAATGAAACAGGTGAGACTAAGACTTATCTGATTCCTTACGGTTCCAGAATTAAGATTATGGATGGAGCAGTATTAGAGGCTGGTGATGAGCTGACCGAAGGTTCTGTAAATCCGCACGATATCCTTAAGATTAAGGGCGTACGTGCCGTACAGGATTACCTGATTCAGGAAGTACAGCGTGTATACCGTCTGCAGGGTGTTGAGATTAATGATAAACATATCGAGGTTATCGTTCGTCAGATGTTAAAGAAGATTCGTATTGAAAATAACGGAGATTCTGAGTTCCTGCCAGGAACATTAGTAGATAATCTGGATTACGAAGAGATGAATGAGCAGTTAGAGGAAGAAGGCAAAGAGCCGGCAGAAGGTAAACAGGTATTACTTGGTATTACCAAAGCATCTTTGGCAACCAACTCCTTCTTATCAGCAGCATCCTTCCAGGAGACAACTAAGGTTCTGACAGAAGCAGCTATCAAGGGCAAGATTGACCCATTGATTGGTCTGAAAGAGAACGTAATTATCGGTAAGCTGATTCCGGCTGGTACTGGTATGAAGCGTTATCGTAACATCAAACTGAACACAGATGTAAACGAAGAGGAAGAACTCTCCTTTGATGATTTTGACGGATTCGATGAAGCACCTGTGACAGATGAAATCGAAGAGACAGAAGCAAAAGAAGAAGTAACTGCTTCTACAGAAGAATAATGTAAGGTTCGAAGAACTGATGCAGATACAGGAAGGGAAGCTCTGGCTTGATAGGCCGGAGTTTCCCTTTCGAGTTAGAGATTCTTTTAAGCTTTTATACAGGTGGTAGAATAAACAAACGAGGAAAATCCAATGAAAGTAATCGTAGCAATAGATTCATTAAAAGGCAGCTTAAGTTCCTTAGAGGCAGGAAAAGCAGTGGAAGATGGTATTAAAAAAGCAATACCAACAGCAGAAGTTATGATAAAGCCGGTTGCAGATGGTGGAGAAGGAACAGTAACGGCCCTGACCACTGGATTGCAGGGCAGTCTGGAAAAGGTAGCGGTAACAGGTCCCCTTGGACAGAAGGTCGAGGCAGCGTATGGTATCCTGCCTGATAAAACAGCAGTCATTGAAATGGCAGAAGCCGCCGGACTGCCACTGGTGCCGGTGGATAAACGAAATCCAATGGAAACCACTACTTATGGTGTGGGGGAACTGATAAGCCATGCCATGGATAGAGGCTGCCGTAAGTTTATCATTGGAATTGGCGGCAGTGCCACCAATGATGGCGGTGTCGGAATGCTGCAGGCTTTAGGGTGTCATTTTTATAAAAAAGATGGAATTGAAATAGGATTTGGAGCAAAAGAACTGAAAGACCTGGAAACGATAGATACGGAGGCGTTGGATAAGAGACTGAAAGAATGTACTTTTGAAATAGCCTGTGATGTGACCAATCCATTATGTGGCACAACAGGAGCCAGTGCTGTATTTGCACCACAGAAGGGCGCAGACGAGACCATGGTAGTAAAACTGGATGCGGCATTAGCTCATTTTGCTGATGTAACAGAAAAGGCTTTAGGCGTAGACAACCGGAACATGTCGGGAGCCGGAGCAGCAGGCGGACTGGGCTTCGCATTTGCATCTTATCTGGGCGGGGATTTACGTCCGGGCGTAGAGATAGTATTAGATGCGGTATTGCCGGAGAAAGAATTAAGTGAAGCTGATATCGTAGTGACCGGAGAAGGAAGATTTGACGGACAGACTGCTATGGGAAAAGCGCCGGTTGGAATTGCAAAGCGGGCAAAAGAAAAGGACTGCATGGTACTGGTATTTGCCGGCAGCATTGAACCACAGGGCGTCCGGAAAGTGCAGGATGAAATGCAGCTTGTAGATGGAGCATTTCCAATTTTACCAGGTGTGATGACATTGGAAGAAGCCATGCAGAAGACAGTGGCATATGAGAATATGAGCTATACGGCAGAGCAGGTATTCCGGCTGATTGGGAACTGTTATATAAAATAATTTCTATGCCAGCCCTTCGTACCCTAGTTCATAGAGCAGCTCATTGGCATCGGAAAGAGCACAGTTTCTTTGCAGGCAGAAAATAATTGCACTGTCCCGCTCCATACGGGCATAGAGAATTGGATAGCCGGTAGCTTTTAAAAGCTGCTGCACTTCCGTAAAGGATAGGTCCATGGCAAAGCAGAGGGCGAGCACTTTGTCACGGGAAGGACGTTTGCGCCCATCAAAAATCTGATAACAGTAAGTACGGTCAAGACCGCTTTTTCGGATGAGAGAAGGCAGGTCTTGATTTTTTGCCTGAATCAACCGGTTCAGATAATCCGAAAGTGAGACCTCGATCAGCTCAGCTTCCTCCTGCTCTGCATAGTTGGAGAAAGCAGGTGTGTTTTTCAAAATATCTAAAAGTTCCTGGGTTGATTTTTTCATTTGGCGAATCCTCTCATTTCTGCTATAGTGATATTGATTATCATAGAATTGTGGGAATGAAAATTCAAGTAGAAAAGGAAAAAGTGATAACAAATGAGTGAAAAATTATATCAGGATTTTCGGCGGCAGCGGCAGATACCGCTTACCGTACTGGGGGGCCAGCCGCCCTATCAGACCCGGTTGATACAGGATGCTGCCACAGGAAAGATTCTGGTTCAAAAAGCAATACAAAAAGACAGTATTCCGGTTTACCGGAAACTGCAGCAATTAGAAAGTCCACATCTTGCCAGGATTATAAGCTGTGAAGAGCAGCAGGACATCGGCATGGTAACAGAAGAATATATCAGCGGTGAGACACTGGATGAGAAGCTGCACCGGCAGGGCGTTATGCCACCGGAGCTTGTAAAATATTATATCCGACAGTTACTGGAAGCATTGGAGCAGATTCATGCACAGGGAATCGTACACCGTGATATTTCTCCGAAAAATGTTCTCATTTCTACGGATGGAGTTGTAAAATTACTGGATTTTGATATTGCAAGGAGACGTAAGCGAAATCAGAATGCAGACACGACAATTCTTGGAACCGTAGGATTTGCATCTCCGGAGCAGTATGGCTTCCTTCAGACAGATGCAACCGCAGATATTTATGCACTGGGCGTTCTTATGAATGTGATGCTGGAGGGGACGTTGCCAAATGTGCATCTGACTGCCCGGAAACCATTTTGTAATGTGATAAAAAGATGTATAGAGATTGACCCGCAGAACCGCTATCAGAATGCCGGGGAACTTCGGGAGGCATTAAAATTAGAAAATCCGGGTGCTGTAAAAAAGAAAACGATTCTTCCGGGATTCCGGACCGGAGTTGTCTGGAAAGAGATAGTGGCAGTTTTTGTATATCTGTTTCTGATTGTGGGAAGCATACAGTTTCTGATGCTGTATGGCAAGACTCCATTGACTTTTTGCCTGGAAGCAATTGCGGTATTCATCTATGCGTGGATATCCTGCGGGGTTGGATTTAATTTCCTTTTGTGGGACACCAAAGTGCCGGGAATCCGCTCCCTGCAGAAGCCGGTACGGATTATAATCCGGATTATACTGGCACTTACTATCTTTTATTTTGGCATGAAGCTGGAAAACTATGTAAAAATAACCTTACTTGGTCTGCCTCTGAAATAGAAAATATCGAAAGTTATCGGGCTATGAAAGATGCCTCCGATTTTGAACACGGCTGAAAATGTATGCTGCCGGCATACCACAAAGCCTTCCGACTCGTATATGATGATTTCATACTTAAGAATGATGAAAAACCGGGAGGCAAGAAAATGGAAAAAGTAAAGAAACCGATTTATAAGAAATGGTAGTTCTGGGTAATTATTGTAGTAGTTGTATTTGCAATTGCAGCAGGCGGCAGCGGAAGTGACAAAAAGGATTCGAAAAAGAATTCTGTTGCCGGTACAGAGCAGACGGATAACAAAGACGCAAAGACAAAGGACTCCGATGCAAAAGATGCAGAACCGGAAGAAGATTTATCCGCTGTAGAAACAGAATATACCCTTGGAGCAGGTTATTACACCGCAGGTATTGATTTGCCGGTTGGAAAATGTAACCTTACCGCAGTCAGCGGAAATGGAAATATAAACAGCTCCAATCTTCTGAAGGGTGGAGTCAATGAGATGTTCGGCGTGGATGATGGAAATGATCTTTACGAATCATCCTTTAACGGACTTAAGATGAAAGAAAATGTAGTATTTCATATTTCCGGAGATGTAGTTGTACAGGTCAGTTATACAGAAGTGACTGGTGGCATGACCGGAAGAGAATATGATGAATCCCAGGCGGTAGAATTAGGCAGTGGAAACTATACCGCAGGAACAGATTTTCCGGCAGGAACCTATACGGTGACAGCGGTGGAAGGAACCGGAAATGTCAGTTCATCCAATCTGCTTGACGGTGGAATGAATGAGATATTTGGTGTGGATGACGGAAATGGTCTTTATACTTCTGAAGTGAAAAATGTGGAATTCAGTGATGGTGTGGATTTAAAGGTAAGTGGAGTGAATATCCGTCTGGTGCCGGCAAAGGAATAAAAGTATTTACGGAAATATTATAGAAAAGCACAACAGGATTTGCCTGAGGAGGGCAATGCTGCTGTGCTTTTCTTGTAGCTTATGCGAATAGTGAAAAAATATATTCTTATCCGATGTATTTGGAAAGCATTATAACAACGGGAGAAGTTTGCATTGATTTAAGAAAAAATTATGGTACAATTGCAGTGAATATGAGAAGTTATAAAAAGTTATAAAGACTTATAAAAGTTAT
This sequence comes from Roseburia sp. OM04-10BH, assembly GCF_003462605.1. Taxonomy (NCBI): domain Bacteria; kingdom Bacillati; phylum Bacillota; class Clostridia; order Lachnospirales; family Lachnospiraceae; genus Roseburia; species Roseburia sp. OM04-10BH. The sequence goes on from NZ_QTZI01000001.1 coordinate 111,562, forward strand.
AAAAGGTTATAAAAACTTATAAAAGGAGTACTCAAAATGACAATCCGTACCGCACAGATGGAAGATATTGATGCAATTACAGCAGTGGAGACAGAATGTTTCCCGCCGGCAGAGGCAGCAACAAGGGAAGAATTTGCAGAACGTCTAAAATATTATAAAGACCATTTCTGGCTGATGTTTGATGAGGGACATCTGGTGGCATTTGTAGATGGCATGGTGAGTAATCAGAAAGACCTTACAGATGAAATGTATGTAAAAGCAGAACTGCATGAGGAACAGGGTGACTGGCAGATGATTTTCGGCGTGAATACCATTCCTGCATATCGAAGATGCGGTCTGGCAGAGCAGCTATTAAAAAGAGCTATTGCAGATGCAAAAGCCCAGGGAAGAAAAGGGCTGGTGCTGACCTGCAAGGATAAGCTGATACATTACTATGCGAAATTTGGTTTTGAAAATGAAGGCGTATCAGAATCTACCCATGGAAACGTGGTGTGGAACCAGATGCGTCTGACTTTCTAAAAATGGAATATCTTATAAAAACGAAATGAGGCAGAACATTGAAATATAAAAAAGTAGTAAGAGGAAGCTTTGTAGACCGCCCGAATCGCTTTATTGCCCATGTTAAGATTGACGATGAGATTCAGACAGTACATGTAAAGAATACCGGGCGGTGCCGGGAACTGCTGCTTCCGGATGCGGAAGTTTATCTGGAAGTGGCAGACAATCCGGCACGAAAGACAGCCTATGATCTGATTGCGGTCTATAAAGAAAATTTTGGCTTAATAAATATTGACAGTCAGGCACCCAATAAGGTGGCAAAGGAATGGCTTGAAACACAGAATTATGATGTAGTGAAACCGGAGTATAAATATGGAAATTCCAGAATTGATTTCTATATGAAGAAAGGGATGCAGGAATATCTGATGGAAGTAAAGGGCTGTACCTTAGAACGGCAGGGAATCGGTTATTTTCCCGATGCACCAACAGAGCGAGGGGTAAAGCATTTACGGGAATTGATTGGAGCAAAAAAAGCCGGTTATGAATGTGCTGTGGCATTTGTGATTCAGATGGAAGGCGTAACGGAAGTCCGGGCAAATGAAGAGACACACCCGGAGTTTAAAGAAACACTGGAAGAGGCACGGGCAGCAGGCGTAAAGGTATTATTTCTGATGTGTAAGGTGGAAAAAGACAGCCTCAGAGTAGTGGAGCAGCGGGAGTAAGAAACGAGGTATAAAGAAAAAACTGCATGAAAATATGGAGGAGAATCGATGATGAGTAAATGGACAGAAGCTGCAATCAGGATTCAAAGTATTGCCCAGGCAGGACTTGCCTACGGTGAAAATGAATATGACCGTGAGCGGTATGAGGAGCTACGAAAGATTGCTGCGGAAATGATTTCCTGCGAAATGGAGATCCCGGTTGAAAAAGTAACAGCATTTTTCTGCAATGAAACAGGATATCAGACTCCGAAGGTTGATACAAGAGCAGCAGTATTTGAAAATGGAAAAATCCTGCTGGTACATGAGAAAAACGACACCTGGTCATTGCCGGGCGGCTGGTGCGATGTGGACCAGTCGGTAGCATCTAATGTAATAAAAGAAACAAGGGAAGAAGCAGGACTTTCCGTGACGGCAGATAAACTGATAGCAGTTCAGGACTGGCGGAAGCATAATAAATGCAATCTGCCTTATGGTGTGGTGAAAATATTTGTCCTGTGTACGCCTAATGGTGGAAGCTTCCATGAAAATATAGAGACAACAGAAACGTGCTATTTGGGACGAAACGAACTGCCGGCACAGCTTGCCGTGGAGAAAACCACAGCAGAGCAGATACAGATGTGCTTTGATGCATATGAAAACAAAGACTGGCAGACGCAATTTGATTAATTGCGACAGAATGAAACGGAATATGCAATTAGATGGAAGCACTTGCGGAAAAACTGGAAAGGCTTTATCCGTCCACTCATTATGTCAATCGATTGATGACGCATAGCTGGGGACAAAAGGTGGTACGCTTCTATGATTTGGATGGAAATCTGATAGAGGTAGGGGAGCCGGTGAGGTGAGGGTGAAGGAGAACCGCAACTTCGATTCCGCTGCGCTCCATCTCAGTCGTGGCTGTCGCCACATGAACGGAAAGATTCAGGCATAAGAACGAGAACCGCAACTTCGATTCCGCTGCGCTTCATCTCAGTCGTGGCTGTCGCCACATCATCAGAAAGCCCCAGCCAGCGACTAGGATACAAGTATCCAGTCGCTGGCTGAAACTTTCTTTGCGTTTCTCGTAGCTTGCACGAAAAATTTGCTTGACAAGTGGCGAATCGGCTTATATACTGAATTAGTGTGCATACAAATGCACATTTATCAAATAATAGCACAGGAGGTGAAAATAATGCCAACATTTAACCAGTTAGTAAGAAAAGGACGTCAGACATCTGTTAAGAAGTCTACTGCACCTGCACTTCAGAAGGGCTACAATTCTTTAAAGAAGAAAGCAACTGATACTTCTGCTCCTCAGAAGAGAGGTGTTTGTACCGCTGTTAAGACAGCTACACCTAAAAAACCTAACTCAGCTCTTAGAAAGATCGCCAGAGTTCGTCTTTCCAACGGAATCGAAGTAACAAGCTACATTCCAGGAGAGGGGCACAACTTACAGGAACATAGTGTTGTTCTTATCCGTGGTGGTCGTGTTAAGGACTTACCAGGTACAAGATACCATATTATCCGTGGAACTCTTGATACAGCAGGAGTCGCTAACAGAAAACAGGCTCGTTCCAAATACGGCGCTAAGAGACCAAAAGACGCTAAATAAGCTTAGCGCACACCAATAGTATCACAAACAGAGCTAAAGGTAAGTGTTGGAATTATTGTCACATACGATATATTTCCGCACGAACACATTTTAGAGAGACACATGTGAGTACCGTTGAATTAATCGAAACAAATACTACATGACAGGCACAATGACCTGTGATGCAAAACATGATTAAGGAGGGAAGTAACGTGCCACGTAAAGGACATACTCAGAAAAGAGACGTATTAGCAGATCCGATGTACAATAACAAAGTGGTTACCAAGCTTATCAACAACATTATGTTAGATGGTAAGAAAGGTATTGCACAGAAGATTGTATACGGTGCATTTGACAGAGTTGCAGAGAAGACTGAGAGACCAGCTCTTGAAGTATTCGAGGAAGCTATGAACAACGTTATGCCAGTACTTGAGGTAAAGGCTAGACGTATCGGTGGAGCAACTTACCAGGTACCTATCGAAGTTAGACCGGACCGTCGTCAGGCTCTGGCTCTTCGGTGGCTTACACTGTTTTCACGCAAGAGAGGCGAGAAGACAATGGAAGAAAGACTGGCAAATGAGATCATGGATGCAGCAAACAATACTGGTGCATCTGTAAAGAAAAAAGAAGATATGCACAAGATGGCAGAAGCAAACAAAGCTTTCGCACACTATCGTTTCTAATCAGAACGAGAGCATATTTTTTCGGTTAAGAAAATTAGGAGGAAAAAACCTTGGCTGGAAGAGAATATCCGTTAGAGAGAACCAGAAACATTGGTATTATGGCGCACATCGATGCTGGTAAAACAACGTTGACAGAGCGTATCCTTTATTATACCGGTGTTAACTATAAGATTGGTGATACTCATGAAGGTACTGCTACCATGGACTGGATGGAGCAGGAGCAGGAAAGAGGTATTACCATTACTTCAGCCGCTACGACATGTCACTGGACTTTGGAAGAGTTTACAAAGCCAAAGAAAGGTGCTTTAGAGCATCGTATCAATATCATTGATACTCCTGGACACGTAGACTTTACGGTTGAGGTTGAGCGTTCACTTCGTGTACTGGACGGCGCTGTCGGCGTGTTCTGTGCAAAAGGTGGAGTAGAGCCTCAGTCAGAAAATGTATGGCGTCAGGCTGACACATACAACGTACCTAGAATGGCATTCATTAACAAAATGGATATCTTAGGTGCAAACTTCTACGGAGCTGTAGATCAGATTCGTACAAGATTAGGTAAAAATGCAATCGTTCTTCAGTTACCAATCGGTAAAGAAGATGATTTCAAGGGAATTATCGATTTGTTCGAAATGAAAGCTTACATCTACAATGATGATAAGGGAGATGATATCTCCGTAACAGACATTCCGGACGATATGAAAGACGACGCAGAATTATATCATACCGAACTGGTTGAGAAAATCTGTGAGTTAGATGACGACCTTATGATGCAGTATTTAGAGGGAGAAGAGCCATCTGTTGAAGATATGAAGGCTGCCCTCAGAAAAGGTACCTGCGAGTGTACAGCAGTTCCGGTATGTTGTGGTTCTGCTTACCGTAACAAGGGTGTTCAGAAATTATTGGATGCTATCGTAGAATATATGCCAGCTCCAACAGACATCCCAGCTATTAAGGGTGTTGACCTTGAAGGAAATGAAGTAGAGAGACATTCATCTGATGATGAACCATTCTCCGCTCTTGCATTCAAGATTATGACTGACCCATTCGTAGGAAAACTTGCATTCTTCCGTGTTTACTCTGGTGTAATGAACTCCGGATCTTACGTACTGAATGCAACAAAAGATAAAAAAGAACGTGTAGGCCGTATTCTTCAGATGCATGCAAACAAGAGAGCAGAGCTTGAAAAAGTTTACTCTGGAGATATTGCAGCAGCCGTTGGATTTAAGTTTACAACTACTGGTGATACCATCTGTGATGAACAGCATCCGGTTATCTTAGAGTCCATGGAATTCCCAGAGCCAGTTATCGAGCTTGCTATCGAGCCTAAGACAAAAGCTGGACAGGGTAAGATGGGTGAAGCTCTTGCAAAACTTGCAGAAGAAGATCCTACTTTCCGTGCTCATACAAATACAGAAACAGGACAGACCATCATCGCTGGTATGGGTGAGCTCCATCTGGAAATCATTGTTGACCGTCTGCTTCGTGAATTCCACGTAGAAGCAAACGTAGGTGCTCCACAGGTTGCTTACAAAGAGACATTTACAAAGCCAGTTGATCAGGAATACAAATATGCAAAACAGTCTGGTGGACGTGGACAGTACGGACACTGTAAAGTTAAATTCGAGCCGATGGATGCCAACGGAGATGAACTCTTCAAGTTTGATTCTGCAGTTGTTGGTGGTGCTATTCCTAAGGAATACATCCCTGCAGTAGGCGAAGGTATCGAAGAAGCTACCAAAGCTGGTATCCTTGCAGGATTCCCAGTAGTAGGTGTTCATGCTACCGTATATGATGGATCTTACCATGAGGTCGATTCATCTGAGATGGCATTCCACATTGCCGGATCCATGGCTTTCAAAGAGGCTATGGCAAAAGCAGCTCCTGTAATTCTTGAGCCAATCATGAAAGTTGAAGTTACTATGCCGGAAGAGTACATGGGAGATGTTATTGGTGACATTAACTCTCGTCGTGGACGTATCGAAGGTATGGATGACATCGGTGGTGGAAAAATGGTTAAAGCATATGTTCCACTTGCTGAGATGTTTGGATACTCAACAGACTTACGTTCCAGAACTCAGGGACGTGGTAACTACTCAATGTTCTTCGAGAAATATGAGCAGGTTCCGAAGTCTGTACAGGACAAGATTGTTGCATCTAAAGCAAAATAATAAAAATGCTTGAAAAACTCGCAAGTTTTTTATATAATCAGAAATAGCCGAGTGACTTATTAAAATGTAAAAATAAGCGCCCAGAAAGGGCATAAAATTAAGGAGGACGTTTTAAAATGGCAAAAGCTAAGTTTGAAAGAACCAAACCACATTGTAATATCGGAACCATTGGTCACGTAGACCATGGTAAAACAACTTTAACAGCAGCTATTACAGCAGTTTTAGCAGCAAGAGTTGCAGGTAATACAGCTACAGATTTCGCTAACATCGATAAAGCTCCAGAAGAGAGAGAAAGAGGTATCACTATCTCTACAGCTCACGTTGAGTATGAAACAGAGAAGAGACATTACGCACACGTTGACTGTCCTGGACATGCTGACTACGTAAAGAACATGATTACCGGAGCAGCTCAGATGGACGGCGCTATCCTTGTTGTTGCTGCAACTGATGGTGTTATGGCTCAGACAAAGGAGCACATCCTTCTGTCTCGTCAGGTAGGTGTACCTTACATCGTTGTTTTCTTAAACAAATGTGATATGGTAGACGACCCAGAGTTAATCGAGTTAGTAGAAATGGAAGTTACAGAGCAGTTAGAGGAATATGGTTTTGAAGGCTGCCCAATCATCCAGGGTTCTGCTCTTAAAGCTCTTGAAGATCCTAACGGACCATGGGGCGACAAGATCATGGAATTAATGGATACTGTAGATAGCTATATCCCAGATCCACAGCGTGATACAGATAAACCTTTCTTAATGCCAGTTGAGGACGTATTCACAATCACAGGTCGTGGTACTGTTGCAACAGGTAGAGTAGAAAGAGGAACATTACATCTGAATGACGAACTTGAAATCCTTGGTGTTAAGGAAGATGTTCAGAAGACAGTTGTAACTGGTATCGAGATGTTCCGTAAACAGTTAGACGAGGCTCAGGCTGGTGATAACATCGGTGCACTTCTTCGTGGTGTTAACCGTGACCAGATCGTTCGTGGACAGGTTCTTGCTAAACCAGGTACTGTTACTTGCCACAGAAAATTCACAGCTCAGGTTTACGTTTTAACAAAAGATGAGGGTGGACGTCATACACCTTTCTTCAATAACTACAGACCACAGTTCTACTTCAGAACAACTGACGTAACTGGTGTTTGTGAATTACCAGCAGGTACAGAGATGTGTATGCCTGGTGATAACGTAGAAATGACTATCGAACTGATTCATCCAGTAGCTATGGAGCAGGGTCTTACTTTCGCTATCCGTGAAGGTGGACGTACAGTAGGATCTGGACGTGTTGCTACAGTTATCGAGTAATCTTTGCTCTTGCAATGAATTGCTAAAATAAGTAAAATTAACCCGGAGAGTGTTCGCACTTCTCCGGGTTTTTTGCAACTCATACACAACCAACAGAGGGAGACATTATGGTTACTTGTAGAGACGTCAATAATTTGGATCTGGATGGAGTAGAACTGCTGACAGGGGAAGTGGGACTGGACAGAGTGGTGTCCTGGACATATTTTGTGCAGACGAAGCCATATGAAGATCATATGAATCCTGGCAACTTCGCACTGATTGTAGTGGATTATCTGCGGTTTGATATCGAGAAGACCTTTGAAACGATGGTAGAACTGAATGCACTGGGAATTTCCGGACTTGCAATATCAATTGTGGATGACCGGGAGAAAATTCCACAGAAAATGATAGACAAGGCGGTTGAATTGAAATTGCCACTGTTCTATGTCCGCTGGGAAGGCGCAACCTTCGTGGATATTGCACAGAGTATCGGGCAGCTGATACTGGAAACCAATATTACAAATAAGCGTACCGGGGACTATTTATATAATCTGCTGTTTGGATATGAAGTAAATGATAAATATATTGAAAAAATATCCAGCCAGTTTGGACTGGCTTTCGACCGGGCATATCGTGTTGGAATCATTGTAATTGACCGGAAATATGGAATTAACCTGGAGCAGGATGAGCATACTTATCTCTATTATACGGACTGTCTGAACCGGGAAGTAATGCATATGGAAAATCGTCCGATGTATATGCGTTTCTTAAATAAATTTGTGCTGCTGTTTGAGGCAACGGAGGATAAGGAGACAGAACGGCAGATTGAACAATTGCTAAAGAAACTGGACAGCCGCCCGCAGTTCGATGGGCTGATACACAGTACCTGTATTTTAGGCGCAGCTTATACGGATCCGTCTGAATTTGGCAAGAGCTATCAGGAAGCAAAAAATCTGATCCCAAAGAAAGATTATCTGCCGAATCCTACTAATAAAAAAGTGCTTAGTGCCAGTTCCATGGGCATTTATAAATATATGTTTAACAATGGAAATCAGCAGGAGATACTGGACTACTGCAATGACAAATTAAAGAAGCTTGAGATGTACGACCAGTCCAATGGGGCGTTTCTGGTGGAGACACTGCTGGCATATTATATGAGTGGATTTAATGTGGGAAAGACAGCAGAGGCTTTGTATATTCATCGGAATTCCCTGCAGTACCGCCTGAAGAAGATAGAAGAAATACTGGAGGTTGACCTGGAAGATTCCATGGAATATCTCGATATTGTAAACTGTATTCTGGTAAAAAGACTGATGTTTAATTAAAAGACTGTGCAAAACGCACAACCAAATTGTGCATTTTGAAAGTTGAAAAGAAGAAAAAGAAAGTATACTATACTGTCTATCAGCAAAGACGCTTTGAGAGAAAGAAATCTCAAGCGTCTTTTTTGATACTCTAGAGAAACAAAAAGTCGGCTTCACATTTGCATTTAAGGAGGAACATATTATGAATAAAAGAAAATTATTAGCATTGGTACTGACAGGAGTTATGGCAATATCTACATTGGCAGGATGTGGTTCATCAGATACAAAAACATCCGATACAGATGTGAAAACCTCAGAGACAGCAGAAACATCTGATAAGAATGTATTAAGAGTTGGAATGGAATGTGCATATGCTCCATTTAACTGGACACAGGACAGTGATACAACACCGGATGGAAGCAAGGCGGTTCCGATTTATGGATCTGACTATTATGCATATGGATATGATGTGGCAGTAGCCCAGAAACTTGCTGATGAGATGGGAATGGATTTAGAGGTTCATAAAGTAGAATGGTCTTCCATTGGAATCTCATTAGATGCAGGAGATTATGATGTAATCATTGCAGGAATGGGAAAAACAGCAGAAAGAGAAGCTTCTTATTCATTTACAGAACCATATTATTACAGAGATAACTGTATCGTAGTAAAAAAGGGAAGTGCTTATGAAAATGTAAAAGGACTTTCTGATCTGGCAGGAACCGGATGTAAAGTAACAACACAGTTAGGAACCGGCTGGGTACCTCTTTTGGATCAGATTGAAGGTGCAGAGCAGTCAGGAAATTATGAGACAACATCCGAATGTTTCATGGCAATATCCAATGGTGTTGCAGATGTATGTGTCGTAGATTTGCCAACCGCACAGTCAGCAGCACTTACCAATGATGACCTTGTGATTATTCAGTTAGATGCAGATGATTCTTTCACCGGTGATGATGAAATGGTAAATGTATGTATCGCTACCAGAAAAGATGATACCGCATTAAGAGATAAAATCCAGGATGCGATGGATGCCATTGGTTGGAATGATAAAGCCAAAATGGATGAGCTGATGGATACTGTTCTGACACAGCAGCCGGCAGCAAACTAGAAATATTTCCAGCGTGAGCTGAGTAACAGATAAAGTGAGGTAGAGAAACATGTTAGTAGAAAATCCGAGTAATTCGTTAGAGTGGATGATATTTTTAGCCCAGAAATATGCAAGTATGTTTATCAAAGGAACCTGGCTTACGCTGGAAATTGCTGTAATCGGAACGCTGGTTGGTTTTGTGTTAGGCTATATTGTCGGACTTGTAAATGATGCAAAAATCAGCGAGGGTGATAATGTTTTCAAGAAGCTTCTGATGCGGCTTTTGAAAATCATTTTTACCGTATATGTGGAAATCTTCCGTGACACTCCAATGATTGTTCAGGCAATGATTGTATACTATGGAATAAAAATGCTGGGAGTAGAAATGACACCGGTATTTGCAGGTATTGTGGTAACGGTATTAAATACCGGAGCTTACATGGGTGAGACAGTACGTGCCGGAATCAGCTCCATTGATATGGGCCAGCGTGAAGGCGCATGGGCAATGGGGATGTCGCCATTTAAGACAATGTTGTATGTGGTATTGCCACAGGCATTTAAAAATATTATCCCGGAGATGGCAAATACATTCCTGACAAACCTGAAAATGACATCCGTATTAAATGTAATTGCAGTACAGGAACTTTTCATGGCTGCAAAAACAGTCGGAGGAAATTATTACAAATACTTCGAGTCATACCTGGTAATTGCAGTGATTTACTTTGTATTGTGCTTTGTCTTTGATAAGATTTTCAAATTTATTGAAAAGAAAATGCAGGGCAAGACAGATTACGCACTGGCAATTGAGTATATGGATAATCAGTAGGAGGAACGGATATGGGAGAGACAGTAATTTCAATCAAGGATTTGAGCAAATCATTTGGGAATCATGAGGTTTTAAGAAAAATAGATATTGATATAGAAGCAGGAGAAATTATCTGTATAGTGGGTTCTTCCGGTTCCGGAAAGTCAACGCTGCTGCGGTGTATCAATAAACTGGAGCGGCAGACCTCTGGTAAAATCCTTTACCATGATAAGGAAGTCCGGAATGTACAGAAGGACATCAATGAATACCGCTCCAGGGTGGGAATGGTATTTCAGTCCTTTAACCTATTTAACAATATGACTGTATTGCAGAACTGCATGCTCTGCACCAGAAAGGTGCTTCATATTTCCAAAGAAGAGGCATTTAACCGGGCAATCACACATTTAAAGGATGTAGGAATGGCTCCTTATATCAATGCAAAACCATCACAGCTTTCCGGAGGACAGAAACAGAGGGTTGCCATTGCAAGGTCTCTTTGCATGAATCCGGAAGTACTTCTTTTCGATGAGCCGACTTCTGCACTGGACCCGGAAATGGTAGGAGAAGTATTAAATGTTATGAAAGAGCTTGCCAAGACGGGACTTACAATGATTATTGTTACTCATGAGATGGCATTTGCAAGGGATGTGTCCACCAGAACCATTTTCATGGATTCCGGTTATGTGGCAGAGGATGCAGCTCCATCCGAACTGTTTACCAATCCGAAGAATCCGAGAACACGGGAATTCTTAAGTCGTTATTTAGCAGGTTAAAGGAGGACAGAAAATATGGAGAATTTTGTAATAACCTTTGCAAGAGGATTCGGAACAGGCGGAAAGGCGATTGCTTCCCAGCTGGCAAAGGAGTTAGGTATTCACTGTTATGAAAACCGAATCTTAACACTGGCAAGCCAGCTCAGTGGACTGGATGAGAATATTTTTCAGGAAGTAAATGAAAAAATGAGGGAGACCAGTGGATTTTCCAGCTTTTTAAGAGGACTGCCACGGTCAAGACGTTACATTTCCAGAAATGAAAAATTCGTATCGGATGACAAGCTGTTTGAATATCAGAGTGAAATTATCAAAGATCTGGCAGAAAAAGAGTCCTGCGTCATCGTCGGAAAATGTGCCGATTATGTACTGAAGGGCAAGCCAAATGTGGTGAGTATTTATATTGAAGCACCGAGAGCATTCTGTGTGAACCGTACCATGGAAAATATGGGCGTGAGCGAAGAGGTCGCTAATGCAACCATAGAGCGGACGGATAAATTCCGGGCAGATTATTATGAATATTACACCCATGGAAATTACTGGACAAACCCGGTCAATTATGACATGACATTAAACAGTGAGCGGGTTGGCGTGCAGAACTGTGTAAAAACCATTGAGCAGTACCTGATTATCAAAGGGCTGATTACACCGGATATGATACATCCGGCAGGAGAATTAAAATAAGAGTTTGGGATAAGAGTTTGAAGTAAAAAGTTTGAAATAAAAGTTCAAAATAAAAGTTCAAAGTAGGAACAGAGTTGGAAAATTAGAAAAAGACAGAAAAAAGCAGGAACACCGGAACTGGAACGGAGCTCCTGCTTTTTTGCGGCAATAAGAAAATGCTGGTGGCAGCTTCCACAGGGATTGTTTTATTGCGAACAAACTGGATTTTATATATAATGAAGTAAAACAACTCGGGAGAAAAATTGATGGAAGCAGGAATGATTACAACAGTGCTTTTGGTGGCATGTGCAACTATATGTATTGGCGTTGGCATCTTTTACTTTTTTATTAATAATACGAAAAACAAGGGGCGGATTTGCATCCTGCTTCTGGGAATAGGAGGAGGAATCTGGGCACTGGGTTCAGCATTGTATGGAAATTGTACAGATGACAGATTGGCACAGAATTTCTTTTGCATGACAATTGTGGGCTTTAATTTATATGTCATTGCGATTGTAATTTATGTGGCGTGTCTGACTGGTGTAAAAATAAAGGGATATGGTCTGATGGTTGGATTAGGAATACTGACATCTCTGGTGGATGGTGTTTCTTTTGGAAGTATGCGGATCCGCCATTTTTACAGGGTCAATGGAAGAACCTGCTTTACCACAGAATTTCATGGCAGCGTGTTTTACCACTGGCTGTATATTATGCTTTGCTTTTTGTGCTGCATCTATATTGTACTATATTGGTCGAAGAAAATTATGCGTAAGAGTCAGAGAAAATATGTGGCATATATCATTCTGGGAAATACAATTATGCTTCTTTCTGCAATTCCGGATACGGTGTTGCCATTTTATGGAATTAAATCTTATCCCAGTTCGGTTTATGGTGTAACAGTTTCATTTTTAATGACTGTATTTTTTAGTATCCGGTATGATACTTTTGGAATATCAAAATTAACAGTTTCAGATTATCTGTTTAATCAGATTGACTATGGTGTGATGGTATATGATTATCAGAGAACACATATTTTACATAATACAAATGCAGAAGTGTTGTTTGGTGCAGATGTGGAACAGCCTTTTGAAGAACTGGTAACCTGCGAGTGCGATAAGGAAGAATTTGCAGAACAGCTTTATCAGGGAAAATTAGAGCACTGCAAGGTGAAATGCCTGCAGGGCAATCAGATTTTATCGGTAACGTCTTCGATGGTCTGCGATGAATATGGCGAGATGCAGAACACTATCGTAACACTGGTGGATATTACTTACGAAGAAGAACTTTTAGAGCGGCTCCGGGTGTCAGACCGGGCGAAGACCGATTTCCTTACGAATATGTCCCATGAAATCCGTACGCCAATCAACGGTATTATGGGAATGAACAGCCTCCTGCTCCGGCAGATTGATACACTGCCAAGAGAGAAGATTGCAGAGTATGCAGGAAATATGCAGCGGGCCAGCAGAAACTTGCTTGCTATTGTAAATGACATTTTGGACATTTCCAAAATTGAATCAGGAAAGATGGAGCTGCTTTGCGAGGGTTATGAGCTGGCTTCCCTCATTAATGACTGCTATACGATAGTTGCCTCTAACTGCAAGAAAAAGAATCTGAATCTGTATATGGAAATTGATGAGAATCTTCCATCCATTTTATATGGGGATGATGTCCGTATCCGCCAGATAGTAAATAATTTCCTGTCCAATGCGGTAAAATATACCAAGCGTGGTTATGTAATTTTAAAAATTTCTTATAGCAGGATAGACGAGGAAAATATCAACCTGCGTATCGATGTAAAGGACAGCGGAATTGGAATCCGGAAGAAGGATATGGAGAACCTTTTCCAGAATTTCACAAGATTAGAAGAGCATAAGAACCGCAATATCGAGGGAACCGGACTGGGACTGAGCCTGACGAAACGTCTGGTAGATATGATGCACGGAGAAGTGCTGGTAGAAAGCCAGTATGGTGAAGGCTCAACATTTACGGCAATCATACCGCAGAAGGTCATCTGCGAAGATGGCATTGGTGATATGAAGCAGATTTTCGAAAACTATGAGCTTTCTGTCGGTGCTATGATGCCGGTACCTCAGTTTGCCGGCACGCATATCCTTGTGGTAGACGATATGGAAATGAACCGCATTGTGGCAAAAGAGATGCTGCTGCAGACTGGTGCAATTGTGGATGTGGCAGGCAGTGGGGAAGAAGGACTGACTCTGATGAAAGAACAGCATTATGATCTTATTTTCATGGATCAGATGATGCCGGATATGGATGGCATTGCCACCTTTGAAGAAATGAAGCGAATGAATCATCAGAATAAAACTACACCGGTAATTGCCATGACAGCTAATGCGGTAAAAGGAGCAAAGGAAATGTATCTGCAGCATGGATTTGCCGATTATATTTCCAAACCGATTTTTGAAGAGAAGATGTGGAAGATACTGGAACGTTTTCTGGCGGACAAGCAGACAGAGGCAGTGGAAAAGAAAAATCCTGACGGTGGAGCAGAAGAAAATAAGAAATCATTGCAGGAGCGTTTTCCATACCTTGACACCGAGCAGGGAATGTCCGTATGCATGGAAGACAAAGATTTTTATCTTAAGATATTAAAAGTCTATCTGAAAGATGAGATGGTGGATACTCTGCAGCAGGATTATGAGGCAGGGGACTGGGCACAGTATCAGATTCATGTACATGGACTGAAAAATGTGTCTGCGAATATCGGAGCCATGGAGCTGTCTGGGCAGTTTAAGGGATTAGAGTATGCCATCAAGAATCATGACATTCCGGATACGGTTTATATCCGAAGTCATCATGATAAAGTAATGGAGGCATACCAGGAGCTCTTACGGCGGCTGGAGCGGGATATCTGAGAAGGAGGAAGACAAGCATGGTAAAAATCGACTTAATTACCGGCTTTTTAGGTTCCGGTAAAACAACATTTATAAGAAAATACGCCCAGTATCTGATGGAACAGGGCATGAATATTGGAATCTTGGAGAATGACTATGGCGCAGTAAATGTGGACATGATGCTGCTGCAGGATTTGATGGGAGATAACTGTGAGCTGGAAATGGTAGCCGGAGGCTGTGATAAGGACTGCCACAGAAGACGTTTTAAGACAAAGCTAATCGCCATGGGCATGTGCGGATATGACAGGGTGCTGGTGGAGCCATCCGGCATTTTTGATGTGGACGAATTCTTTGATGCATTGCGGGAAGAACCACTGGATCAATGGTACGAGATTGGAAATGTAATTACAATTGTAGATGCCAAGCTGGAAAAAGAGTTGTCTGATGAGGCAGATTTTATTCTGGCATCAGAGGTGGCAGATGCAGGCTGCATTCTATTAAGCCATGCCGATGAAGCTACAGAAGAAGAAATGGATGCAACGGTTGCACACATCAACGAAGCCTTGGATAAGATTCACTGTAAGAGAAGACTGGGAAAAGAGATTCTGCGTAAGAGTACACCACAGCTTACTTCGGAAGATTTGCATCGGATTATGAGCAGTGGCTATGTAATGGAAAATTATGAAAAAATGGATCTGGAGGAACACTCCGGCTTCGAGTCACAGTATTTTATGAATGTACCTATGACGGCAGAAAAAATGCAGAAGGTTGCAAAAGAAATCTTAGAAGACAGTTCTTGCGGAGCAGTATTTCGGATTAAGGGATTTATAAAAGCAGAAGATAATTCCTGGATACAACTTAATGCTACCCATAACGGAGTGCGGATGGAACCGATTCAGGAAGGCCAGGAAGTTATTATTGTAATCGGAGAGCATTTACAGCGGGATAGAATCGAAGCTTATATCGGAGCGGAGAGTGTATAAAGTCAAAACGATACTATAGTGTACGAATGGATAATACAAATGTGCATTATAATACACAAAAACATACAATATATTCTATTAATTCTCGCGAATAGACTGAAAAAAGCAGAAAAAACAGGAAAATACAACTTTTTGTAAAAAAATATTGACAGAGCAAAACAGACGTGATATTGTATAACTGTTCAAAATAATAGACAAGCAAAAGCGAAGGCGCTTACCAATCGGTAAGTGCCTTTTTTACTTTACAGGAAATTGCTTTCCTGTAAAGTAAAAAACGCTCCGCGAGGATGCGCACTGCGGCGTATAAGGTAGATGTCGCAAGCGACCGACGCAGGCGCGAGAATGTGCCGAGGCACATTCATTGTTCCGTCCATTGAACAAAACAAACCGGTTTAAAGAGAAAACAAAAAAGAGTAAAGAATATGTCAAGGAGGATTCAATTATGAAATTAAAAGACACAGGATTAAGCGTACAGGACATTAAAGATAAAGTAAATAAATATATGATTGAAACATATGAGCGTTTTGATTTTCTGGCTGAGACAGCAGAGGGCATGTACCTCTATGATGAGAAAGGAACACCGTATCTTGACTTCTATGCAGGAATCGCTGTAAACAATGCAGGAAACCGTAACCCGAAGGTAGTAGCAGCAGTCAAAGATCAGGTAGATGATATCATGCATACCTTCAACTATCCATATACCATTCCACAGGCACTGTTAGCAGAAAAAGTTTGTAAGACCCTTGGCATGGATAAAATTTTCTATCAGAACTCCGGAACAGAAGCAAACGAAGCAATGATTAAAATGGCCCGTAAATATGGAATTGAAAAATACGGTCCAAATAAATATCATATCGTAACTGCTAAAATGGGATTCCACGGAAGAACATTTGGAGCAATGTCAGCAACCGGTCAGCCGGGAAATGGCTGCCAGGTAGGATTCGGACCAATGACTTACGGATTCTCCTATGCACCATACAATGATCTGGAGGCATTTAAAAATGCATGTACCGAAAATACAATCGCAATTATGATTGAACCGGTACAGGGTGAAGGCGGAGTACATCCGGCAACCATGGAATTCATGAAAGGCTTAAGAGAGTTCTGTGATGAGAAAGGAATGCTCTTATTATTAGATGAGGTACAGACCGGATGGTGCAGAACCGGTGCGGTAATGTCCTATATGAATTATGGCGTAAAACCGGATATCGTATCTATGGCAAAAGGTCTTGGCGGCGGAATGCCAATCGGTGCAATCTGTGCAACAGAAGAGGTTGCCAAAGCATTTACTCCTGGTTCCCATGGAACAACCTTTGGTGGACATCCAATCAGCTGTGCAGCAGCTTTAGCTGAGGTAGGAGAGCTCTTAGACAATGACTTAGCCGGAAATGCAAAGAAAATGGGAGACTATTTCTCAGCAAAATTAGAAAAATTACCACATGTCAAAGAAGTAAGACATCAGGGCTTATTAGTTGGTGTAGAATTTGATGATACCATTTCCGGTGTAGATGTAAAACATGGCTGCTTAGACAGAAAGCTTCTGATTACAGCTATCGGTGCACATGTCATTCGTATGGTGCCACCACTTATCGTATCCGCAGAAGACTGCGACAAGGCATATGCAATCATTGAAGAAACGGTAAAATCACTGGAAAAATAAGAATTTTAGGAATCCGTGTCCTTCAAACCGGGCACCGGAAGAATAACAGAAAGATAAAAATAAGAAATAGAAAAGACGAGGATGTCACAGAAAATAAGTGCGCCCTCGTCTTTTTTATGCAGATAGTTGTCAGGCATCCATACGAAGCTGCCAGTGGCAGGTTCGTATGGATGAGAAAAAACGCATGTATATACATTAAGGAAGGGAAGCAAAATGGAACATCTTGTTATTACAATAGGATGCGAATATGGCGCAAAAGGAAATCAGATTGGGAAAAAGGTTGCACAGGATTTAGGCATCAAGTTTTATGACCGTGAAACGGTAGATGAGATTATCAAAGAAGTAGGAATTCCCAAGGATATAATGGAAAAGGTAGAAGAAGGAGTGACCATTGCCGGTAAAGGAGCAGAAGGTGATGTCAGGGGTTCTTTCTCCAAATATGCTGATTTGACAGAACGTGCAATTCACGTCCAGAAAACAATTATTCGAAAACTCGCAGCAAGAGAGTCCTGTGTGATTATAGGACGTTCTGCTGATTATATTTTAAAAGAACAGAAACCAATATTACGCATTTTCATTTATGCACCGGATGAAATCCGGATAAAGAATGTAATGGAAAGCCACAATCTTTCGGCAGATGATGCAAAATTGCTGATTGTGGAAAAAGATAAACGTTATCACAAAAGACATATGGCACTGACCGGAAGCAATCGTGGAGACAGACATAACAGGGATATGCTGATTAACAGCGATTTGCTGGGTGTGGATGGAACTGCACAGTTGATTGAAGAAGTAGCCGGAAAAGTATTTCAGGAATAGGAGGTAGTAAATATGGAACAGAAGAAAACAGAATTCAATAAAGTATTTAATGCCTGGGATATTCTTGTCATTGCATTTGGTGCCATGATTGGATGGGGCTGGGTCGTATCCTCCGGTGGCTGGATTCAGAAAGGCGGAGTTCTTGGAGCAGCTCTCGGATTTGTTCTTGGTGGAATCATGATATTCTTTGTGGGATTGACTTATGCAGAACTTACGGCAGCCATGCCACAGTGTGGTGGTGAGCATGTGTTCAGTTACCGGGCAATGGGCTCAAATGGTTCCTTTATCTGTACATGGGCAATCGTCCTGGGATATGTCGGAGTTACCTGCTTTGAAGCATGTGCATTTCCAACGATTCTGACCTATCTCTGGCCGGGATTTTTAAAGGGATATCTTTATACGGTAGCTGGATTTGATATCTATGCTTCCTGGCTGATTGTAGCAATTATCGTTGCATTTTTAATTATGATAATAAACATTTTTGGAGCCAAAACAGCAGCTATTTTACAGACCATTCTTACTATTATCATTGGTGGAGCAGGGATTTTGTTGATTGTTGCATCCGTCATCAACGGAAGTGTAGATAATCTTAACGGACAGATGTTTGCCGGCACATCAACCGGAGGTGGAATCAAGGCAGTACTCAGTGTTGCGGTGTTATCTCCATTTTATTTTATCGGATTTGATGTTATCCCGCAGGCGGCAGAGGAAATCAATGTTCCACCGAAGAAAATTGGAAAAATGCTGATATTATCTGTTGTACTGGCAGTGCTGTTTTACTCACTGGTTATCATTGCAGTAGGTCTGGTATTAAAGCCGGATGCCATTGCAGCATCACAGACAGGAACCGGTCTTGTAACCGCAGATGCCATGGCAGTAGCGTTCAAAACATCGGTCATGGCAAAAGTAATTATTGTTGGTGGAATGTGCGGAATCATTACTTCCTGGAACTCCTTTATGATTGGTGGTTCCCGTGCTTTATATTCCATGGCAGAATCCTATATGATTCCAAGAACTTTTGCAAAACTTCATCCAAAGCATAAGACCCCGTTAAATGCATTAATCCTGATGGGAATTCTTACGATGTTAGCACCGTTTGCGGGACGTGTCATGATGGTATGGATTTGTGATGCAGGTAACTTTGGATGCTGTCTTGCCTATTGTATGGTATCCATTTCATTTTTGATTTTAAGAAAGAAAGAACCGGATATGCCTCGTCCATATAAAGTGCCTGGTTATAAATTTGTGGGTGTAATGGCAGTTTTAATGTCAGGATTTATGGTATGCATGTACTGCATTCCGGGAACCGGCGGCAGCCTGATTCTTCCGGAGTGGTTGATGGTTGGAGCCTGGAGCTTGCTTGGAGTTGTATTCTTTGTAATCTGTAAAAAGAAATACAAAGAGTCCTTTGGCAGTCTGGTACAGCTTATTTCAGATGAAGATGCAGCAACATTGATGCCGGAGGCAGATGATGTGGAGCTGGATCAGGTAATCGATGTGGCAATCGACCGTGTATTGGCGCGGCTGGCAGGATAATGGAATGTATAGAGTAAAGAAAGCAGAATATAGAAAAGTCGAGTAGTAAGTTCTGAAAATACCGACAGAAAATGAGAGGAAAAGCTATGAACGAATTTAATTTTTCAGTACCACAGAATATTATCGTAGGAAGAGGCTCTATGGCAAAACTTCCGGAAATTGCAAAAAAAATGGGTGGAAAGCATGCATTTATCATATCAGGACCGCATCTTAAGAAGATGGGACTGGTGGAGAAAGCTGCAGAATCTTTAAGAGCCGAAGGAATTTTGGTGGATGACTTTACGGATATCGAAGGAAATCCTTCCGTTACAACCGTGGAAGCAGCGACAGAAGCATTTCAGGCTTCCGGGGCAGACTTTATCGTAGCTTTTGGCGGCGGTTCTCCGATGGATGTAGCAAAGGCAGTCGGTGTAGTAGCAAAATACGGTGGAAGCATTACCGAATATGAAGGGGCACATAAAGTGCCGGGCAAAATTATTCCATTGGTGGCACTACCGACTACAGCAGGAACCGGTTCTGAGGTAACAGCTTTTTCTGTAATTACCGACCACAGCAGAGACTATAAACTGACGGTATTTTCTTATGAACTGCTGCCGGCATATGCTATTCTGGACGCAGACCTGATTACAACGGCACCAGCCAGTGTGGCGGCAGCCTGCGGAATTGATGCATTTATCCATGCAGAAGAGGCGTATATTTCAACTGCGGCTTCTCCGTTTTCTGACGCCATGGCAGAAAAAGCAATGGAGCTCATCGGAGAAAATATCCGGAGATTTGTGGCAAACCGCACCGATGTGGAGGCGGCAGAGGCAATGATGGTAGGCTCACTGTTTGCTGGAATTGCATTTTCTTTTGCAAGACTTGGAAATGTACATGCCATGAGCCATCCGGTCAGTGCATTTTTTGATGTGCCACACGGAGTTGCCAATGCAGTATTGCTTCCGGTAGTAGCGGAGTATAATGCCTTAGCTGACCATGGAAGGTATTATAAAATTTATAACTACATCAGTGAAATTCCGGCCTATGAAGATGAATTTGAACCGATGATGTTAGTGGATGCCATCCGTTCCTTATGCAAAGCCATCGGAATTCCGGCAAATCTTACGGAAGCCATCAATCGGGCAGGCAAAACAGGAAGCATCAGCCGGGAGACCATCGAAGAGAAAATAGAAGTAATGGCAGCAGATGCCATGAAGAGCGGCAATATTGCGGTGAACCCACGGTCATCCCGTCAGTGTGATATAGAAATGTTATACCGCAAGGCACTATAAAACAGATATCTTTATCAAAAACATCGGTTAATATCATAAAAATTTGATGCGAAAAGTTTGATGTAAAAAATTTGAAGTGGAAGTTTCAAATGGAAAGAGAGGAAAATGTATGGATTACCTGTCACACAATGTATCGGAAAATTTAAAGAGACTGCGTCAGTCCAAGGGAATGAGTCTTGATCAGGTGGCAGAGCAGACCGGTGTAAGTAAGAGTATGCTGGCACAGATTGAAAAGGGAACGGCAAATCCATCATTGGGTGTGCTTGGAAAGATTACAAGCGGACTGCGGATTGAATTTCAGACTTTGATTGAAGCTCCACGTGTGGATTTCTGTCTGGTGAAGCCGGAAGAAATGATTCCAACCAAGGAACTGGAGGGACAGTATAAGGTCTTTACCTGCTTCCCATTTGAGGACTCCCAGTCCGTAGAAATCTACCGGATTGACGTAGAGCCGGGCGGTGTATACACCAGCGGAAGCCACGGCGAGCGGACGAGGGAATATATTACGGTAATCGATGGCACACTGACCATAGAATGCCATGACCACAGCCAGAAGGTGGAAAAGAGCCAGGTCTACAAATTTGAAACAGACCAGCCGCACATTTACCGGAATGAAGGAAGTGAGAGAGCAAGCTGTATGTGCTTTTTCTTAGACTATACAAATATTCGATAAATATAGCAGGCAATTGCGAAAGAGAGATAGATTTTGCACGGAAAATATTACGTTGATTCACAGAGGATTATCTTTATCCGATATGAAATGCCAACAGTTCTTAGAATGCGGGGTTTTCTTGCTTGTAAACTGTCTTTCCGCTTGCTTTGTCAGAATCGCTGCACTGTCCGTCGAGAGCAGATGCCACATAAAGCCTGCAAGGGGCACTAGGAATTTCGATATAATTATAATTTCATCTGGCAACCGGCACAAATTCACATCCATGTTCAATTGCACCTCGCTGGTACATCCCTGTACCAGCGTTGCCTGTTGCCAGACGAAATTCCAAGTGCCCCTAACAGCCCTTATCAGGCATCTGTACTTCGACGAACCGTGCAGTTATTCTGACAAACATTGGAAAGACTGTTTTTATAACAAAAAGAAAACCCCGCATTTTAGAACTGTGGTATTTCGTAGCGAAAGAAAATCCACTGCGAATCAACGTAATATTATTGTGGCAACTCTTCTCGATCCCTCATTCACAATTGCCTGGAATATTTATGGAAGAAATAGAATAAAGAATATATATTTTACAAAGATTATACAAATATCAGACAAAGCAAAACTTGACTTGATTCATTCCGAGGATTAGAATGGAAAAAGAGAATGAATCAGGAGGTGAAATGCATGGACAGTTGCGACAGTACTGGGCGAAGTAGTATCTGCGGTGGCAGACAGAAGATGATTTTGGCGCAATTGACCATGGATTTCTGATAAGAATCCATACAGGACAATTGCTCTTTTTACGCTGGAAATGCGCTGTGTGTTTCCTGTAATTGTGAGGGTATCATCTGTGCTGCTACTGCAGGAAAATGATGTAAGGAGGCAGAAGCAGTGGACGAGAAATTAAAAGAGCAGAATTATGTAGAAGAGTTAATAGAGATTATCCGCAGTACAAAGAGTAATGAGGAATTGCGGGATAAATTATCCGATTATCATGAAAATGATATTGCGGATGCATTTGTGCGTCTGGATGAAGAAGAACGAAAGAGATTGTACCCAATCCTGGGAGCGGAACAGGTTGCGGAAATCTTTACTTATATTAATGACCCGGATTTATATCTGAATGAATTGGATCTGGATAAAGCGGCACGGGTTATTTCCTACATGGACTCCGATGATGCGGTAGATGTCTTAGACGAACTGGATGATTCCAAGCAGGCACAGCTGGTAGAGTTGCTGGATGAAGAATCCAGTCATGACATTAAGATGATTCAGTCCTATGAGGATGATGAAATTGGTAGCAAGATGACCACGAACTTTATCGTGATTAAAAATGACCTTACCATCCGGCAGGCCATGCGGGAGCTGATTCGTCAGGCGGGAGAAAATGATAACATTTTGACAGTTTATGTTACTGATGAAGCAGGCAAATTCTATGGAGCCATCGATTTAAAGGACTTAATCATTGCCCGTGAAAATAATGCACTGGAAGATATCATCAGCACATCCTATCCGTATTTGCGTGATCATGAACAGATTAGTGAATGTATTGAGCGAATGAAGGACTATGCAGAGGACTCCATTCCGGTACTGGATGAAAATGATGAAATCTTAGGTGTTATCACATCTCAGGATATCGTAGAAGTTGTGGATGATGAGATGGGTGATGACTACGCAAAGTTAGCAGGTCTGACCGCCGAAGAAGATTTACAGGAAACGCTGGTAGAGAGTATGAAGAAACGTCTGCCATGGCTGATTATCTTACTGGTACTTGGCATGGGCGTATCTTCCGTAGTGGGGATTTTTGAGACCGTTGTAGCCGTAATTCCAATTGTCATGTGTTTCCAGTCGCTGATACTTGACATGGCAGGAAATGTAGGAACACAGTCGCTGGCTGTAACCATTCGTGTACTGGTAGATGAAAATCTTACATCAAAACAGAAGCGTCATCTGGTAGGAAAAGAAATGCGTGTTGGGTTTATGAACGGGCTTTTTCTGGGGATACTGGCATTTTCCTTTATCGGATTATATGTCTGGTTGTTAAAGAATAATCCGGTGAGTCATGCATTTATTATTTCAGGATGCGTGGGCCTTGCACTGATGATAGCAATGGTAATATCAAGCCTTGTGGGAACCTTGATTCCAATGCTTTTTCATAAGATTAAGATTGATCCGGCAGTGGCATCCGGTCCATTGATTACCACAATTAATGACCTGGTAGCAGTAGTAACCTATTATGGATTAGTCTGGCTGCTGTTGATAGATGTATTGCATTTTGCATAGCATAAAACCTTAGGATGACGAGGAAATAAAGGATGAATAAAATACAGAATATAAAAGTCCTTTTTTGGGATATTGATAATACACTGCTTGATTTTGATGCGGGAGCAGAAGATTCCATGAAACAGGCATTTGCAGATTTGGGGCTGGAGTTTAAACCGGAAATGTTTAATGTTTTTCAGAAAGAAAATCATATTATCTGGGACAAAATCGAAAAGGGTGAATTATCAAGGAAAGACATTCCCTATGTCCGCTGGCAGATTATATTAAAACGGCTGGGATTAAAAGCCGATGGTGTGGCAATGGATCATGTGTTCCGAAGCTATCTTCATAACAGTGCAGTGCCGGTGAGCGGTGCATTGGAAACATTGGAAGCTTTAGCAGGAAAATACATATTCTGTGCAGCAAGCAACGGACCGTATGAGCAGCAGCTAAACCGTCTGGAACGAGGCGGCATGCGTAAATATTTTACACATTGCTTTGTTTCGGAAAAGGTTGGCGTAGAGAAACCGAGCCTTCGTTTTTTTGAAAAATGTATGGAGGAATTGCCTGGAATTGAACCGGAAGAATGCCTGATGATAGGTGATTCCCTGACAGCAGATATTGCAGGAGGACATGCTGCAGGACTTAAAACCTGTTGGTATCATCCGGAAGATGCCATAACCAATGAAAAATTAAGAGAGTTAGAGCAGCAGGCAGATTACAGAGTAGAAAAATTGGTGGATTTGACAAAAAAATTATAGCTTGGATGGGAGAGATTAACAGGAGAAAAATGGAAGACAGGAAAGAAATTATAAAAATCAAAGAACCCATATCAACTGCAAATAAGTTTCACTCTTCGGAGCTTTTTTATATTGAAGAGGCAAAATTACCGTTCTCAGCAGGAATTTATACTTTAGCGGGGTGTGCGATGCACTGGCATCATTCATGGGAAATTTTGTGCCAGTTAGAGGGTGAAGCATATGTAAGATTTGGTGGGGAGAAGATTATTTCAAGACCAGGCGACATCACGGTCATTTCTGGGGAAGAACCACATGAAACGGAAAAAATTACAAAGCGACATAAAATATTGTTGTTACAGTTTCAAATGGAACCTGTTTTACCCTATTTTTCTGTGGCAAAGGAATATCAACACATTCCAAGTATATTATTAGATCCGTTTCGAAAAGTTGGACATTTTAATTTGAGAAGTAAAAAAGTAGAATCCATTATGTGGAAAATAGAGGGAGAATATAAAAAGAAGATTTTGGGATATGAGATTCGGATACCTGCGTATATTATGGAACTAATGGTATACTTTATGCGAAATGATTATATTTGTGCCAGAAGACCTGCGACAGAAGTTATGATAGCCTTGGAAAAAATCAGACCTGCGTTGTCTTACATAGAAGAAAATTATCAAAATCATATAGAGTTACAAAATGTAGCAGAATTGTGTTGCATGAGTATGTATACATTTTGCAGAGTGTTTAAACAGGCAACAGATTATACATTTGTAGAGTATTTAAATCATATCCGATTAAAATCTGCAGAAAAATTATTGCTTTCCACAAAACTCCCCATCAGTGAAGTGGCATATGAATCTGGTTTCTCGGGATTGAGCTATTTTAACCGGAAGTTTAAGGAAGTATATTCTATGGGACCAAGCAGATACCGTAAAATAAGTGGAAATGAAGAAATAAACTGTGAGGGTTATCATCATTCCAGAATTTAAAATATAGTAGTGTATAAAGGAGACGAAATATACAAAATGTGATTAGTATATTTCGTCTTTTTTTAATTAAAAATGTCTCACGCAAAATAGTGCAAAAATAAAGCAAGAATGAAATTGAATCATGAATATAAAATCGTTATATTTAAACTACAAAAAGCAAGGAGAATAAAGTAAAAGGCGCCAGGGGAGAAGAACAAAAAAGTATTAGTGTAAAAGGAGGAAAAAGAATGAAGAGATTAGTTGCAGTACTTTTGTGTATGACAATGGCAGTATCAATTACAGCTTGTGGTAACTCTGAAACAGAAAATAACAAAGTAGCAGGAACAGAAGCCGGAGATAAACCGGAAAGCATTAGCGTTATTTGTACAACCGACGAAGAAGGACTTTATGAGTATGCTGGAAAGAAGTACGAAGAAATGTATGGTGTAAAAGTAAATCTGATTTGTCAGTCCTATGATAGTACACACGAAAAAATTACTACAACATGGACCGGTGGAGGCAATGCGGATGTTTGCTATGTAGATATTCCATGGGTTGCAGAATTTGAAAGTAAGGGAGTAACCATAGACTTGAGTGAATATATGGATGAAGATGTAAAAAACAGTTTGATTGAGAGTTCGTTAAATCAGATGATTTATAATGGAAAAACAGAAGCAATTCCGTTTGCAAATGGTGGAAAATGGATGTTTTATAATAAGCAGATGTTAGCGGATGCTGGATATGAGGAGCCACCAAAAACATGGGATGAATTAAAAGAAATGTCTCAGGATATGATGGATAAAGGCATTTGCAAGTATGGTATTGCGTGGGGAGCATCCCAGGCAGAAGGTTTGATTTGTGATTTGACAACCATGATTTACAGTTTTGGCGGAACATGGCAGAAAGAAGATGGCTCATTTGACATCAACAGTGAAAGTGCAAATAATGCAGTACAGTTTATGTATGATTCGATGCAGGATGGATGGGCAGATCCAGCATCAATTACCTACACGGACAGAGATTGCCTGGATCCATTCATGGCAGGAGATACAGCATTTGTTATGAATTGGGCTTATGTGTATGGATATGCAAATAATCCAGAAAATTCTACTGTTGCAGGAAATGTAGATGTATGTTTAATGCCTGGAACTGATAAAGCAGAAAGTGCTTCAGTAACTGGTGGCGGTGGCTTCGGAGTATTATCTACCTCAAAATATCCGGAGTATGCATATAAATATATTGAGTTATTTACTAGTGAGGATATTCAGAAATATGCATATGAGAATTATAATGTACTGCCGACAATTGATGCATTATATAAAGATGAGAATCTGGTGACTGAACATGAAGAGCTGGCTAAGTTTTATCCGCAGTTTGCAACAGCACATCCAAGACCTCAGCTTGCTGATTATAGTGAGTGGTCTAATACAGTACAACCATTATTTTCGGCAGCACTGTCAGGGTCAACTTCAATAGAGGATGCACTAAATCAGGCAGAAGAAGTATCAGAAAGTTTTGTGAATTAAATAGAGAATGGCAGGTAGGTAAACTGCCTGCCATTTTTAATATGAGGGTAAGAATATGAAGAGGAAGAATAAATCAAGTATATCACAAGCAAGAACTGCTTATGGAATGATTACTCCTGCCATGCTGATTATCATGGGATTAGGATTATTTCCTGTTTTGTTTACATTGTGGTTCAGCTTAAATGATGTAAATCCAGGTAGTCTTGCAACGAAATTTGTTGGATTAAAGAATTATGCAGAAGTTATGAGTACCCATGCATTTTGGAATTCTTTAAAAATTACTTTATATTTTTCTGTTGTATCAGTGATAATTCAGATTATATTGGGAACACTTACAGCATTATTGCTGAATCAAAATTTTAAGGGAAGAGGCTTTGTGCGTGGAATTATTCTGATTCCATGGGCAGTGCCAACGATTGTAAATGCAAATTTGTGGAAATGGATTTTTAATGCGAACGCAGGAATTTTGAATAAAGTATTATTAAAATTACATTTGATAGATGAAAATATAGTCTGGCTTGGAAGTGGTAAGCTTGCAATTAATATGATTATATTATCAGATACATGGAAGATGCTTCCACTTGTTATCATTATGCTGCTTGCAGGACTCCAGACCGTGTCTAATGATGCAAAGGAGGCATCAATTATAGACGGGGCAAATGCATGGCAGAGATTTAAAGTAGTGTATTTTCCTGCATTAAGGCCAATGTATATAGTGGTTCTTGTTTTGCGTACAATTCAGACGATTCGAGTTTTTGATATTGTATATTCGTTGACGTCAGGTGGACCAAATGACAGTACACAGGTAGTAAGCTTTTATGCGTATCATGAAATCTTTGATTACTTACATTATGGTAAAGGTTCGGCAATATGCGTAATTATAGCAGTTGTTATATTGTTATTGAGCCTTCTTTACCTGAAAGCAGGAAAAACGGAGGATTAAGATATGAATCGAACGGTAAAGAGAAGAATAGGAAGGATATTATTATATTTGGCAGTGATATTATTGGTTCTTTGGACGCTATTGCCAATTATCTGGATGTTTATATCCAGTATCATATCAGAAAATGAATTGTTAAGTAGTGACAAAATACTGCCTACATCAATTACCTGGGAACGATACAAAATGTTATTGTGGGATAAAAATCCAACAAAACAAGTTGAAGTATTCCGAATGGCAATAAAAAACAGTTGCATTGTTGCGGGTACAACAACAGTAATTAGTCTTGTATTAGGTGCAGTGGCATCCTATGCGTTTGCAAGATTACGCTTTCGAATGAAAAAACCAATGTTATTTGGAGTAATGTTTTTTCAGCTGCTACCACCAATTGCATTGGTAATACCGTATTATATCATGATTAGCCGGATGGGGCTGCTGGATCATTTGGGAACATTAATATTAATTAATACAAATGCAGTTCTTGCCTATGTAATCTGGGTCTTGAACGGATATTTTAAATCGGTTCCATTTGAACTTGAAGAAGCAGGACGGGTAGATGGTTGTAGTTGGAATCAGGTGTTTTGGAAAATTATTATGCCAACAGCATTACCGGGGTATGTTGCAGTAGGTGTTCTTGCATTCCTTATGGCATGGGATGAATTTCTGTACGCATTAATTTTTACTACATCAAAAACTTCGAAGACATTAACGGTTGCGGTATCAGAGTTTGGAACAAAGTATGGAATTGATTATGGAATGATGATGACTGCAGGATTGCTGGCTACAGTTGTACCAATGGTATTAGCACTAATTTTCCAAAGATATATTGTAGGAGGATTAACGGCAGGAGCGGTTAAGGGTTAAGAAAAAGGAGTAAAGAATGGAACACGGATTTAAGTGGAATTTTATTGACAAAAAAGGGACTTTTGTTTGTGAAAATGCCCGGGAAGTAAATCAATTATATTTTCCTATATGCAATGAGGCTGGAATGAAAGCATCGGTGACACCCTGCTTAAATGGAGATGCCAAAAAGAATCAAAATGAATTTTTGTATCTGCCAGTTTCAGTAGAGGACTTACATAATAATCGTTCTGGAAGAAATTTCTGGGTTTATACAAAAGAGCAGGGAGCATTTTCTGTGGTGGGAAATTCTGCAAGACAGAGAGCGGAGCATTGCTTTAAAGATGAAGAAAAATGGAATAAAATAGAGTGCGGTTTGCTATATCACAGCTTGTATTATGCAATCCCTGAATTGAAATTAAACTGTATTTTTACAACGTTTTGTCCGGCAAATGAGGATGTAGTAGAAATTAACAGGGTTATTCTGGAAAATTACGGGTCAGAAATTCTGGAATTTGTGCCAACAGCGGCATTCCCTATTTTTGGACGATCGGCAGATAATTTAAGAGATCATAGACATGCAACATCACTGATGCAGAGGATAACGTTGGAAGAAAACGGGATTGTTGTAAAGCCAACGATACACCATGATGAAAGAGGTCATGAACCGAATGATACAAGTTATTTTGTATATGGATCAGATGAAAGCGGGCAGGCAGCAGTAGAAATGTTCCCTACAGTAGAGGAGTTTATTGGAAAGGGAGGAACATTGGACTGGCCAGGAACAGTAGTAGAAAATAGTATACCAGAACATGATATGACATATCGGAAAGATGGTATGGAATGCATTGGCGCAATGCGTTTTGCAAAGGTACGGTTAGCACCAGGCGAAAAAAAAGAATATATTATCTGCGCTGGAATTACTGAAAAAGAAAATTTTAACAAGGAGTTTGAAAAGTATAACAGTAAAGAAAAGGTTGAAGCTGCGTGGAAACAAAATGAAGAGCATTGGAATGGAGAAGCTGACAAGATAAAATTTCAGGGCAATTCAGATAAGTTTGATGGCTGGTTAAGGTGGGTAAGTATACAGCCTGTTTTAAGAAAAATATATGGTTGTTCATTTCTTCCATATCATGATTATGGAAGAGGTGGTCGCGGGTGGAGAGATTTGTGGCAGGATTATCTGACATTATTATTACAAAATCCAATGCGGGTTCGAAGTGTTTTTGTTCATAACATGAAAGGTGTCAGACTGGATGGAAGTAATGCAACTATTATTTTGGACGGTGAGGGCAATTTTCAGGCAGACAGAAACAAAATATCCAGAGTTTGGATGGATCATGGTGTCTGGCCATTATTTACACTGTTGTTATATATGAATCAAACTGGAGATATTTCTATTTTAGATGAAGAAGTGTCTTACTGGAAAGATGCACAAATTGAAAGAGCGAAAAGGATTGACACAAATTGGAAAAAAGAAGATGGAAATAGTCAAAAGACAAAGGATGGTGAATGTTATACCGGAACAATATTAGAGCATTTACTTTTAGAAAATTTAATTTGCAGCTTAAATATTGGAGAACACGGGAATATAAAGCTTGAAGATGGAGATTGGAATGATCAGTTGGATATGGCTCCAGATAAAGGGGAAACAATACCATTTACGGCTTTTTATGGAAAAAATATATGTGATATAGCAGATTTACTTGAGATTCAAATAGAGAAAGAAGACCGAAAAACGATTTCTGTATTTGAAGAAATGGAAATACTGCTTGAGGGATTAAAGGAAAAGGAACCCCAAAAAGAAGTGGAAGTATTAAAGAAATATTATGAACACATAAGATTTGGAATAAGCGGAAAAAAGAAAAAAATACCGGTTTTAGAATTAAAAGATATGTTGCGCTGGAAAGGAAAACAATTATTACAGCAGGTCCGAGAAAATGAATGGATTGAATTATCATCAAAAGAAGGCTTTTTTAATGGTTATTATAATAATAATGGAAATGCAGTTGATGGAATTCTTGGAGATGGAAAATTGCGATTTGGATTGACAGCCCAGACCTTTTCTATTATGTCAGGGGCGGCGACGGATGAACAGGTTCAAAAAACAATACATGCTGTAAATAATTATCTTCCGGATAAAAATACCGGAGGAATCAGGCTGACGTTACCATTGGGAGATAATACCTGGAATTTTGGAAGAGGATTTGCACTTATTTATGGAGAAAAAGAAAATGGTGGCATGTTTAGCCATATGACAACTATGTATGCTTATGCGTTATATAGCAGAGGGTATGTAAGGGAAGGTTATCAGATTATAAAATCTATTTATGAACTTTCTACAAATACACAAATAGCACAAATATATCCTGGTGTGCCGGAGTATATCAGTAGCAGAGGAAGGGGAATGTATTCTTATGTTACTGGTGCAGGAAGCTGGACAATTTTTCTAATGCTGACACAGGTATATGGCATACGTGGGCAACTTGGAGACTTATTAATTGAACCAAAACTAGTAAAGGAGCAGTATGATTCCGGTGAAGTTTTAACAGTAGACACATTATTTGCGGAAAAAGAAGTATGTGTTTCTTTTTATAACAGAAAATATTTGGATTATGGAGAATATCAGTTGGGAGAACTTAGCATAAATGGAGAAGTATGGAAGAATCAGATAAATAGTACCTCTGTTGTGCTACATCAGGCTGAACTGGAAGAAAAGCTTATAGCAGGTAGGAAAAATCAAATTTGTATCGAATTAGTGGAAAGGAAGGGATGATGTGATGGAACTTAAATTTCCGGTAGGATTAGAAAAAAATGAAGTTTTAATAGAAAGGGACGGAATAAAAATAGAAGTACCGTGGCCGGTTCAGATTCAGATTTTAAAGGAAAGAAATAAGAAAGCAAAGTATGATGTTATAAGAAGTGAAAAAAACATTCATATTGCAGAAGCAGACGTAGAAGTAAATAAAGAAAACAGATTTCATATTATTGATATGTGGGAACAAAATACAAATAATATAAAACTGAGTAGAAAGGTGGCCTGTATTTCAGCAGAAAAAGAGACTGCTATCCGGATATCTACGGAATTCCATTGTAAATCAAAACATGCAAAAAATTTTGACGATTATCAATTTGTAATACCGGGTGCTTTTTATAATAAGAATGATACAGACCAGAATGGACAGGATGATTATCTTGGAACTTTTGAGCAGGATTATAAGGATGATAGAAATCCAAATTTGTCAGTGACAGGATTTGCAAAAAATGACAAGCAATTTATTTCACTAATTCGGGCAGATATTCCAAAGGTGGATACTACAATAACCAGAAAACAGATAGCAGAAAGGCATTTTGTTCATAATACAGATATTGGATCCCTGGGAATTGCACCATCTGCAAATAGAATGGAAGAATTTTTGTTACGTTGTGATTATCCATTTTATGAGAGAAATTCATTTTGCTTAAATGTAGATGGATCAGAGTGGGCTGCATATCGAAAGATAAAACAGGGAGAAGAATTGGAAGTTTCATATATCCTGCAGTTTGGAGAAGCTGAAAATCTGACAGAAGCATCGTGGAAGACGAGCGTATTTCAGATGGAACGAATTCTTAATGATGATATCAGACATCCATTTAGTCTGGAAGAAACAATACCATACAGAAGAGACTTATTACACAATAGCTTTAGAGATTTTCCAGAAAAGAAAAATCATCCTTGTGGTTATGTGTGCCATTTCTCACCAAGAGAAAAATATGGAAATCAGAATGTACTGGAATATGGATTTTCTGGAAATCAGACTATGGTTTGCTATGAAATGCTTCGGGCTGCAGAAGAAACAGGAAAGGAAGAATATAGGGAACGGGCATTAAAAACAATACAATTTTTTGTGGAACACTGTATTGCAGAAAGTGGTTTGCCGAATGCAATGTACAGTGTAGAAAAAGAAGAATTTGTTTATTGGTGGACTGGCGTATTAATGCCATTTCAGTATTCGGAAAACAGGAAAGAATTAGAAAAATTTCTGGGGAATCAGGTCGTAGGTGCAATGATGGGAATTGCAGAAAAATTAAAAGGAACAAAAGGAAATTATTGCCGGACTATGACGGAGGCTATGTATTATTTAATGCTCTGTTTTCTGGAGGAAAAGGAAAATGGAACATTACATAAAGACTGGCTGGATGTAGTGGTTGCATTTTGTGATAAAATGATTGAAATTCAGAATACAGATGGCTCCTGGTATCGGGCATATACGATGGAAGGTACTCCAATGACATATCCGGAAGAATGGTTTGGAAGTAATGTGATAGAGCAGGGGTCAGGAACAATTTTTCCGGGAGAAGTATTAGCATTAGTACATGAATACACCGGTAATGAGAAATATAGAAGTGCATTGTGTAAAGCTGCTGATTTTATTATGGAACATTATGTAGAAGATGTTTTATATCTGGGAGGATTAAATGATACAACGCATAAAAAGTCTGTAAAGATAGATGCTGTTGGAGTAATGTATAATATGCGGACATTGTTGTTGGCATATGAAACTACCAAAAAAGAACGATATTTGTATGGTGCAAAATCAGCAGCACAGATTCTTGCATCATGGACTTATCTTTGGGATATTCCGTTTGATGAAAATACACTTCTTGGAAAGAATGATTTTGGAACAACTGGCTGGGCAGGGTGTGATGTTATTCCGGGATGTAGCTATGTGGACGATGAATTTGTAGAATTCGTACCAGATTTAATGCGAATTGCAGAGTATAGCGGGAATAAAAAACTGGCTATATTGGGAAAAATTGTAACATTAGGAATGCAGCACGGTTTATCTATGCCACAAAGAATGTATGGATATACAATGCCTGGAATTCAGTGTGAAGGATTTCTGACATCCTTATGGCTTTCTGATACAGATGATTTGGAATTTTCGGGAGCTGTAGCAAAAAATAAAGGAGATGATAATGATACTTGTAATGGACTGATAAATGGTCAGGCACTTTACAATCTCGATTCATTAAAAAGAAGATATCACACATTAGAGTTTGATAAAATAATTGAGCAGATATTTGCCGAGTAAAGTTATAATGCCTCATAGACATTTTATGCGTCTATGAGGCATTTTCTATAGAAGTCGGTATTGTGCCGATTAGTATCAGCAGTGCTCCCGGAATTTCAAAAGGAGTCAGAGTTTCGTGCAAAAGCAGAACAGCAAAGTTAACAACCGATAGTGTTTGACAGAATAAGCAGTGTTCATTACAATGTTTTTAGAAAAAAGAAATGGGGGAACAGAGATGTTAGAATGTGAAATTGAAATCGGAAAAGAAGAGCAGGACGCGCTGTTGGAAATCGCTTTGAATTCGAAGGAGTATCGAAAGAAAAGAAAAGCGGAAGCAATAAAATTTTCAATTCTGATTGTAGCTTGTATTTTGATTATAATATGGAGAGTAACAAATAGCGATACAAGGCTTGTTGTACTTTGCTCACTCCTGGCTGCATATAGTCTTTTTATGATATGCGGAGGAAGCAAGCTGATGCAGAAGACGGTATTAAAGAAATCTGTTACAGTAATGGATAAAGAACTAAAATCCGGTTATCGGAAGTATACTTTCAGTGAAGATGGAATTCTTTTAAAATCAGAAGTTTCAGAAGGAAATACTGCATGGACACTTTATAAGGATTGGGAAATCTATGGAAATTACATCTGCATCAGGAATCTGTCGAATGAAAATGTTCTTGTAAAACAGGATAAATTGTCGGTAGAAGAGAGGACATGGCTGATTGATTTACTGACCCGTCATCTGGGAAAAGCAGTAAATGAGAAATGAATGGAAAGAAAATAAATAAAAAATAGACGAAAAGAAAATGGGGGGAACAGAGATGTTAGAATATGAAATTGAAATCGGAAAAGAAGAGCGGGACGCGCTGTTGGAAATAACTTTGCAATCGGATGGATACCGGAAGAGAAGAAAAGTGGTAACGATTACTTCTGTGATTATGTGCATAATCTGTCTGCCGTCCGGAATGTTAAGCTTTATGCTTGGCAGGGCAGAAATGGGTTCACTTTTTATGATTCTATGGGCAGCTTTTCTATATTTTGCATGCGGCGGCAAAAAGGTACAGCAGAGAGCAAGACTTAAGAGATTTTATGCAAATGCACAGAAGGCACTGGTAAGTGGCCACCGCAAGTATATTTTCAGTGAAGAAAGCATCAGCATAAAATCAGAAATAGCGGAGGGTGTGAATCTGTGGACTGCCTATAAGGACTGGGGATTCTATGAAAATTATATTTATATCAGAAATCTGTCCAATCAGGTGATTCTGGTAAGGCAGAGCGAGCTGTCAGCAGAAGACCATGCATGGCTGGTGGATTTGCTGACCCGTCATCTGGGCGCAGCGCTGGCTTAGAGGAAGCAGAATGAAATGGTGGAACGGAATCTTACTACAGGAAGTGTATTTAAAAATGTAATTATATTTTCGCTGCCATACCTTTTATCTTATTTTTTACAGACATTGTATGGAATGGCAGATTTATTTATCATCGGGCAGTTTGAAGGAGTTGCCAGCACTACGGCGGTATCCATTGGCTCACAGGTCATGCATATGATAACAGTTATGCTGGTGGGACTTGCCATGGGAACAACGGTCAGCATCGGACAGGCGATTGGAAGCAAAGATAAGAAACGGGTGGCAGAAGGAATTGGAAACACGGTAATCCTATTTATGGGAGTTGCCCTTGTGCTGATGACGGTGCTGCTCTTGCTGACAAAACCAATTGTAACAGTAATGTCTACACCACAGGAAGCAGTAATGGGAACGATATCCTATCTTACCATCTGCTTTATCGGGATTCCTTTTATTACAGCATATAATATTATCAGTGCAATTTTCCGTGGTATGGGTGACAGCAAGAGTCCGATGTACTTTATTGCCATTGCATGTGCAGCAAATATTGTCTTGGATTATGTATTTATCGGCGGACTGCATCTTGGACCGGCAGGTGCAGCTCTTGGAACCACTTGTGCCCAGGCAATCAGTGTAGTTATTTCCCTGTGTATGATTATCAGACAGCGGAAAGAATTCTCTTTTAGCAGGAAAGATTTCAGATTAAGCCACAATATCATGGGACAGATTTTAAAAATCGGTATTCCCATTGCATTGCAGGACGGTTTCATTCAGGTGGCATTTATGATTATCACCATCATTGCGAACCAGCGTGGATTAAATGATGCAGCAGCTGTGGGAATCGTGGAAAAGATAATAAGTTTCCTGTTCCTGATTCCGTCCTCCATGTTATCAACAGTATCTGCACTTGGTGCACAGAATATCGGAGCGGGAAAGAGGCAGCGTGCCAATGAAACCCTGCGCTATGCTGTGATGATTACAGTGGGCTTTGGAATTATCGTAGGAATCTTCATGCAGTTCTTCGCCAGTCCGGTGGTGGCGTTATTTACAGATGCATCGGATGCATCGGGAGCGGAAGTGGTACGTCTGGGAGGTCAATACTTAAGGGGATATGTCTGGGATTGCATGTTCGCAGGAATTCATTTCAGCTTCAGCGGATATTTCTGTGCCTGCGGCAAATCCGGCATCTCATTTTTACATAATATCATTGCAATTACACTGGTAAGAATTCCGGGCGTTTATCTGACTTCGACTTTATTCCCGGATACCTTATTCCCAATGGGACTGGCAACGGCAGCAGGCTCCCTGCTTTCCGCAATCATCTGTGTTGTTGCATTTACAATCTTAAACCGGAAGGAAAAATCATGAAGCCGTTAATTTTGTTTGCACTGCCAGTACTGTTTGGTTGCAGCTATTAGCCAAAAATGAAAAAAGATTGATTTTGGCTAATAAAAACACCAGTGATTTAAAAATGTAAATACGAGGAAGGCTTGCATAATTCCTCCTGTTTTCCACATACTACCCATACAGCACAAAAATGGAAAGTATGTAGGAAACAGGAGGAATTTTTAATGAAAGCAACAGGAATTGTACGTAGAATAGATGATTTGGGGAGAGTTGTAGTGCCAAAGGAAATCCGCAGGACACTGCGCATCCGGGAAGGTGACCCGCTGGAAATCTTTACAGACCGGGAAGGTGAGATTATTCTTAAGAAATATTCACCGATTGGAGAACTGAGCCAGTTTGCCGGACAGTATGCGGAGAGCCTTGCGCAGAGCACCGGGCATCTGGTATGTATTACCGACCGGGACCATGTGATTGCGGCTGCAGGAAACGGAAAGAAGGAATTCGAAGGAAAACCAATCAGCAGGCAGTTAGAGGAACTGATCGAAGACCGGAAAAATATTCTTGCACAGCAGGGAGACAGCAAATTTGTACGAATTACCTTAGATGATACCGGAAACTATCATGACCAGGCAATCAGCACGATTATCTGTGAAGGAGATGCCATCGGAGCAGTTGTTTTATATGAGAAAAATGAAACTGCAAAAATGGGAGAAACCGAAAGCAAGCTTGCTATTACAGCGGCGGGATTTTTAGGAAGACAAATGGAACAGTAGCCTTGTAACTTTTTATGGAACAGTGTAAAATAGAGCAATATGGAGGAATCCCATGTCCCATAAAGAGAAGAAAAAAAGGAAAAAGAAATACCGTGGTTTCTGGCTTTTTGTAAAGCTGCAGATAGTTCTGATACTTATGGTAATCGGCGGGCTGGCGTATTACTATTTTGGCGGGTATGCCAGTCAGGTCAGTGCCATGCATGAAGAAGCAGTCCGGTTTGTAAAAGAGTCGACGAAGGACACATTCCGGGCGGAGCAGACCAGCCAGGTTTATGATGTGAATGGAACGAGAATCATGTCACTTCGTGGCACCAAGGATGTAAGCTATCTGACCAGTGATGAGATACCGGAAGAAGTCAAAGAAGCCATGGTCAGTATTGAAGATAAAAAATTTTACAGTCATGGCGGAATTGATTTTAAGGCAATTATCCGTGCAGTCTGGGCGATGGTGCGTAATGGAGAAGTAACCCAGGGCGGAAGTACCATTACGCAGCAGCTTGCAAGAACCATTTTCCTAAATAATGACAGAACGTGGCAGCGAAAAATGGAAGAAATATTCATTGCCACAGAGCTGGAAAAGAAATATACCAAGGATGAAATCTTAGAGTTTTATCTCAACAATATTTATTTTGGAAATGGATATTATGGCATTCAGGCGGCGAGCCGGGGATATTTTGATACAGATGTTTCATTTTTGTCATTGTCCCAGATGGCATATCTTTGTGCGATACCGAATAATCCGACGATGTATAATCCTTATAAGAACCCGGATAATACGTTAGGAAGACGTGACCGCATTTTAAAAAACATGTATGAGGATGGCAAAATCAGCCGCAGGGAATATAAGGATGCCAGACAGGAAACGATTGTACTCAGCACAGCAGAGCCAACAAAGCGTTATGATGCGGTAGAGACCTATGCCTGCTATTGTGCAACACGGGCATTGATGGAGCAGCAGGGCTTTGAATTCCGGACAGATTTTTCTTCGGAGGAAGATCGAAAGACCTATGAAGATGCCTATCAGGAGCAGTATAAAACCTGCGAACAGTCTCTTTATACAGGAGGCTATAGAATCTATACTTCCATTGATTTAAATATGGAAGAGCAGCTTCAGAATGCAGTGGATGAGAAGCTGCAGGATTTTACCGATGTCAATGAAGAGGGCATTTATACATTGCAGAGTGCGGCAGTATGCATTGACAATGAGACCGGTTTTGTAAAGGCAATTGTAGGCGGCAGAAGTCAGGAATATGACGGGCATATGCTAAACCGCGCCTATCAGAGTTACCGGCAGCCGGGTAGTGCCATCAAACCGTTGATTGTATACACACCGGCGCTGGAGCGGGGCTATACCCCGGATACTGTGGTGGAAGATGCACCGATTGAGGATGGACCGGAAAATGCCAGTGGCAGGTATCTTGGCAGCGTAACCTTGCGTTATGCAGTAGAAAATTCCATTAATACAGTGGCGTGGAATCTTTTAGAAGAGATGACTCCCACTACAGGAATTTCCTATCTGAAGGAGATGAATTTTGCAAAGCTGTCCCCGGAGGATGAAAGACCGGCGGCATCCCTGGGTGGATTTACCAATGGAGTCTCTCCGGTAGAAATGGCGGCGGCTTATGCCACCATAGAAAATGATGGAAAATACCGGGAGCCTACCTGCATTGTAGAGATACAGGATGCAGACGGAAATGCAATCTATCAGAAAATTGTCGATGAAAAGCAGGTTTATAAGACCAATGCAGCCCGTTGGATGACCAATATATTAGAGGGTGTTCTGACACAAGGAACAGCAAAGGGACTGGCATTGTCCGAGACTGCCAGTGCAGCGAAAACAGGAACCACCAATTCCAATAAGGATGGCTGGTTTGTAGGCTATACAAAGTATTACACCACCAGCGTCTGGGTTGGATATGATATTCCGGCAGAACTTCCAGGACTGACAGGAGCCAGCTATCCGGGAGAAATCTGGTATGATTATATGGAAAATTTACATAAAGAATTACCGTATGCAGATTTTGTGGCACCTCTTGGCACAGGCAATGATGCTGATGCGGAGAGTGGCACAGATGTGACAGAGAGTAATGCAGCAGAGAATGACACTACAGGAGATAATACAGCTCCGGCAGAGGGAGAAAGGCGATAATATGGAAAAGAAAGCTGATTTAAAGACAATGACCTGGAAACAGCGAATCGGATTTGTCTGGGACTATTACAGACTTGTAATACTGGCAGTAGTTGCAATGATTATTTTGATTGGTATGACGGTACATCATTATATGACCACAAAGGAAGATATTTCCCAGATTGTATTAGTAAATGCAAAGAGTATGCCGGCAGATGAAGACCCGGATTTCTCAGAATTCATGGAGCAATATGGATATGATACAGCAGCCCAGGAGGTCGTGGTAAATGATGCATATTATGTGGATTTAACCAGCACAGATACCAGTAATCTCTATTCCTATCAGTCCCTGCAGACAGTGATTGCAGGCGGTGGAGTAGATGTTTTGGGTGCCGATGAAATGGTTTTTGAAAATCTTGCCCAGTCTGGTGCCATAGCAGATTTGACGCAGTACTTTTCCAAAGACGAGCTGGAACAGTTAAAGGATTATATCTTCTATGTAGAGGATAAGGACACCGGAGATACTTTTGCAGCAGGCATCCGTCTTGGAGCCGGAAGCTGGCCGGTTGAACACGGTTATTATGAAAAGGAATGTATTCTTGGTATTGCCCTTGGCTCCGAACATAAGGTAGCAGCGGAGCAGATGTTCCGTTATTTGCTGGAAAAATCCAATTTAGACTAAAGAAAGCGCAAGATATAGACGATATAAAAATAAGAAAGGGTACATTGTGTATATCTTGCGGAAAAATCTTGCGAAAGATGACAAAATGACCTATAATAAAACTACCTGGACCATGAGAAGATAAGGCAGATGAATCATAAATTATGGATGAAAAGATTTATAAAATAGGTGATTATGAATTCGAAACCTTAAGGGAATACAGGCAGGCGCAGGAAGATTTAAAGAAAATCAAGTATATTACCGATGAACTGGATATTTATGATCCGGAAGTAGCAATCCGGTTGTATACCATGATGCGCACGAAGAAAATCCGTTTTAAAAGTGAAATCGGAAAATCGTTCTTCTGGTGCATTTCAGATATTGTTGCGGATAGTTCGCAGAACATGATAGAAGAAAAAATTGCCAAGGAAGAAGCGGAAGCAGAAGCAAAGCTGCCATTTCATTTTACCTGGCAGAAGGTGGTCGGCATCGTATGCATCATTGTTGCGACAGCCTGTATCGGATATTATGCGATTTCGGAATATGCGGATTATAAAGCTGCTAACAGGCTTAAGGATTTACAGAATAAGAAACAGAATAATGTAGTAGAGCACCTTGTAACAGGAACGGAGCAGATGAATCCGGAAAATACAGAAGATGCAGCCGAAACAGGAGAGTCAACAGAGCAGCCGCTGATTATGTTAGAGGATTATGTTTCCCTGTATGCGGAAAATCCGGAATTAATCGGATGGTTACATATTCCGGATACGGGTATTGATTATCCGGTCATGCAGTCTTCGCAGGAAGAACCGGATTATTATCTGAAACATGATTTTGATAAAAATGACGACTTGAATGGCACCCTTTTTATTGATGCCAGAAATGATTACATAAACAGGGACACCAATATCATCATTTACGGGCATAATATGAAAAGCGGAATGATGTTTGGCGAATTAAAGAAATATCTGGACGAAGATTTCTACAATGCCCATAAGACGATAGAATTTAATACTCTTTATGAAAGAGGAGTCTATGAAGTCATTGAAGTGGGATTATCAGAGGTCCAGTATCAGGATGAAAATGTATTCCGGTATTATAATTTTCTGAATGCAGATTCTGAAGAAGAATACCAGGAATATTTAAATAATGTGGCACAGCTTTCTGT
Source organism: Roseburia sp. OM04-10BH (assembly GCF_003462605.1). Taxonomy (NCBI): domain Bacteria; kingdom Bacillati; phylum Bacillota; class Clostridia; order Lachnospirales; family Lachnospiraceae; genus Roseburia; species Roseburia sp. OM04-10BH. The sequence continues at coordinate 152,650 of NZ_QTZI01000001.1, forward strand.
ATATGGCGAAGAGATAGACAGTGCTTATGGAGACCAGCTGCTGACTCTTTCTACCTGCAATAATTACACACAGGACGGAAGAATGTTTATACTGGCAAAGCGTGTACAGTAAGTAGATAAGAAGTATAATGTATCAAGTAGATAAAGCTAGGAGAGATGAGAGATGCAGATATTGAAAAAAGGATTTTCTATTTTTGCAGCAGTATGTTTACTGCTGGCAGTGATGCCGGGACAGACCGTCCGGGCAGACGAGACAACAGATGAAAATGGATTTACAGTAGATGACAGTGGAACACTGGTTGCCTACAGCGGAGCCGGTGGAGCAATTACAATTCCAGAGTCGGTATCTACAATTGCAAGTGGTGTATTTGCATCCAATACATCCATTACAAGTGTAACGATTCCATCCTATGTGACTGGAATGGGAACCGCAGTTTTCTATAACTGTACAAGTCTTGGTTCTGTCAGCATAGAAGGAGATATTGGTTCTATTCCGGCAGAGACATTTTATAACTGTACAAGCCTTACCAGTGTATCTATTGGAACTTCAATTTCATCCATTGGTTCCCAGGCATTTGCAGAGTGCAGTTCATTATCCCAGTTTACAATTCCGGAATCCGTAGGAAGCATCGGGGATAAAGCATTTTATGATTGTACTTCTTTAACCGGAATTACAATTCCGGCTGGCGTTTCCAGCATCGGAAGCAACGTATTTACCGGCTGCAGCAGACTGGCATCCATCAGTGTTGCATCAGGAAATGGTACATATGCATCCAGTGACGGATGTCTTTATAACAAAGCAATGACCAGGTTAATCCGTTGCCCGGAGGGAAAATCCGGTGCAAAAATTGCGACCAGTACGGTAACCATCGGAGCAGGTTCTTTTGCAAACTGCAAGTCGGTTACTTCACTGACAGTTCCGGATTCTGTTAATACTATTGAAACAGATGCGTTCAGCGGCAGCAGTATCAGTACAATTTTGATTCCGGCAAGTGTAACGTCAATCGGAAGTCAGAGCAGCTGGAGTCCATCCACAATTTCCGGTTATTCAGGAACACAGGCACAGGTATATGCAACCGGAAATGGAATCAGTTTCCAGAGCCTTGGAGGGGAGAATCCACAGCCGACTCCAGATAATGGAAATAATTCCAATAGCAATGGTTCAACAGATACTTCCAACAGCAACAACGGAAGTGGTTCCGCTACTACAGTAACCGGTGGCGGCACAGCAGTGACCGGCGGAAATGTGATTGGCGCAACTAAGAACAGCAATTCCGGCAAGACAGTAACTTCAGGCAGCCACGAGAAGGACAGCACTCCGAAGACAGGTGACGGTATCAATCCGGTATTCTTCTTATGCATCGGAGTATTATTAGTAGGTGTTTACTTTGTAGTATCAAATCGTAAAAAAGCTGCATAAGTGATAAAAAATAAAAGAAGTAACTAACATAAGACAGTGAAAGAACAGAAAAGTTCCGACACTGTCTTTTTTGCTTTACAGGAAATTGCTTTCCTGTAAAGTAAAAAACGCTCCGCGAGGATGCACACTGCGGCGTATAAGGTAGATGTCGCAAGCGACCGCCGCAGGCGCGGGAATGTGCCAAGGCACATTCTTTATTCCTTGAGTAAAAATATAGTTGACAACAGAAATGCTTATGTATATACTTTGAGTTGCAAATAATTTGATAATCAAAATATTTGCAACTCAAAGTATTATCAAAGAAAAGACCAAAAAGGAGAACGAAATAATGTTAGAGAAATTAGCAGAATTAATCAAAGAGCAGTTAAACTATGATGGAGAGGTAAAAGCAGAATCCAATTTCAAGGATGATTTAGGAGCAGATTCTTTAGACTTGTTTGAACTGGTTATGAGCATGGAAGAGGAATTCGGTGTAGAGATTCCGTCAGAAGATTTAGAGAAAATCGCAACTGTAGGAGATGTTATTGACTACTTAAAAGCAAAGGGCGTTGAGGAATAAAATATGAAAACAAGAATCACAGAACTGTTAGGAATAGAAGAGCCTGTTATCCAGGGCGGAATGGCATGGGTTGCAGAATATCATCTGGCTGCTGCAGTATCTGAAGCAGGTGGACTTGGTATTATCGGTGCAGCCAGTGCTCCACCTGAAGTGGTTCGGGAGCAGATTCGCAAGGTGAAGGAACGCACCAGCAAACCATTTGGTGTAAATGTCATGTTGATGAATCCGAATGCACCGGAAGTGGCAAAGGTGGTAGTTGAGGAGCAGGTTCCGGTTGTCACAACAGGAGCCGGAAATCCAGCCAAATTCATGAGCCTCTGGAAAGAAGCAGGTGTTAAAGTAATTCCGGTAGTAGCAAGTGTAGCGATGGCAAAACTTATGGTCCGCGGTGGCGCAGATGCTGTTGTGGCAGAGGGAATGGAATCCGGTGGTCATATCGGTTCCACTACAACCATGGCATTGGTGCCACAGGTGGCAGATGCCATTGATGCACCGGTGATTGCAGCCGGAGGAATTGCAGATGGAAGAGGAATGGCTGCAGCATTTATGCTGGGTGCAGAAGCAGTTCAGATGGGAACAAGATTTGTGGCAGCCAAAGAATCTATCGTACATGCAAACTACAAAGAGAAGCTGATAAAATCCAAAGACATTGATTCTGAAATAACAGGTTCCAGTACCGGACATCCAATCCGTGTCATCCGTAATAAGATGAGCCGTGAGTATCTGAAGATGGAAAAAGAAGGCGCAACATTAGATGAATTAGAACAGCTTACCCTTGGTTCCCTCCGCAAAGCAGTGATGGACGGCGATGTGGTAAATGGAAGTCTGATGGCAGGTCAGATTGCCGGAATGATACAGGATGAATTGTCCTGTAAGGAAATTATTACTTCTATCGTATCAGAAGCAGAACGTCTGATGAATCGGAAATAAGGAGAAGAAAATGAGTAAGGTTGTATTCATGTTCCCTGGACAGGGAGCGCAGTATATTGGAATGGGCAAAGATTTCTATGATGCCTGTGAAGAGAGTAAAGCCGTATATGAGCTTGCTTCAAAAGTAACCGGACTTGATATTGCAAAGCTTTGTTTTGAAGAAAATGAAGAGATCAATATTACAGAGTATACACAGATTGCCATGCTGACCACAGAGGCAGCAATTTATGCAGCATTAAAGAAAGCTGGAAAAGAACCGGCAGCTTGTGCAGGATTAAGCCTTGGAGAATACGGCGCATTGATTGCATCCGGTGTCATGAGTATGGAAGATGCATTCCGTGTCGTTCGTGCAAGAGGAATCTTTATGCAGGAAGCAGTACCAACCGGCGGAGCAATGGCAGCAGTCTTAGGACTGGATGCGAAAGCGATTGAAGAAGTATGCAGCAATACCGAAGGAATTGTATCTATAGCAAATTATAACTGTCCGGGACAGATTGTAATTACCGGAGAAGAAGCAGCAGTAGAAAAGGCCGGTGCAGCATTGAAGGAAGTTGGAGCAAAGCGTGTGGTTCCATTAAAAGTAAGTGGACCGTTCCATTCCGCCATGTTAACCGGAGCCGGAGAAAAATTGGCAGAAGTATTGGAAAATACAAAGCTGCAGGACTTCACTATTCCATATGTAACCAATGTGACGGCAGATTACGTTACCACAACAGAACCGGTAAAAGAACTGTTAAAGAAGCAGGTATCTTCTTCTGTAAGATGGCAGCAGAGCATCGAGCGTCTGATTGCAGACGGTTATGATGAGTTTGTAGAAATCGGACCGGGACATACTTTATCTGGATTTATGCGTAAAATCAACCGGGATGTCAGAACGGTAAGCATTGAAAAACTGGAGGATTATAAAGCCTATGTTGGAGAATAAAGTAGCACTGGTAACCGGTGCAGCCAAAGGAATCGGCCGTGCCATTGCACTTCGTCTGGCAGAAGACAAAGCAACGGTAATTGTAAATTACAATGGCAGTAAAGAGCGGGCTGAAGAAGTAGTAAAAATGATTACCGATATGGGTGGCAGAGCAGAATCTTATCAGTGCAATGTGGCAGATGACGAGGCATGTCAGACCATGATCAGGGATATCATAAAGAAATACGGACATCTGGATATTCTTGTAAATAATGCAGGAATTACAAGAGATAATCTTGTGATGAAGATGAATGATGAAGAATTTGATGCAGTCTATGAGACAAACTTAAAGGGTGTATTCCATACCATTCATCATACATCCCGTTATTTCTTAAAACAGAAAAGTGGAAGGATAATCAATATATCATCTGTATCCGGAATTACCGGAAATGCCGGTCAGGCAAATTACTGTGCAGCCAAAGCAGGAGTCATTGGATTGACTAAGAGTGTTGCAAGAGAACTTTCCACCCGCGGTATTACTGCAAATGTAGTAGCACCGGGAATGATTGAGACCGATATGACAAAGGATTTGCCGGATACGGTAAAAGAACATATGCTTCATAACATTCCACTGGGAAGAATCGGAAAGCCGGAAGAAATTGCGGCAGCAGTTGCATTCTTAGCATCCAAAGAGGCAGGTTATATCACAGGACAGGTGCTTGCTGTAGATGGCGGAATGACTATGTAGATGCAGAAATAATACTGGCTGATGTAAAAGCTTAGAAAAAACAGCGGATGACGAATAACGTGAGATGGATTGTTTAGATAGAGAGGATAAGAACATGAATCGTAGAGTTGTAGTAACAGGATTGGGTGCGATTACACCAATTGGAAATAATGTGCCGGAATTCTGGTCTGCAGTAAAGCAGCAGAAGGTAGGTATTGGAGAGATTACACATTTTGATGCAACAGACTATAAATGTCATCTTGCAGCAGAAGTAAAGGATTTTGATGCAAAAGAATATATGGATTTTCGCTCTGCAAAGAGAATGGAAGCATTCTGCCAGTTTGCCGTAGCGGCAGCCGGAGAAGCACTGGAGGATTCCGGACTTTCCATGGAAGCAGAGGATGCATACCGTGTGGGTACTTCCATCAGTTCCGGAGTCGGAAGTTTACAGGCAATCGAAAGAGAGCATAGTAAATTATTGGAAAAGGGACCGGGAAGAGTAAATCCGTTATTTGTCCCGATGATGATTTCCAATATGGCAGCAGGAAATGTATCCATTCAGTTTGGATTAAAAGGAAAGAGCTTAAATATCAGTACCGCCTGTGCATCCGGAACGAATGCCATTGGTGAAGCCTTCCGTACCATCCAGTATGGTGATGCAGAAGTGATGGTAGCAGGTGGAACAGAAAGCTGCATTACTCCGCTTGGAATAGCAGGATTTACATCTTTAACCGCACTTACTTCTTCAGATGATCCAAAACATGCATCCATTCCGTTCGATAAAAACAGAAGTGGATTTGTTATGGGAGAAGGTGCCGCAATTGTAATTTTAGAAGAATTAGAACATGCCAAAAAACGTGGAGCGAAGATTTATGCAGAAGTAACCGGATATGGATGTTCTTCGGATGCATACCATATTACATCTCCGGCAGAGGATGGTGCAGGTGCAGCAACCGCAATGATAAATGCAATGAAGGATGCCGGTGTAAATCCGGAGGAAATTACTTATATCAATGCCCATGGAACCAGCACCCATCATAATGACTTATTTGAGACAAGAGCAATCAAGCTGGCGTTTGGTGAGCATGCAAAGGATATCCGGATTAATTCCACCAAATCCATGATTGGACATCTTCTTGGAGCAGCAGGAGCCATCGAGTGCCTGACCTGTGTAAAGGAAATCGAAGAAGGTTACATTCATGCAACCGTAGGTTATGAGATACCGGATGAAGAACTGGATCTGAATTATTGCAAAGAGGCATATGAAGAAGAAGTGCCATATGCCATCAGCAATTCACTGGGCTTTGGCGGACATAATGCAAGTCTGCTTCTGAAAAAATATCAGGCATAAAGGAGAAGGGAACAATGTCAGTACTGACAACGAAAGAAATTATGGAAATCATCCCACATCGTCATCCGTTTCTTCTGATTGACACGATTGAAGAACTGGTGCCGGGACTTCGTGCAGTAGGGAAAAAATGTGTTACCTTTGATGAACCTTATTTTGCAGGACATTTTCCGGGAGAACCGGTAATGCCGGGTGTTTTAATTATAGAAGCACTGGCACAGACCGGCGCGGTTGCAATGCTCTGTCAGGATGAATTCAAAGGAAAAACCGCATATTTTGCAGGAATCAGCAATGCAAAATTTAAGAAAAAGGTGGTTCCGGAGGATGTACTTGTTTTAGAGACAGAAATCATAAAAGTAAAGGGACCGATTGGAATTGGAAAGGCAACTGCAACAGTAGATGGAAAAATAGCTGCAACAGCAGAGTTGACATTTGCGATTGGAAGTGGTGAGTAAAGTGAGCAGATTACTGGATAAAATCAAGGAAAATAGAGCTGTAAAGGATGCCACAGAAGGTATTTTACAGGAAGAAAAAAAGAAAGAGGAAGTACTTTGTAAAGCCTGTGGCAAAATGGTAAACAAAGCAGAGGTAGTAAGAAACCGCTATGTCTGTTATGAGTGTGGAGCATATTTCCGCGTAAAAACCGGAAACCGCCTGAAGATGGTATTAGACCCACAGAGCTTTGAAGAATGGTTTGCCGAAGAGCATGGAACGAATCCGCTGGATTTTCCGGGCTATGTCGATAAGCTGACGGCAGTCCGTGAGAAAACCGGATTAAAAGAAGCAGTTACCGTAGGAAAAGGTAAGATTTACGGAGAAGATGCGGTTATTGGTGTGTGTGATGCCAGATTTATGATGGGAAGCATGGGTCATGCCGTCGGAGAGAAAATTGCGGGAGCAGTAGAACGTGCTACGGAAGAAAAACTTCCGGTTATTCTTTTCTGCTGTTCCGGCGGAGCCAGAATGCAGGAGGGTATTGTATCCCTGATGCAGATGGCAAAGACAGCAGCAGCTTTAAAGAAACATTCCGATGCCGGACTTTTATATATTTCTGTATTAACTGACCCGACAACCGGAGGTGTAACAGCAAGCTTTGCTATGTTAGGTGATATTGTTTTAGCAGAGCCTGGCGCACTGATTGGATTTGCCGGAGCAAGAGTAATTGAGCAGACCATCGGACAGAAACTGCCGGAGGGATTCCAGAGAGCAGAGTTCCAGTTAGAGCATGGTTTTGTGGATGCCATTGTAGAGCGGAAAGATTTAAAGAAACGTCTGTATGAAATCCTTCGTATGCATAAAGTAAGTGGATATGCCAAATTTGACCCGGCAACTGAAGTAGATGGAAGACCGACAGAGCTGATGCGGGAACGCGCTTACAATACAAAAGAAAAGAGTGCATGGGAAAAGGTTAAGATGGCACGTAAGGTAGACCGTCTGTCCGCAGAGGATTATATCAACAGTATCTTTACCAAATTCATAGAATTTCATGGAGACCGTTATTACAGGGATGACCCGGCAATTGTGGGCGGTATCGCATACCTTGACGGACAACCGGTTACGGTAATCGGAATCCAGAAGGGAAAGGACATGAAGGACTGCATGCGTCATAATTACGGAATGCCATCTCCGGAAGGATACCGTAAAGCAATCCGTCTGATGAAGCAGGCAGAAAAATTCCATCGTCCGGTTATCACCTTTGTTAATACAGCCGGAGCATTCTGCGGTATGGAAGCAGAGGAAGGCGGACAGGGAGAAGCTATTGCAAGAAATCTTTATGAAATGTCAGGGTTGAAAGTTCCGGTTATTACCTTTATGATAGGAGAAGGCGGAAGTGGTGGTGCATTGGCACTGGCAGTTGGAAATGAAGTCTGCATGATGGAGAATGCAACTTATTCCGTACTTTCTCCGGAAGGCTTTGCATCTATTCTCTGGAAGGATGGCAAGCGTGCCAAAGAAGCAGCAGAAGTAATGAAGATAACAGCAAAGGATCTTTTAGAACTTGGCATTATCGAGAAAATTATACCGGAGTATGGTGGAGCAGATGATGAGGCATTGAGTTCCATTGCAGTTTATATGCATAAATGTATCCGCGAATTTTTAGAATCATATGAAGGAAAAAGCGGAGAAGAGATTGCAAAAGCACGTTATGAACGTTTCCGTAAATTTTAAAGGAGCAGAGCATGAACATTCGAATATGTGGAACTGGAAGTGCGTTACCGGAAAGAAAAATTACCAATGACGATTTAAGTCAGATTATGGATACTTCCGATGAATGGATTTCCAGCAGAACAGGAATAAAAACAAGACACCTTGCAACGGAAGAGACAACAACATCACTTGCCACAGAAGCTGCAAAAAAAGCACTTGCAGATGCAGACATGAAGCCGGAAGAAGTGGAACTTATCATTGCAGCGACGGTAACACCGGATCATCTTGTGCCGACACTTTCCTGTGAAGTGCAGCGGGAAATCGGAGCAGTGAATGCCGTAGCCTTTGACCTTGGTGCAGCATGTTCCGGATTCTTATTTGCATTGAGTACAGCACAGGCATATATTGCCAGTGGCAGATTTAAAAATGCACTCTTAATCGGAGCAGAAGTACTTTCTAAAATTATGGACTGGAATGACCGCAGTACCTGTGTTCTTTTTGGAGATGGCGCAGGAGCAGCAGTAGTCCGGGCAGACGAAGAAAATATCTGTCATGTGGTGCAGGGCTCAGACGGTGCGAAGGGACTGGTACTGGCATGTGAGAACCGTCCGGTCAATAATCCATATCATAAGATGGAAAGTCCGCTGGGTTATGTAAGCATGAATGGACAGGAGGTTTATAAATTTGCTGTCCGCACAGTTCCGGCAACCATTACAAAGGTGCTGGAAGAGGCGGATTTAGAGGCAGAGGAAATTTCACTTTTCGTATTACATCAGGCAAACTTAAGAATTATTGAAGCGGTAGCAAAACGATTGAAACAGCCGATGGAGAAATTCCCGGTAAATTTGACGGAATGTGGCAATATTTCGGCAGCAAGTGTGCCGATTTTGCTTGATAATATCAACCGGCATGGTATGATACATAGAGGAGATAAAGTTGTACTGGCTGGTTTCGGCGGCGGACTCACATGGGGCGCAGCGGTACTGGTCTGGTAAAAGGAGATAAGAATGAATGCGGATAAAACCTTAAATGACATTCTGGTAAAGCTGTTTAATGATTTGATGGAAATTGAGGAAAAATGCTTAATCTCCGGAGAATTCATGAACATTTCCGGAAATGATATGCATATTATTGAAGCAATTGGTCTGGATGAACCAAAGAGGATGTCGGAAGTGGCGGCGAAGATGAATGTTACAACAGGAACCCTGACAAAAGCAATTGAAGCACTGGAACAGAAAGGTTATGTAAATCGTTGCAGAAATGACAGGGATAAAAGGGTAGTCCGTGTATCACTCACCGATTCCGGAGTCCGGGCATATGAGCATCATGCACGTTTTCACAGCAATATGATACATGATATCAAGGAGAGCCTGAGTGACCAGGAGAGTGAGATTCTGATTGGAACACTGGGAAAACTGGTGAAGTTCTTCCAGAAGAAATATGAACCATATCTGAAAAATAAAAAATAGTATATTTATACAAAAAAAGAAGTGGAAAAGGGAAATAAAAAACTGTTTTCTACTTCTTTTTAATTACAAAAATGAATTTTCCTGGTACAAAACTTGCAAAAAAGAAGAAAAAGTACACAAAAGTATAAAGTTTTTGACACAAATATGAAAAAAACGTTGCGAAAAAATTCATTTCATACTAAAATAGTAGTGTTGATGTATATATAATACTCAAATTAATATGTAAAGGAGATATAATATGAGCTACGTTGATGAAGTATTAGAAAGAGTAAAAGCAAAAAACGCTTCTGAGCCAGAATTCCTTCAGGCAGTAGAAGAAGTACTGGAGTCTTTAAGACCGGTAATCGAAGCAAATGAGGAGAAATATCGTAAAGAAGCATTACTTGAGAGAATAACCGAGCCGGATAGACAGCTTAAATTCCGTGTACCTTGGGTAGATGACAAGGGACAGGTTCAGGTTAATACAGGTTACAGAGTACAGTTCAACAATTCTATTGGACCGTACAAGGGAGGTCTTCGTCTCCATCCTTCCGTAAATATCGGAATCATCAAATTCTTAGGATTTGAGCAGGTATTTAAAAACTCTTTAACAGGACTTCCAATCGGCGGTGGTAAAGGTGGTTCTGACTTTGACCCTAAGGGAAAATCAGACCGTGAAGTAATGGCATTCTGCCAGAGCTTTATGACCGAGCTTTGCAAATATATTGGTGCTGACGTTGACGTTCCGGCAGGAGATATCGGAACAGGCGCAAGAGAAATCGGATACATGTTTGGACAGTATAAGAGAATCCGTGGAATGTACGAAGGTGTTCTGACAGGTAAGGGACTTACCTATGGTGGATCTTTAGCTCGTACAGAAGCTACCGGATATGGTCTTTTATACATTACAGAAGAATTAATGAAATGCCATGGTGAATCTATGGAAGGTAAGACAGTTGTTGTATCTGGTGCTGGTAACGTTGCAATCTACGCTATCCAGAAAGCGCAGCAGATGGGTGCAAAAGTTGTTACCTGTTCTGATTCTACCGGATGGATTTATGATCCGGAAGGAATCGATGTTGCATTATTAAAAGAAGTAAAAGAAGTAAAACGTGCTCGTCTTACTGAGTATGCTGCTGCAAGAAAGAGTGCAGAATATCATGAAGGCCGTGGCGTATGGCAGATTAAATGTGATATCGCTCTTCCATGTGCTACACAGAACGAGCTCCTTATCGATGATGCAAAACAGTTAGTAGCAAATGGATGTAAAGCAGTTTGTGAAGGTGCTAACATGCCTACAACCTTAGATGCAACCAAATACTTACAGGATAACGGAGTATGGTTCATCTGTGGTAAAGCTTCTAACGCAGGTGGAGTTGCAACTTCTGCATTAGAGATGAGCCAGAACTCAGAGCGTTTAAGCTGGACATTCGAAGAAGTAGATGCTAAGTTAAAACAGATTATGGTAAATATCTATCATAATATTGATGATGCTGCAAAACGTTACAACATGGAAGGTAACTATGTAGCAGGAGCTAACATCGCAGGCTTCGAAAAAGTAGCTGAGGCTATGCTCGCTCAGGGTGTCTGCTAGGCATTGAGCACTTAGTGAATTCGAGCGTAAGCGAAGAATGAGGTTAGTGCGAAAGCCCATCCCGAGACTTGATGAAAACGAGTCGTAGACGAAGTTTGAATCTTAGCCGAGTGGATGTCATTGAGCACATAGAGAACGCAGATGTCATTTTGAACACATAGAAAAAACAACCCCACATATTACTGGAAACAGTAATGTGTGGGGTTTCTTTTATAATAACCCCATCCCAACCTCTATTTCCAGTGGAATTTCTTCCCTGCTTGGAGTATAATAGAACGAACAACGGGAAGGAAAGAGACCGGAGGCAATTTAGATGCAGAAAAAGGAAAGAAATGAAGAATTAGAATATATAGATGACTTTGAGAATATCGAAGAACCGGAAGAGTCAGAGGACTACCGGGAAGAATTAGAAGAACCAGAAGAGGAATATTCAGAAGGCGGCAGACGCAGGAAGAAAGGAAGAAAATCCGATACAAAGAATGCAGCTTCTGTGGCAGGGGAATTTCTAAGCTGGGTAATTACGATTGTAGCAGCGGTGCTGATTGCTATGTTTTTAAATCGTTTTGTGTTAATTAATGCAGAGATTCCATCTGGTTCCATGGAAAATACAATCATGACCGGAGATAAGCTGATTGGATTCCGATGGTCATATCTGTTTTCCGGACCGGAGCGGGGAGACATCATTATCTTTAAGTTTCCGGATGATGAGAGCCAGAACTATGTAAAACGTGTCATTGGCTGTCCGGGAGATACGGTAAAGATAGAAGATGGCAAAGTATATGTCAACGGAGAACTCTTAGAGGAGGATTATCTTAAAGAGACATGGACGGTAGCTACAGGACCGTATACCTTTGAAGTGCCTGAGGACAGCTATTTTGTAATGGGAGATAACCGGAATAACTCCTATGATGGAAGATACTGGACCAATACCTATGTGAAGAAAGGTAAAATACTTGGAAAAGCGATTTTCCGATATTGGCCACTGAAGAATTTTAAAATATTGAATTAGTGCGAAACGAATAAGGGAGCAAAAGGAGAAGATTTATGATAACATTATTAGCCCGGATATTTATCCGGGAAGATGACAAGCCGGAGAAGGTACGGCTTGCCTACGGTATTTTATGTGGTATTGTAGGTATTTTGCTAAATGTATTATTATTTACAGGAAAATTTATTGCGGGAACCATCAGTAAATCCATTGCAATTACAGCGGACGCATTTAATAATCTGTCAGATGCCGGCTCATCCATTGTAACATTGCTTGGTTTTAAACTGGGAGCAGCGAAGCCGGATCCGGAGCATCCATTTGGACATGGAAGAATGGAATACGTTTCCGGGCTTGTGGTTGCTGCAGTTATTTTAATTATGGCAGTGGAACTGATACAGGATTCCATCAGAAAGATTCTTCATCCGGAAGCAACGGAGTGCTCTGCATTAATTATCGTGATTCTGCTGATATCGATTGTTGTAAAGCTGTATATGACCTTCTATAACAGGAGAGTTGCAAAGAAGATTAATTCAGCGGCTATGCGGGCAACTGCAATGGACAGCTTAAGCGACAGCATTACCACATCTGTGGTTTTAATTACCACATTGATTGCAGAATTTACATCAGTCAATATTGACGGCTACTGTGGTGTGGCGGTAGGACTGTTTATCTTATATGGTGGAATTAATGCAGCGAAGGAGACTTTAAATCCACTGCTGGGACAGCCACCGGAGGAAGAATTCGTAAAAGAGATAGAACATCTGGTGCTGGAAGAAAAAATGATTATCGGTATTCATGATTTAGTCGTACATGATTATGGACCGGGACGTCTGATGGTATCACTACATGCGGAAGTGCCGGCAGAAATGAATATCCTTGTAATACATGATATGATAGACAATGTAGAAATGAAATTGAAAAGGGAACTGAATTGTGAGGCTGTCATACATATGGATCCGGTGATTACCGGAAGCAAGGAACTGACCGGGATAAAAGAAACGGTTACAGGTATTTTGAAGGATATTGATGAGGTCATTACCATGCATGATTTTCGTATGGTTCAGGGACCGACCCATACCAATCTTATCTTTGATGTAGTGATTCCATTTGGCTACCGTTCCAGTGATGAAGCTGTGTTGAAAGAACTGGAGCATCAGGTAAAGGAAAAGCTGGGCGAACAGTATCATATCGTGGTCAACGTAGACAAAAATTATGTGAAATAAAAGAAATAACAAAGCCCCGATGGGAGAAATCTGATAGAAGAATTCATCCCATTGGGGCTTTCTGTTTATTCTTTTAATTCTGTGTCAGTGGAGTATTGACTGCATGCTCTACAGACTGGTCAGTTGCTGTACCGGCACCACTTAAAGACTGTTCAGAGGACTGCTCTGTGGATTTCTCAGTGGACTGGGTAGAACCTTCTGTATCAGTAGAAGGCTGTTCTGTTTCGGTAGTAGGCTCTTCCGTATGCTCTACATCCGGATCCTCATAGAGGAACTCGTTGGAGCTTCGGAAGATGGTGCTGCTGGAACCTACAATGTTAGCAACAATCGTATCGCCGTCTTCAATGTCGTCAAGATTAATCTTTAACATGGTGCTTCCCAAGAAGGAAGTGGATACCTTCTCTCCGTTGACATAAATTTTCGTCCAAGGAGTAAATCCGGAGCCGTAAATACATAACTTATTGTCATCGGATTTCCATACACTGTTAATCGTTACATCATCAATACCCATAACCAGATCACTTGCTGGATATTTATCTGTTCCGTTGTAAGCATAACGTTTTCCGTAAAGAAGGTCATACTGTAAATTCTCTAAGTTCTCGTCGTAAGAAGCAGAACCCTTCTGGCTCTGGATGTAAGAGAACATGGTTCCTTTGTGGATGTCAAGCTGGTTGGTGATGTTTGCCAATAATTCATAAGCAGCACAGTCAGCATCCTGTTTTGGTAAATCAAAGTTGTTCCAGGTAACATATTTGGTTTTGAAAATGTCACCGGATACCATATCATCATCGGTCAGTCCCATGGTAGGAAGGTGGTCGCCGAAGAATACCACGATGGTCTTTTCATCCCGTTTGGAAAGCTCTTCGGTTAAGTTGCCGATGAATTTATCTACTTCGTGAATCATGTTAATGTAATATTCCCACCGATTGTTAGAAGCCTCATCTGCAGCACCGCTTACTGCAATTTCCGGATTTTCAAGAATCTTTTCAGTAGGATAATCACCATGTCCCTGTACGGTAATGGTATATACCAGATCTGACTGGTCAGGGGTAGAATCCATAGCCTTTAAGGTTTCACTGATTAAGATGTTATCGGTTGGCCAGGAACCAAGTGGTGTGTACTCCTGAATGTTCATACACTCTTTACTGGTGAAGCTGTCAAATCCCATCAGGGAGAAGGCATTGGCACGGCTGTAGAAGTTACCACCGTTGTTATGTACAACATGTGTACCATAGCCGAGACTTCCAAGGTCGGAAGCAATACTTTCGCAACTGTCGATTTCTTTTAAAGTAGTCTTATATGGGTATTCGCCGGTACCAAAATACTGCATGCTCATACCGGTTAATACTTCAAATTCAGTATTGGCTGTTCCGGCACCTACAACAGGAACTTTTAAGTAACCGGAAGAATAGTTGTTTAATAAGTTGTGAAAATTTGGAACCGGATCTTCTGAAGTCTGTAAGAACTTAACATCAGAGGGATCTACAAAGGATTCCAGTAAAACAACAATAATATTTGGCGTATCTTCGGCAGCTTCGGTAGTTTCTTCCGGAACGGAAGCCCCTATTTTGGCAATACGCTCTTCGGAATAACTGTCCGGTTTACTCATACCACGGTCAACAACGCTGGATGAGAAGCCGTAGACAAAACCATAATTTTCATAGCCCTGTGCAATATTGGCAAAATAGGAAGCAACAATATTATTGGACTGGGCTGCCTTGGTAGTTACCGGTAACATCAGGAAGATAACAGCAACCATAAGCGGACTTACAATCCAGTTGATTTTGCCCTGATATTTTGGTCCTTTGATAAAAAGCCAGATACAGAAAAGCAGGAAAAGACCGACTACGATAATAACGGCGAGTGCTTCACCAAAGGTAAAGTATTTGGTGTTCTGCATGGCAAATAAGTCAGACAGACATTTCAAATCTGTAAAACCAAATGGAGTTACACGTTTGGAAAGAATAACACCATTGATGGTTCCAAGGAAAAGCCAGAAGCCGCTGATTAAGAGACGGGCAAGTGTTCTTCTTCGAATCAGATAGACCAGGGATAAACTTGCAAAAATAATAAATGAGTTATAAAGGTAAGCAATGGTGTGCCCTGCAATAAAGGAAAATGCAGAAAGCACATTTCGTCTGGAAATACATTCAATCACCAGAACGAGGAAACAGGACAGTAACAGATGGAATACCAAAGAGTATTTGTTCATAATCACAACTGCACGGTCAAGGTGTGGATGTGGCTTCTTCTCCCGGTTCTTAAAAGTATTTATTTTGTTTTTTAGTTTAAAAAATAAGTTCTTACACTTACTTGAAAAAGAATGTTTTTCTCTCATAATAATGGTTCTCCTCCCAGTAGATTACACACTTTTTACATATAATTTACTTTTGACTGAATAAGGATATATCTATTTAAGAAAAAAAACAACGGTAAATCTCGATAAAAATTTATTAATATTTCATTAAAAAGAATCCAAAATGTATAATAGAAGGGAAAGAAGTTGGCAAAAAAGCCATTTTGTGCTATCCTTTTTTTATAAAAACCAGGTTCGCAGAGAGGCAGATAGGTGAATCTGACAGTAAGGTGAGGAAAGAGAAATGCTGGAATTAAAAGACATTAGTTTTCAGGTAAATGATGAAACAGCAGACAAGGAAATATTAAAAAATATCAATCTGAAGATAGAAGACCGGTTTGTGGCAATTACCGGACCAAACGGTGGAGGTAAATCCACGCTGGCGAAGCTGATTGCCGGAATAGTAACACCAACTTCCGGACAGATTTTATTGGATGGAGAGGATATTACAGGATTATCCATTACCGAACGGGCAAGAAAGGGAATCAGCTTTGCGTTTCAGCAGCCGGTAAGATTTAAGGGATTGACCGTAAAGGATTTGATTACACTGGCATCGGGAAAAGATATTTCCATCAGCCAGGCATGTTCCTATCTTTCAGAAGTAGGACTTTGCGCAAAGGATTATATTGACAGGGAGGTAAATGACAGCCTTTCCGGTGGGGAGTTAAAGCGTATCGAGATTGCAATGATAATTGCAAGAGGAACCAAATTATCCATATTTGATGAGCCGGAGGCAGGAATTGACCTTTGGAGTTTTAACAATCTGATTCAGGTATTTGAGAATATGTATCAGAAAATCAATGGCTCGATTCTGATTATTTCACATCAGGAGAGAATCTTAAACATTGCAGACCGGATTATTGTAATTGCAGATGGAGAAGTAAGCACAGCCGGAAGCCGGGAAGAAGTACTTCCAAAGCTGTTAGGCAGCAGTGAAGCCTGCTCTACTTTGATGGAAAAATTAGTCTAGGAAAAGGTGAGAAAATGGACAGTATAGAAAAGAATCTTTTAGCAGAGATATCAGATTTGCACAGCGTGCCGGAAGGCGCATATAATATCCGCAACAACGGAAAACTGGAGGCAAGAAATACAACTGCAAATATTGATATTGTAACTAAGAAGGACAAGCCGGGAATTGATATCTATGTAAAACCGGGAACAAAGAATGAGAGTATGCATATTCCGGTTATCTTAAGTGAAAGCGGCTTAAAGGACCTGGTGTATAATGATTTTTATATCGGGGAAGGTGCAGATGTGACAATCATTGCGGGATGCGGTATCCACAACTGCGGAGACCAGACATCACAGCATGATGGAATACACACCTTTTATATAGGAAAGAATGCAAAAGTAAAATATGTAGAAAAGCATTATGGTGAAGGGGATGGAAATGGAGCCAGAGTCTTAAATCCAACTACCGTGATCCACATGGAAGAAGGCGGATTCATGGATATGGACAGTGTTCAGATTAAAGGAGTAGACTCCACAATCCGTACAACCGAAGCAGACCTTAAAGAAGATGCGTCCCTTGTGATTCATGAACGTATTATGACTCATGGACAGCAGAAAGCAGAGACAGATTTTACGGTAGATTTAAATGGAGCACATTCCAGTGCAAATGTGGTATCGCGTTCGGTAGCAAAGGGAGATTCCCACCAGAAGTTTGTTTCTTATATTCGTGGTAATAATGCATGCAGCGGACATACAGAATGTGATGCCATCATCATGGACAATGGAAAGGTGGAGGCAATTCCGTCTCTTGCAGCAAATGATATCGATGCAGCATTGATTCATGAGGCAGCAATTGGAAAAATAGCAGGAGAACAGCTGATTAAGCTGATGACACTGGGACTGTCTGAAAAAGAGGCAGAGGAGCAGATTGTAAATGGATTTCTGAAATAGGATATGTATGGGGAATGAAGGGTGCAGGAAAGAACAAACAAGAGAAGAGAAATACCGAAAGAGGCGGAAGAATGGAATAAGATAATATTTGAAATATTATGACGGGTATGGATATTAAGTGAAGTGGCATCTGTATTTGAACGATGCAAAAGTGGGTGGTAAAAATAAAGTCTGCTGCAGTGCAGACTAAGACAGAATTTTCCCGGGACAATAGAAAAGAGGAATAAATATGTGGCTTGCATATGCATGTGGCTCTGCTTTTTTTGCAGGTATTACGGCAATATTGGCAAAAGTTGGAATTAAGAAAATAGACTCGAATCTTGCAACAGCAATCCGGACGGTTGTAGTATTGATTTTTGCATGGATTATGGTACGGCTTACCGGATCTTATACTCCAATCGGAAGTATAGGAACGCGGACGTTAATTTATCTTACATTATCCGGAATAGCGACTGGGGCATCCTGGCTTTGCTATTTTCGGGCATTGCAGCTAGGAGATGTAAATAAAGTAACACCGATTGATAAATCCAGTACAATCCTGACGATGATTCTGGCAGTCATTTTCTTAAATGAAAGACTGAACGAGAAGAAAATCATTGCCATGGTATTGATTGGCGTTGGAACGATGCTCATGATTACCAGAAAGAAAAGCAGTGGCACAAAGAGCCGGGCATGGCTTATCTATGCACTGCTGTCGGCGGTATTTGCCAGCCTGACATCCATCCTTGCCAAGGTGGGAATAGATGGTGTGAATTCCAATCTCGGAACGGCATATCGTACTGGAGTGGTACTTGTTATGGCATGGGTGGTAGTATTTGTAACAAAGAAACAGAAGCAGGTCCGGAGTATGACCTTCCGGGATGGAATGTTTCTGATTTTATCCGGAATAGCAACCGGAGCATCCTGGCTTTGTTATTACCGGGCATTGCAGCTGGGCGAAGCCAGTGTAGTGGTGCCGATTGATAAACTAAGTATTGTAGTTACAATTGTATTTTCATCTGTGTTTTTAAATGAAAGACTACAGCCAAAGGCATTCTTTGGATTAATTATGATAGTGGGAGGTACATTGCTACTAATATAAGCAAAAGTGGAGGAAAAAGTATGCTGGGAAAAAGAAAATCTTATTATGTGGAGAGTGGAATCATTCATTTTGTATTTGAATATGGCATGGGAAGCTTAGAGGTTCTGACAGATAACATTGTAAATGTGTTTGTTCCGTTCGAAAGTGAGGAACATCGTTCAAAAGCCATCGAGGGAGAAAAGTCAAAACATATACATTTTGATGTGCAGGAAGGAATTGACTATCTTGAGGTTCGGACTGCAAGATTAATCATACGCGTATATGATAATTTTATGGTGGATTTTTATGATGTGAATGGACAGCTTCTCTGTGCGGACTATCGTGGTGGAAGGGAATTTGCAACACAGATTAGTGAGAAATTTATCGAATTCTTAAAAGCAGAGGGACATGAGGTGCCGCAGGCGACAGATAAGAATTATCATGTGCAGGCTGTAAAACGCATGGAGGGAGACGAAGCCTTCTATGGCTTTGGTGATAAAGCAGGGGTATTAAATAAGAAGAATTACGATTATGAGATGTGGAATACAGATAATCCGGCGGCGCATACGGAAGCCTTTAAAGCATTGTATAAATCGATCCCGTTCTTTATAACATTGCGTGAAAGCTGCGTATACGGAATCTTTTTTGATAATACCTGTAAGACTTATTTTGATCTGGCAAAAGAAAATGCGGAATACTATTTCTTTGGCTCAGACCGTGGCAATCTGGATTACTATTTTATTGCCGGGTATAATATGCCGGAGGTAGTAGCTGGTTATACTTATCTGACCGGAAGAACACCGCTTCCGCAGCTTTATACATTAGGCTATCATCAGTCGCGCTGGGGATATGAGACTTCCGCAGAGATCCGCGCAATTGCGGATAAATATCGTGCATTAAAGATTCCGATTGATACGATTCATCTGGATATTGACTATATGGATGGCTACCGGGTCTTTACCTGGAATGAAAAGGACTTTGGCAGACCGGGTGAAGTAATTGAGGATTTAAAGAAAAAAGGATTTAAAATTGTTACCATCATTGACCCGGGTGTCAAATTAGATCCAGGTTATGATATGTATGATGAAGGCATGAAACAGGGATATTTTGCCAAGACACCGGAAGGAGATACCTATGTAAATGCAGTATGGCCTGGAGATGCGGTATACCCTGACTTTGGAAATCCGAAGGTAAGACAGTGGTGGGGAGAGAAGCAGAAATATCTTGTGGACTTAGGAGTCCGCGGTGTATGGAATGATATGAATGAGCCGGCAAGTTTCCGTGGAGAACTGCCGGAAGATGTCGTGTTTACGGACGAAGACAGACCATGTGATCATGGCCAGATGCATAATGTCTATGGGCATCTGATGGCAAAGGCTACCTATGAAGGCTTGAAGAAGCAGGATGGCAGAAGACCATTTGTAATCACACGTGCCTGTTACAGTGGTTCCCAAAAGTATACCACAGCATGGACAGGAGATAATCAGAGCCTGTGGGAGCACCTGCGGATGGCAATTCCGCAGATGTGCAATCTGGGATTATCCGGTATGGTATTTATCGGAACAGATGTAGGTGGATTCGGTGCAGATGTGACACCGGAACTGCTGTCAAGATGGATACAGGTCGGCTGCTTTTCACCGTTGTTCCGGAATCATTCTTCCAAGGGTTCTACCAGACAGGAGCCGTGGCTTTTCGGAGAAGAGACATTAAATATTAACCGGAAATATATTGAACTTCGTTATAAATTACTGCCATACCTTTATGATTTATTCCATGAGACGGAGCAGAATGGTATGCCGGTAATCCGTCCACTGGTATTGCATTATGAGAAAGATAAAGAAACATGGAATCTCAATGGAGAATTCCTGTTTGGAGAGCGTATGCTGGTAGCTCCTGTAGTAGAGCAGGGAATGACGAAGAAGCTTTTGTATCTGCCGGAGGGAACCTGGTATGACTATGATACAAGGGAAAAATATACCGGAAAGCAGTATATTGTAAAAGACGCACCTCTTGATGTATGCCCGGTTTTTGTAAAAGCAGGAAGCATTATCCCATGTTTTGAACCGATGCAGTATGTGGGAGAGATTGAACTGGATACCCTGATTCTTGATGTATATCCGGGAGAAGACCGTTATGTGCATTATCAGGATAACGGAGAAGATTTTGCATATCAGGATGGTGTATATAATGAATATGAGATGACCATCACAAAGGATGAGACATTAACAGTCCGGATGCTGCATAAAGGTTATGAAAAAGTATATAAGAAATTTGTGATATGTTACAAAGGACGTAAAAATGAGTTCGCATTCAATGGAGAGAAACTGACAGTCTGGCTTTCTTAAAAGAAAGGCAGAAGCCGGGAGATAACCGGAGGAGGACTTATATGAAACGTGGAATTGCATTAAGTGGAGGCGGTACGAAAGGCTCTTATGAACTGGGAGTCTGGAAAGCATTAAATGAACTTGGTATCGATTATCAGATTGTAACCGGAACATCCATAGGTTCCATTAACGGAGCCTTAATGGCAACGGGAGATTATGACAGGGCTTATGAACTATGGAGCACCATAACCATGGAAGATATGATGGAGGATGGAATCAATCTGACGGATACCATAGAGGGCATGTATGACCAGAGAGAGGCAATTGGTCCATTCCTGAAAAAATATGTCAAGAATAAAGGCGCAGATATTTCACCTTTTACTGCTTTTATTGAAACACTGATAGAAGAGGATAAGATTCGGAAATCAAAGACAGACTTTGGATTGGTTACGGTGGAATTTCCGTCTTTAAAACCCTGCGAACTGACAAAGCGTGACATTCCGGAAGGACTTATGAAAGATTATATTCTGGCATCTTCTGCAATTTTTCCATTATTTCCGATGCATAAAATCGGAGAGACAACGTATCTGGATGGATGTTATTATGATAATCTTCCAATTGACCTTGCTATCCGAATGGGAGCACAGCAGATTATTGCTGTTGATTTACATACATCACCGGCACACGATGCCTATGCAAAGCGGCCGTATGTAACTTATATCAAGCCAAGCCGCTCCCTTGGAACCATGATGAATTTTGACCATGCTCTTTTAATGGCAAATGCCAGAATGGGATACCAGGATACCATGAAGGTTTATGGAAAATATTATGGCTATGTATATACCTTTGAAAAGGAATCCATGGAGAAATACCGCAGGGCAATGGAGTGCTTTTTGTATCGGATGACAGAACTGGATTTACTGGTCAGGGATGAAATTCCGGTAAAACGTTTTGCTAAGAAAAGTGAATTTAATAAAGTACATACACTTCTGGCAGAACGAAGCGAAAAGGAGAAAATGTCACCGAGGGAATATTTCCTTGCAGCGGCAGAAATCTGTGGAGAGGTATTTGATGCAGATGCAGCAATTGAATATTCCATGGAACATTTTGTGGAAACACTTCATAAGAAGTTGGCAGATGCAGAGTTAAGACAGGCGACAGAATGTATCATTGCACATAAATTAAGAGAGCCAGCAGGACTGATTGCAGAAGTTAAAAACTTTGGAAAAGAAATGCTGGTGGCTGCGGCTGCATATTATGCGGCACAACAGGACACACTGACGTCAAAAGAAATTCTGAAACTGCATGCCATGTTCCCAAAGGAACTGACAGCGGTATTATTTCTGATGTCGTTGGAAACAAACAGATAACAGCATTTTTGCCGTCAACAAACAGTCTCTGCTGCATATATTATACTGATGAGAATCAGGAGAGAAGGAAACATTGGATTATAATCAGGATATTTTCTTTAAGATGCAACAGCAGCAGATGCCAGGCAAACAGCCCTTTTACATGACAAATCCAATCCAGAATCTTTACATGACGGAGTTAGAATATCAGAGGGATTTAGACCGCATGAAAGAGATGTATCCGCTAGAGATAAGAAAAGTACAGGAGCTGGTGGAAGAAGAATGCGATAAGATGGAATATGAGGGAAGTCTCATGTTTGACGAGTATCCGGACCGGCTGATGCTGCGACAGATTTGTAAGAGAATCCGTGATAAGGCGGGACTTGGGGAAAGCCGGGAAGACATGGATGCTCCGGAAATTCTTCTGTTTCATGAGATGTTTCACCGCAGATGCCGTTACAGACGCTGCCGCAGATGCTGGTAGCAGATAATAAAATAGAGGTTGAGCTTTTACAAAAAAGGAATTACAATATAGCTGTCGTTTTTTGATGGCTATATTGTTTGTTTACGTGAGTAGCGAGAAAAATCGCATGCCTGCATGCAGATTTGACGAGCGCCGCGATAACTCGAGAACTCGCAAAGTGTGTTTTTCGTAGTTTAGGAAGATGAGGAATACAGATGAATAAAGGAATGATTCGGGCACTGGTGTTAGCAGGTGTATTTCTGGTATCAACCGTAGTGTTTAGCTTTTTGACAAATAAAACAAATCCCGATATGACAACAGAACTGGAGGAGGCAACGCTGCCGACTGTCCAGCTTTATTATAAAGAGCAGAAAATCAATGAACTCTACGGGTATGTAGATGAAATGAATGCAGTTTACATGAGGGACAGCATTACGCCGATTGATACGGACAGGCTGCTTCCAATCCGCGTTCAGAATGGAAGCTATGCAGTGGATGAACTTTCCTATGAGATCCGGAGTATGGATACTAAGCGTCTTATTGCAGATGCGAAGGTAGATAGTTATTCCCAGAAGAATGGAGTGATTACAGCAGACCTTCCGATTCAGAATCTTCTGGATTCCAATGCAGAATATCTGTTGATTATACATTTACTGCATGGGGATGATACTTTAAATTATTATACAAGGATTATTGAACCGCAGGATTGTTATGTGAAGGAAAGCATTGATTTTGCAAAAGATTTCCATGAAAAAACATTTCAGGAGGATGGAAGCGGCTCTCTGGCAACTTATATGGAACCGGATTCTTCTGCGGATAATACCACACTTGCCAATGTCAGTATTCATTCCACACTGCGACAGGTAACATGGGATAAATTCAATGGGACCGTTCTGACGGATCCATCGGTGAGTATCAAAGAAATCAACGATTCCTATAATGTAATTCTATTGGATTATGTAGTGACGGCAACCGGAGATAATGGGGAACTGGAATATTATAATGTAGAAGAATATTACCGTGTCCGTTATACCAATGACCGGATGTATCTATTGAATTTTGAGAGAACCATGGATGAAATTTTCCGGGCAGAGAATGATGATTTTTATGAGAATTATTTACAGCTTGGAATATGTTCGTCCGATGTGGAATATAAGAGTAATGAGACAGGAAGTATTCTTTGTTTTGTAAAAGAAGGAGAACTCTGGTGTTACAATGCGACAGAAAAAAAGCTTTCCCAGGTGTTCAGCTTCCGTGGTTATGAGGGGATTGATTCCAGGGAAAATCATAAGGAACATGATATCCGGATTATTAAGGTGGATGAAACAGGAAGTGCTGATTTTGTTGTATATGGTTATATGAACAGGGGAAACCACGAAGGTCAGGTGGGTGTAGGTGTTTATCATTATGACAGCGTGGCAAATACAGTAGACGAGGAACTGTTTATACCATCCACCCACTCTTACGAAGTGCTGAAATCAGAACTGGGACAGCTGATGTATGAAAATGAAAGTGGAATGTTCTACATTATGATGGGTGGGACACTGTATGAGATTAATCTTGCTACTACCAAAGAAAAGGAAGTAGTCAGCGGATTTGAAACAGGAAATTATGCGGTATCAGAGAATAACCAGTTTGTTGCGTATATTGCAGATGGCAACAGTGACAGCGGTTCGAAAATTACTGTTCTGAATCTGGAGAATTCGAAAAGCTTTGAAGTGGCAGCGGCAGCAGGAACGTATATCCGGCCACTGGCATTTATGGAAGATGATTTTATCTATGGAGAGGCAGATGACAGTGATGTGTATACAGATTCTGCCGGAAATGTACAGTTCCCGATGAATCATATTTATATTGTAGATACGGATGATGAAGAACACGGAGTGTTAAAAGATTACCATAAGGATGGATATTATGTAGCGTCTGTAGAAGTTGTGGATTATACTATTTATCTGAACCGGGAACAATATAACGGTATGGCTTATGTTCCGGCAGAACAGGATACGATTATGAATCGTGAGGGAGATTCTGCAGAAGTAGTCAGCATTCACAGTACGGTAACGGAACGAAAACAGACGCAGCTGCAGCTGCAATTATTACAGGAAGAAGAGATAAGCTCGGATCGTCTTCTGACTCCGAAACGGATTGTATTGGAGTCACCGAGAAATGTGAATCTGAAAGAGCCGGAAGAGACAGATTATTATTATGCTTATTCTGCCGGAAGAGTAGTGCTGGCAACGGATAATGCGGCAAAAGCCATTGCAGTGGCAAATGATAATGTGGGCGTTGTGGTAGGAAGCAGACAGCAGTATATCTGGAAGAGGGCAAGAAAATCTTCCCAGTCACCACTGACGATTACAATAGGTGATGCAGACGCATCCGGAACAACGATAGCAAAAGCAATCAATGGTATGCTTTCGATGCAGGGATTAAATGTTGGTGTAGGAGAATTGATGACATCCGGAAATACACCAAAACAAATTTTAAAGGATACCCTGCAGGACTCTGTAGTCATTGATTTGACCGGAAGCGATCTGGATGCAGTGTTATATTATGTCAATCTGGGAACACCGGTATTTGCCATGAGCAGTGGAAGCGAAGCTGTATTGATTACAGGCTATGATAACGCAGGAGTCTATATTTATAATCCGGCAACCGGTGCAACAGAGAAGATGTCAATGACGGATGCACAGAATTTATTTGATACAGCAGGTAATGTATATTTTGCTTATATGAAAATGGAAGAATAGGGATGCAGGCAGAGACAGGCGTGAATAAGGCGTAAAAAACATATAAAATTGCCTAAAAAAAGCCGAAGTTTCTTGGCAGTTTCGGTATTAGTGCTGTATTTTCACAAAGTCTATTGCAAAATCTGTTCGTGTAGGCTATATTAACTTTTGTACGAATTGTACTACTTA
Source organism: Roseburia sp. OM04-10BH (assembly GCF_003462605.1). NCBI lineage: Bacteria > Bacillati > Bacillota > Clostridia > Lachnospirales > Lachnospiraceae > Roseburia > Roseburia sp. OM04-10BH. Next base: position 178,311 of record NZ_QTZI01000001.1, read on the forward strand.
GAAGCGAGGAAGATAACATGAGTAGAAAAGAAGTTACAGTTTCAAACGTTTCAAAAAAACACGATAATCCAATTGCAGAGTTGGTTCAGGTTGCCTGCCAGTTTGACAGCAATATTACTCTGGAAAGTGATAACCGTAAAATTAATGCCAAGAGCATCATGGGAATTATGGCATTTAATCCGTCCAAAGGAATGACGGTTAACATTGTTGCAGAGGGGAATGATGAAGAAGAAGCTCTTTTAGCAATGGAGAAGTTTTTAGTGTGTGATTAATTTTCAGGGAGGGAATTATAATGCAGAAGAGACCAGTTGAAAAAGCAGCCGAAGTAAAGGCAGCAGTAAAAGCTACAGAGACAAAGGCAGTAGTTAGGGCAGAAGAGGTTAAGGCAGAAGCAAAAGAAGTTGTAGCGAAGAAAGCAGAAACCGTAGTAAAGAAAGCGGAAGAGACAGTTAAGAAGGCAGAGGAGACAGCAAAGAAAGCAGAGACAACTGTAAAAGCAGCAGCAAAGACTACCGCAAAGAAAGCAACCAAGAAAGCAGCGGCTAAGAAAACTGCCAAGGCAGAGAAGAAAGAACTTGTACCGGAAGTATTTGTTCAGTTTGATGGTAATGAAGATGTTGTTGCAAACGTGATTGAGAGAGCAAAAGAAGCTTTCACAGCAGACGGACACAGAGCATCCAGCATCAAGTCTTTAAAGGTTTATTTAAAACCGGAAGAATATGCAGCATACTATGTTATAAACGATACATATGCAGGCAAGGTTAACTTATTCTAGTTTTATTTTGCCCATGATATTAAAATGGCTTCGGAATTCCGAAGCCATTTTTGCTGTTGTTATTTATTTCTTTTTCTGATTAGCTTTATATTTCTTTATAAGCTTCTGGATACGCTCGTTTGGATCTAAGAGCTCGCTGATAGAAGCATCATGATTCAATGTATCGATAATATAAGCAATATATTTGCTCATGTCACAGTTGATATAATATGGACGGCTTAAAAGCTCCGGAGTCTGATAAGTCAGGTTGGTGGTAACTACACGGTAGATAGTTCCATCTTCTACAGCTTTATCGAATTTTTCCAGACCATTGGTGAAAAGTCCGAAGGTTGCAACGACAAAGATTCTGTTTGCTTTTCTCTTCTTTAGTTCGGTTGCAACGTCAATCATGCTTTCTCCGGAAGAAATCATATCATCGATAATCAGAACATCTTTTCCTTCTACGGAAGAACCTAAAAATTCATGTGCGACAATAGGGTTACGTCCGTCAACAATTCTGCTGTAATCACGACGTTTGTAGAACATACCCATATCCAGACCAAGTACACTGGAAAGATAAATTGCACGTCCGGTACCACCCTCATCCGGGCTGATAATCATCATGTGGTCAGAATCAATCTGTAAGTCAGGAACGTTTTTGCAGATACCTTTGATAAACTGGTATGCAGGCTGAACAGTTTCAAAACCACCCTTTAAAGGAATTGCATTCTGGACACGAGGGTCATGTGCATCAAATGTAATAATGTTGTCAACGCCCATGGCAACCAGTTCCTGTAAAGCCAGTGCACAGTCTAAAGATTCCCTGGTGCTTCTTCTATGCTGGCGACTTTCATAAAGGAATGGGATGATAACAGTAATTCTTCTTGCCTTGCCGCCAATTGCAGCAATAATTCTCTTTAAATCCTGATAATGATCGTCTGGGGACATATGGTTTGTCTGACCGCACAGAGAATAAGTAAGGCTGTAGTTGGTGACATCAACCATAAGATAAAGGTCATAACCACGAACAGTTTCTTTGATCATTCCCTTTGCCTCGCCTGAACCAAAACGAGGGGTAACTGCTTCAATGATATAAGAATCACGTTTGTAGCCCATAAAAGCTGCATCATTCTGGTGCTGATGCTGTCTTTCGTCTCTCCATTTGACAAGGTATTTGTCAACTTTTTCTCCTAATTCCTGGCAGCTCTGTAATGGAATAATTCCAAGAGAACCAGTAGGAAGGGTTTCTAAGTTTCTTTCACTGTTTGACATGAATAGGTTCCTCCATAGAAATAATTTATCTTATATAGTTCAATAGATATAGCATCTAATTGAATGCGTAATTAATGCAGCTTTTTCTTAAGACGGATATCGTCCCCAAAAAGCTTGATCATCGTATAGCTGCTGAAGATGCGGGAGCAGATACGCTCGGAATATACATCAGCAAGCTGGTCGATACTTAAATTCGTAGAAATCAATGTTGATTTCTGACGCAGCATACGTTCGTTCAGACACAGGAAAAGCCGGGATGCCGTAAAGGAGTTGGCAAGCTCGGTTCCAAGGTCATCAATGATTAAAAGATCACAGTCGAAGATATTCTGCCCGGCAGCAGAAGCTGCAGCGTCCTTCTGGAAAGTGTCCTTTTCAAATATATCAAATAATTGGAAGGCTGTAAAATAAATAACGGAATGTCCTTTATCTAAAAGCTCTTTGGCAACGCAGTTTGAAAGAAAAGTCTTACCGACACCGGTTGCTCCATAGAAAAAGAGATTTTCAAAAGAGGTATCGAAATGCTCAATAAAGGACTTACAGTCTGCAACAGCTTTTTTTGCAGTATCATAAGCAGATAATCCGGTTGTGGGATTTATCTGCTCTTTGGAATAGTATGCATAAGAGAAATTCGAAAAATTCTCTTTGGCTAAAATATCTTTTACATTAGACTGCGTATAGACTAAATCAATGGCAGCCTGTACAAAACAATGACAGCGTTCATTCCCAATATAACCGGTATCCTTACAGTCCTTACAGGTGTAAACCGGTTCCAGATAATCAGCCGGATAACCCAGAGAAGCAATCAGATTCTGTTTCTCCCTGCGAAGAGCAGCAAGCTGTTCTTTTAATGAAGAGAGAACAGAGGAATCTTCTGCTCCATCATCAGATAAAAGCTGTTTTGCACTTGCTACTGAGATGGAAGAAATCTCGTTGTCTATTTCTGTAAGGCGCGGACATTTTCCGTAGACTTCCTGAATGCGTTCATCCAGAAGATGCTGATTGTGAAACTGTCTGGCATTATATTGCCGGATTAAAGTATCGTATTGTGAATTATTAAGAGACATGAAATGCTCCTTTAGTATTCCTGAAAAAAGTGTCTTAATTATTTAAGAGCTGTTTTTCAAGCTGTTCAAAATTATAGGTACGCTGTGAAAAATTGTTAAACCGGTTGGCGGCAGTCTTGTTTACGGTGACATTGCGGGAAGAAGATGCCTTGCTTTTTTTGTAAGCAGTGTCTAATATAGCAATATCCTCTAAATGGTGGATATTGCATTTATGCCAGTTCTCTAAGATGGTATCGGCATACTGGAAGCTTGGCTGATTTGTCGCCTGCAGTGTCCGTTTGCATGCCTCGGAAATGATATCCAGTGTAAATCCAAACTGGCTGGTCCATTTATCTACCAGTTCAAGTTCGTATTCAGCCAGTTTTCTGCCGCTGATTCCAAATGCCTTCATGACACCATAATGTGTCTGCTTATAGGCACTGGAAGAACGTCTGGCATCCTCCGCAGTACGGATAGAAGAAGCAGACCAGGAAAGGGCAATCTTGTCCATATAGCGGATGCTCTTATGGCCGTTGTCCACACAGGATTCTACCAGATATTCAATCAGGTCTGTGGAGAATTTCAATTCATCTGACCAGTAAAGAATGGTTTCATAATCCTTGATGGACAAAGGATGTCCGATATAGCGTTCAATAATGAATAATAAATCGCTGGAAGCCTCATCATTCTGGAAAGACAGAATCTGGTCTTTTGTATAGGATGGACGGATATCTACAGAAGATGCTTCCGTAGGCTTTTCTGCATGTTCAGAATCCTGCGTAACCGCAGAAACAGGCTCACACAGGCAGATGCCGGTAAGCTGTTCGCCGGAATTATATTCTAACTGGAGTAAGTGTTTTTTCTCCCAGTATTTTAAGGCACGTTTAATATCCTTTTCTGTATGGTCGAATTTATCAGCCATCTTAGAAATGGAAAAATTCTCAGCTGCGTTGATGCAGCGGAGTAAATATAAATAAATTTTTACAAATTCTCCATTGGCATCTGCCATATACTCATCAATAAAGGTATTGGATACGCAGGTAACCGTGGATTTGCTTTTCGTATGTAATGTTATGTCTGTCATAAGAACTCCCTCTTTCACCGACCACATTATAGCATATGAATCTAAAATTGAGAAGTCTTATTTTAACCAAAAATCCAGTAAAATCAAGGGTTTCCACATTTGCACAGAATTGTGAATAATGTGGATAACTTTCTTTTGAAAGTGCATTATGGTAACTGAAATGGGAGCAGTTTGGCGGTTAATGCAGATAGAATGGCGATTTTCAAAAATACATTATGTAAACAAAAAAATCCACATCCATAATTCACAAAAATGTGAATTACGATGTGGATAATGTGGATAACTACTGCTGAAGCAGGTGTTCTCCTATAAGATACACGTCTCCGGCCCCCATAGTTATCAACAAATCATTGTTTATGCATTTTTCCGATAAAAATTTTTCAATCTCATCAAAAGACGGGAAGTAATAACTTTCCTGACCGTTTTTCTGAAGCTCTGCCAAAAGGTCTTTGGAAGAAATTCCGATCGTATTTTTCTCTCTGGCTGCATAGATGTCTGCAAGGACTACAATATCTGCCATGGAAAGTACCCGGGCAAAATCACTTAAGAATGCCTTGGTTCTGGAATAAGTGTGTGGCTGGAAAACGCAGATAATCCGTCCGTGTGGATAATTCCGGGCTGCGGTTAATGTAGCAGCTACTTCAGTCGGATGATGGGCATAATCATCGATAACGGTGATACCGTTTTTTGTTCCTTTGTATTCAAAACGACGTTTGGTGCCGCCAAACTGAAACAGTCCCTTTTTGATAACATCCAAAGGAAGACCGAGATTTAAGCAAAGTGCAATGGCAGCCAGCGAATTGGAGACATTATGCTTGCCTGGAACGCTTAAGGAAACGGTTCCTAAGTCTTCGGTTTTGTGCATCAGAGTATATGTGCCGCAGGCATGGTCATTATAAGTAATATTTTTAGCATAAAAGTCATCGTTTTCGCATAAACCATAAGTAGTGACGCTACAGGACAAATTGTTGGTAATCTGATCTAAAGCTGCAATCTGACCGTTGATGATTAATACACCATCATGTGCAGTATTTCCGGCAAATTCATGGAAAGAACGGCGGATATCATCGATATCTTTGAAGAAGTCGAGATGCTCAGCTTCCACACTGGTGATGATACTGTATTTCGGATGAAAATGCAGGAAACTGTTGGTATATTCGCAGGCCTCGGTAATGAATACTTCTGAACCACCTACGCGGATATTTCCACCGATTGCTTCTAAGATACCACCAACACTGATTGTAGGGTCAGCCTTTGCAACAAGAAGAATCTGTGAAATCATGGATGTGGTAGTGGTTTTTCCATGGGTACCGGCAACTGCAATGGATTTCTCATAGTTATCCATAATCTGTCCAAGCAGTTCTGCACGGGAAAGCATTGGAATACCGGCATCTACGGCTGCTTTAAATTCCTCATTGTCCTCGCGGATGGCAGCAGTATAGACAACCAGTGCAGGACGGATGGATAAGTTAGATGCTTTCTGGCCAATGTAAATGGTTGCGCCTTTTTTTGCAAGGCTGTCGGTAAGCGCAGACTGCTTTGCATCAGAACCGGAAATGGTAAAACCTTCTTCCAGCAAGATTTCTGCAAGACCACTCATACTGATACCGCCAATACCGATAAAATGTACATGAATAGGTTCTTCAAAATTTAATGAATACATAATTCTTTACCTGCCTGACTTATAATTTCGTTTCTTGAGAAAAGATTTCTTCCTAATATTATAACCATATGCAGGGAATTTGCAAATCTATTTTGTCTGTCAGGAAAAAAGAATGCAAAATAATGGAGGTGATTTTGTAAAAATGACAAGAAATGTTCAAAAATTGTCTAAAATGACTAAAATATGCGAAAAAAGATAAAATAATTATACAGAATGCTGTACAACATATGGGCAGTGTGTTATACTTTTGTTATACCAAAATGACCTGATTTTATGACGAGAGGTGAATGACGTGATTAAGAAAGAAATGATAGCCATGCTTTTGGCGGGCGGACAAGGAAGCCGTCTTGGAGTATTAACTTCCGGTGTAGCAAAGCCTGCAGTCGCATTTGGAGGAAAGTATCGTATTATCGACTTCCCATTGAGCAACTGCATCAACTCAGGTATTGATACCGTTGGAGTGCTGACACAGTATCAGCCATTGAGATTAAACAGACATATTGGAATTGGAATTCCGTGGGACTTAGACCGTAATAACGGAGGAGTAACGGTTCTTCCACCATATGAGAGAAGTGATAACAGTGAATGGTATACTGGTACAGCAAATGCGATTTACCAGAACCTGAAATATATGGAGACTTATAATCCGGATTATGTGCTGATTTTATCAGGTGACCATATTTATAAGATGGATTATGAAGTAATGCTTGATTTCCATAAGGAAAATAATGCAGACGTAACAATTGCAGCAATGCCTGTTCCAATAGAAGAAGCAAGCCGTTTTGGTGTGGTTATAACAGACGAAAATAAAAAAATTAAAGAGTTCGAGGAAAAACCGGAACATCCGAGAAGTAACCTCGCATCCATGGGAATATACATATTCAACTGGAAAGTATTGCGTGACAGTTTAATTGCTATGAAGGATCAGAGCAATTGTGACTTCGGAAAGCATATTATTCCATACTGCCATGAGAATGGAAAGCGTTTATTTGCTTATGAATTCAATGGTTACTGGAAGGATGTTGGAACACTTTCCTCCTATTGGGAAGCAAATATGGAATTGATTGATCTGATTCCGGAATTTAACCTTTATGAAGAATACTGGAAGATTTATACCAAGAGCGATAATGTAGCTCCGCAGTATCTTGCAGCAGAGTCCAAGGTTGATACCAGCATTATCGGAGAAGGTGCTGAAATTTATGGAGAAGTGCAGAATTCTGTAATTGGTGCAGGAGTCCGGATTGAAAAGGGTGCGGTGGTACACAATTCCATTATCATGAAAGAATGTGTGATTGGAGAGAATACTGTGGTGGAGAAATCCATTATTGCAGATAAGACCATTGTTGGAGCAAACTGCCACTTAGGCGTAGGCGAGTATGCACCAAGCACATTGAATGAGAAAGTATATGCATCTGATCTGGTTACTATCGGAGAAGATTCTGTAATACCAGACGGAGTTTCAATTGGAAAAAATACAGCGATTTCCGGAGTAACGGAACCGTCAGATTATCCAGATGGAATGTTAGCAGGCGGTGGAGCTATTATTAAGGAAGGTGACAGAATATGAAGGCATTAGGATTAATTTTAGCAGGTGGAAACAATCATCGTATGCAGGAACTTTCCAGCAAGCGTGCAATTGCAGCAATGCCAATCGGCGGAAGCTACCGATGCATTGATTTTGCATTGAGTAATATGAGCAACTCACATGTTCAGACCGTTGCAGTGCTGACTCAGTATAATGCACGTTCTTTAAATGAACATTTAAGTTCATCCAAATGGTGGGATTTTGGAAGAAAACAGGGAGGTCTTTATACCTTCACTCCTACCGTAACCGCTGACAACAGCTGGTGGTACAGAGGAACTGCAGATGCAATGTACCAGAACATTGATTTCTTGAAAAAACGTCATGAGCCATATGTAATTATTACAGGTGGTGATTGTGTATACAAGCTGGATTACAATAAGGTATTGGATTACCATATTGAGAAGAAAGCTGATATAACTGTTGTGTGCAAGGATATGCCGGAAGGCGCAGATATCAGCCGCTTTGGTGTAATCCGCATGAATGAAGAATCCAGAATCACAGAGTTTGAAGAGAAACCTATGGTATCCAGCTCTAATACAATTTCTACCGGTATTTATATCATCCGCAGAAGACAGCTGATTGAAATGTTAGAGCGGAGCGGTCAGGAAGACAGATGGGATTTCGTTACAGATATTCTGATTCGTTATAAGAATATGAAACGAATTTATGGATATAAAATGGAAGATTACTGGAGCAATATTGCAACAGTAGATTCATATTACAATACCAATATGGATTTCCTGAAACCGGAAGTGAGAAATTACTTCTTCCGTGAGACACCGCATATCTATTCGAAAGTAGATGATTATCCACCAGCAAAATACAATGCAGGTTCTGATGTGAAGAACAGCCTGATTTCCAGTGGATGTATCATCAACAGTAAAATAGAAAATTCTGTATTGTTTAAAAATGTGTTTGTAGGAAAGAATTGTGTAATCAAGAATTCCATTATTCTCAATGACGTATATATTGGAGATAATACGCATATTGAAAACTGTATCGTGGAAAGCCGTGGAACGCTGAAAGCCAACACGTATTATTGCGGTGACGACGGAGTAAAGGTTGTACTTGAACGCAATGACAGATATTCACTGTAGGCAGAAGACTTAAGAGAAAGGCGTGAAGGGGGTAACATAATGCAGATTACAGATGTAAGAATACGTAAAGTTGAAAAAGAAGGTAAAATGAAAGCTGTGGTATCTATTACCATAGATGAAGAATTTGTTGTACATGATATCAAGGTGATTGACGGAGAGAAGGGACTCTTCATTGCAATGCCAAGCCGCAAGGCTGCTGATGGGGAATACAGAGACATTGCACATCCAATTAACTCAGATACCAGAAATAAGATACAGCAGATTATTTTAGAAAAGTACGAAAGTGAAATCGCAGCTGAGGAGGCGTAACACGTACATAGAATAAGGAAGACGAGCAGGCTGTCACAGAAATGTGGCAGCCTGTTTTTCACACTTCTTTTTTTGAACAATTGATAGAATGAAGTATAAATATGCCGTGGGGCAAATGAGAAAGCATGAAAAAGACTGTTAGGAGCACTTGGAATTTCGGGCGAAAACAGACAACGCCGGCACAGGGAAGTGCCGGCGAGGCGCAAGCAACATGGATGTTGATTTGCGCCGGTTGTCAGAACTGATAAAAATTTTTTCAAAATTCTTAGTGCTCCTTATAGTCTTTTTCGCTTTTCCATTTGCCCCACGGCATATTTACATTGTCATCTATTTCATATTGTGGAAAAAAGGATGACAAATTTCTGAGAAAGAAGTATACTAAAATGTAACAGTATTTTCGGCAGAAAGCCGGAGAGGAATAAAGAGGATAAAAATATGGAAGCATTAAAAGCGGTAATATTGGCAGCTGGAAAGGGAACCAGAATGCAGTCAGACCTTCCGAAAGTAGTGCATACAATAGATGGAAAGTGTCTGGTAGATTATGTAATTGAAGCGGCAGAAGGAGCAGGAGCGGAGGATATCTGTCTGGTGGTAGGCTATAAGCATGAAGAGGTAGAGAATACCATTTCACATAAAGATGATGTAACATTTGTACTGCAGGAGCAGCAGCTTGGAACTGGTCATGCGGTAAAATGTGCCAAGGATTTTCTGGGAAAAGATGGACATACACTGATTCTTTTTGGAGATGCGCCACTGATTACATCTGCAACCTTAAAGCAGCTTTTGGAGCATCATATCCAGCATAAAAATGCAGTAACCGTATTGTCAGCAACGATAGATGACCCGACCGGATACGGAAGAATTATCCGCAATGAATCAGGAGAATTTATAAAGAGCGTAGAACATAAGGATGCAAACGAGGAAGAGTTGAAATCCCATGAGATTAATTCCGGAATGTATGTGTTTAATACCTGGGAATTATCACAGGCATTGGATAAGATTCAGCCGAATAATGCACAGGGTGAATATTATCTGCCGGATACGCTTACGATATTAAAGGATAAAGGACTTCGTGTAGATGCATTTGCACTGGAAAGCCCGGAAGACATCAATGGAGTAAATGACCAGAAGCAGTTAGAATCAGCTGCAGAAATCATCAGAAGAAGGAAGAAAGAATGTACATTATAGCGGGACTTGGAAATCCTGGAAAGAAATATGAACATACCAGACATAATGTTGGCTTTGATGTCATGGATGTACTGGCAGAAAAATATAATATAAGGATGGACGAAAAAAAGTATAAAGCAATCTGCGGCAAAGGAATGATCGGAAGTGAAAAAGTTGTTCTGGTGAAGCCACAGACTTTTATGAACTTAAGCGGAGAAAGCATCGCTGAAGCAGTAAATTTCTATAAAGTGGATCCGGCCAGTGAACTGTTAGTGATTTTTGATGATATCAGCCTGGCACCGGGAAGAATACGGATTCGTAAAAAAGGCAGTGCCGGCGGACACAATGGAATTAAAAATATTATTGCGCAGGTGGGAACAGAGCAGTTTGCTAGGATCAAGGTAGGTGTCGGTGAGAAACCACAGGGCTGGGATTTGGCAGACCATGTCCTTGGCCATATGGATAAGGCAGACCGGAAACTGGCAGAGGAAGCATTTTTAGATGCGGTATCTGCGGTAGAACTGATTGTCGATGGAAAAATCGAACAGGCAATGAATGACTATAATTAAAGGAAGAACATTATGAATGTATTTTTGCAGCCCCTTTCGGAACTGGAAGAATTGCAAAATGCCTTAAAGCAGCTAAAGAGCAGTCCGGGTATCGTTCAGATATCCGGATGCATGGATGCGCAGAAGGCACATATGGTATTTGCGGCGAACGATGGTTTTAGAAATAAAATCATCGTTACTTTTAACGAACAAAAAGCAAGGGAAATCTTAGAAGATTATCGTTTTTTCGACAGGGAGACTCTCTATTTCCCAGCGAAGGATATTTTATTTTATCAGTCGGATATCAGAAGTAATCAGCTTACCGGAGAGCGGATTGCCCTGTTAAAACGTTTATCCGAAAAGAAGCCGGTTACAGTGGTATTGACTTTTGACGGACTGATGAACCGGATGGCAGGACTTGAAGCCTTTAAAGAAGCGGTGCGTACTTATAAGGTGGAAGACGAATTAGACTTTGAGGCAGAGACAAAGCGGCTTTTGCAGATGGGGTATGTGCGCAATTATCAGGTGGAAATGCCGGGAGAATTTGCGGTGCGTGGAGGAATCCTTGATATATATCCTCTGACGGAAGAAAATCCGCTGCGTATTGAAATGTGGGGAGATACCATTGATTCCCTGCGAAGCTTTGAGGCTGAGAGCCAGCGTTCCATAGAGAATCTGGAAGAAATTATGTTGTATCCTGCAACGGAACTGGTGCTGACGGAAGAACGGAAGCAGGCGGGCTTGAAGAAAATTCGACAGGAAGCGGTAAAAGCAGAAAAGAAGTTCCGCGACCAGATGAAAAATGAAGAAGGCCATCGCATCAAACAGACGGCGGCTGCTTTGGAAGAAGAGATAGAAGAATTAGGTGGTGCAGCTAATTTGGACAGCAGCCTTGCATATTTCTTCCCGGAGGCGGTAAGCCTTTTGGATTATTTTGGCAAAGACGAGACTCTTTTAGTCCTGGATGAACCTGCCCGGCTGATGGAAAAGGGCAGAGTGACAGAGCAGGAATTTGAAGAGAGCATGAAGCAGCGCTTGGAGAAGGGTTATATCCTGCCGGGACAGGCAGAAACGCTCTTTACCGGAAAGGAAATTACTGCGAAGATGCAGAGTTTCCACGGACTTGCACTGGCAGCACTGGATATGAAGGTGCGGGAGTTAGACATTACGAACCGTTACCATATTCAGGTGCAGGGTGTGAATTCCTATAATAACAGCTTTGCAACGCTGGTGAAGGATTTAAAGAATTATAAGAAAAACGGATACCGGGTCGTTGTATTATCCGCATCTAAGACAAGGGCAGAGCATCTGGCGAAGGATTTACAGGAAGAAGAGGTAAGCTGTTATTATGCCAAAGATTTTGAACGGGAATTGCAGCCGGGAGAAATCTTAACTGCCTATGGAAAAGTAAAACGTGGATACGAATACCCGCTGATTAAATTTGCGGTTATCACAGAAAGTGATATATTCGGGCAGGAAAAGAAGAAACGGAAGAAACACCGCCTCTATGAGGGAGAAAAGATACAGAGCTTTCGTGACCTTCATGTAGGTGATTATGTGGTACATGAAAATCACGGCCTTGGCATTTATCGTGGAATCGAGAAAATCGAAGTCGATAAAAAAGTCAAGGATTATATCAAGATTGAATATGCCAAGGGAGGCAATCTTTATATTCTTGCAACCCAGCTGGAACTGATTCAGAAATATGCCGGTTCCGATGCCAAGAAACCAAAACTAAACCGGCTGGGCAGCCCGGACTGGGATAAGACAAAAACCAGAGTGCGTGGTGCGGTAAAAGAAATTGCCCACGAACTGGTGGAACTCTATGCTATCCGACAGAACAAAGAAGGCTATGTCTATGGTCCGGATACTGTATGGCAGAAGGAATTTGAAGAGATGTTTCCATTTGAGGAGACAGAAGATCAGGAACTTGCCATTGAAGCAACCAAGAAGGACATGGAAAGCACCAAGATTATGGATCGTCTGATTTGCGGAGACGTAGGATATGGCAAGACGGAGGTGGCAATCCGTGCTGCCTTTAAGGCGGTGCAGGAGGGAAAACAGGTAGTTTATTTAGTACCGACCACAATCCTGGCGCAGCAGCACTATAATACCTTTGCCCAGCGGATGAAAGATTTCCCGGTAAGAGTAGATTTGCTTTGCCGTTTCCGCAGCCCAAAAGAGCAGAAGAAAACCATAGAAGATTTGAAAAAAGGCATGGTGGATATTATTATCGGAACCCACAGAGTGCTTTCTGAGGATGTGAAATTTAAGGATTTGGGACTTCTCATTATCGATGAGGAGCAGCGTTTTGGTGTGGCTCATAAAGAGAAAATCAAGCAGATGAAAAAGGATGTGGATGTGCTGACTTTAACGGCAACACCAATTCCAAGGACATTGCATATGAGCCTTATCGGAATCCGCGATATGAGTGTTTTAGAGGAGCCGCCGATGGATCGTGTGGCAATCCAGACTTATGTCATGGAATATAATGAAGAAATGGTGCGGGAGGCAATCTGCCGGGAATTAGCAAGAGACGGACAGGTTTATTATGTATTTAACCGGGTAAACCAGATTGCAGAAATGGCAGCGAAAATTTCAGAACTGGTGCCGGATGCCAATGTGGCATTTGCCCACGGACAGATGAAGGAACGGGAACTTGAGGATATTATGTATCAGTTTATCAACGGAGAGATTGATGTGCTGGTATCCACAACGATTATCGAGACGGGGCTTGATATTTCCAATGTAAATACCATGATTATTCATGATGCGGATAATATGGGACTGTCACAGCTCTATCAGCTTCGCGGAAGAGTAGGACGTTCCAACCGGACGGCATATGCGTTCTTAATGTACCGCCGGGATAAAATGTTAAAAGAAATCGCAGAGAAACGTCTGGCTGCAATCAAGGAATATACAGACTTAGGAAGCGGCTTTAAGATTGCCATGCGGGATTTGGAAATCCGTGGAGCCGGAAACCTGCTGGGTGCCCAGCAGAGCGGACACATGGAGGCAGTCGGTTATGACCTTTACTGCAAGATGCTCAATGAGGCTGTCAAACAGGAGAAGGGAATCGGAGAGGAAGAAAGCTTCGATACAACAGTAGATGTGGAAATGGATGCATTTATCCCATCGTCCTATATTCCAAACGAGACACAGAAGCTGGATATTTATAAACGAATTGCAGCCATTGAAAATGATTCAGAAAGTGATGAGATGCTTGATGAGCTGACAGACCGTTTTGGAGACCCGCCAAAATCAGTAACAAACCTTCTTTCCATTGCATTGATAAAAGTGCTGGCGCATCAGGCGTATATGAAGGAAGTGGTAGAGCGTGGCAATACAGTGCGCTTTGTCATGTATGAAAAAGCTGCGGTGAATCCGGCAAAAATACCGGAACTTCTGTCAAAATATGATCATGCGTTGAAATTTATACCGGATCAGAAAGGACCGTATTTTGTGCTGAACCGGGGAACCAACAGCCGGACAGTATCAGGCAGCAGTATCGACTATATCCGCCAGTTTGTGTTGGATGTGCAGACGATTCTGGTAGAAAAAACCATAAAAAAGGATGCTTAACTGCATAAAAATCTTGCGGCATGTACGAAAAAGCACTATAATAGAACGATGATAAATATTTTGGAGGAACGTGATATGAGATTTAAGAAATTCACAGCACTTGCATTGGCGGTTGTTACTGCAGCTTCCGTAGCTATGACAGGATGTGGCAGCAGAATCGATGAAGATGCAGTTGTTGCTACATTAGGAGATAAAGAGATTTCACTTGGACTTGCCAACTTTATGGCACAGTATACAGCAGTATCCTATGACAGCTATATTACCATGGGATATGCTAAGGAAAATATGTGGTCACAGGATTTATCCGGAAACGGTAAGACTATGCAGGATAATGTAAAAGATGGAATCCTGACACAGATTCAGACCAATTATCTCTTAGAAGACCATATGAAAGACTATGGTGTGGAAATAACGGATGAGGAGCTTTCTGATATTGATACTGCAGCACAGCAGTTCATGGATGACAATAGCAAGGAAGCAATCAGGACCATGGGTGCCAAGAAAGAATATGTAGCAGAAATGCTTCGACTGAACCTGATTCAGAAGAAGATGCATAATGCAATCATTGCAACTGTAGATACCGAAGTTTCTGATGAAGAAGCGGCACAGAGAACATTCAGTTATATCAAGGTTTCTACCGAGGCACATTATGATGACAGCAAGAATTATGTGGAATATACCGATGATGAGAAGACAGAATTAGAAAAAACTGCAGAGAAAATCGCAGAAGAAGCGAAAACTGATTTTGATGCAGCAGCAACAGACAACGGATATACTGTAAGCACTTATTCATACGGCAGTGATGAAATCGGTGAAGATGGAACAGCAACCGGAAGTATGGATGCATCCATTATTACAGCAGCAGATGCGTTAAAAGAGGGAGAAGTTTCTTCCATGATTTCCGTAGATGGAAAAGGATATTATGTTATCCGCTTAGACAGTGAATTTGACCGTGATGCAACAGACAAAGAGAAAGAAACAATTGTTTCCCAGCGTCAGTCCGATAAATATACTGAAGTATGCGACAGCTACAAGGAAGAAAAAGAATGGACGGTAAATGATGATGTATGGGCAGCTGTTAACTTTGATAAGCTCTATACCATCAAGAAAACAGATACAGAAACAGAATCTGTAAGTGAGACAGAGACAGCATCAGAGGCAGCAACAGAATAATTGCAGAAATTATAAAGTAACAAGAACATAGAGAAGCAGAAAATTTATTTTTCTGCTTCTTTTCTATCACATAGATACAGGAGTATGGAATGAAAGACAATATCGTATTAATCGGAATGCCGGGCGTAGGAAAAAGTACTGTAGGTGTCGTATTGGCGAAGGCATTAGGCTATAATTTTGTGGATGCAGATTTAGTCATTCAGCAGCAGACTGGAAAGCTTTTGTGTGAGCTGATTGCAGAGCATGGAACAGAAGGATTTCTTGAGATTGAGGATGAGGTAAACAGCAGCATAGAAGGACATAAAGCAGTTATTGCCACAGGAGGCAGTGCAGTATATTGTGCAAATGCCATGGAGCATTATAAAGAAATTGCAACCGTACTTTATCTGAGTGTATCTTATGAGACATTAGAAGAGCGTCTTGGTGATTTGAAAAACCGCGGTGTGGTATTGAATGATGGCCAGACGCTGAAAGATTTGTATGATGAGAGAACTGCATACTATGAAAAATATGCGGATGTAACAGTAAACGAAGAGGGATTGTCAATTCGTGAAACAATCGATGCAGTAAAAGAAAAACTCGGGATGGAATAAAAGATGCAGATACCAGGGAATGCACAGGAACCTGTGAAGATGCAGGAATCAGATAAAATGAAGAAGTCAGATAAGATGCAGGAGCAGAAAAAGAAATCAACAACTTTAAATAGAATTGGAAAAGTCGATAAAAAGATTCGTATCCGCATGTGGGCAGCAGGCATATTTTTCGTCTGTCTGGTACTGGTGGTACTTTTGCAGAAATTTTCACTGGGACAGAATTATTTTGTGGTAACCGTAAATAATAAAGTGGTAGGCTGTGTCAGCAGCAAGACAGATGTGGAAAAGGCAGTACACGAAAGCCGGCGGCAAATGGCAAAAGAGAGTGAAGGATATCTGATGCAGGAGATTTCTTATGAGACAACAGAAAGCCATAAGCCATTTCAGAAACTGTTAAGTGAAACTGCATTAAAAGAAAAGATTACAAAGGAGCTTAAGAAAGACAATTCCGGAGAAATCTTTGCATATACGGTAAGTGCCGGTGAAAACCAGCTTTCTTTTGCAACTTTAGATGAAGTAGAAACGTTTTTAGGACGTTTGAAGGAAGAACAGGATACGGACAATCGGTTTGAGATAGAGTTCAAAAAGGAAACGGATCATCAGGAGGGAATGCTTCTTGCAAACTTAAAAGAAACAGGTGATTCAGAAAAAACAGAAGATTCTGCGGATGCCGGTATTGTGCAGCAGCTTGGGACCTATCTTTCCGATGCACAGGAGAATCCCGGGGAAAATAATTATGAAACCGGAATTCTTTCGATGGAATTTGCACAGGATGTGGAAGTGTTCACCAATCTGGTAGCAGCGGACACTCTGACGGATATAGATGCCGCGGTGGAAGAAGTAACAAAAGAGAAAGAAACGAATAAAATATATGAGATACAGCCGGGAGACTGTCTGTCGGTCATTGCACAGGAGCATGATACATCGGTGGCAGCAATTATCGCACTCAATGGATTGTCCGGGGAAGATGCAGTAATCAGTGCCGGTGAAGAACTGATTCTGTCGGTGCCTCAGCCGGACATCAGCTTACGGATCAGCGAAGGCGTAGTATATGAAGAGGATTATACCGCAGAACCGGAGATTGTACCGAATGATTCCTGGTATACGACCGACGAAGTGGTGCTTGCAGAGGGAACTACCGGACATCGCGAGGTTAATATGGTGGTGACAACAGAGAATGGAATTGAGACGGAGCGGAGTATGATCCACCAGACCATACTGACAGAGTCAACGCCGGCAGTTATTGAGCGTGGAACCAAGATACCGCCAACTTACATTAAACCGCTGATTGGCGGAAGAGTTTCTTCCGGTTTTGGAAGAAGATGGGGCAGAATGCATAAAGGAATTGACTGGGCATGTCCGACCGGAACCAAGGTATTTGCATCCAGCAATGGTGTAGTAGTCAGTGCCGGTTATGTTTCCGGTTATGGCAACTGTGTCTTAATCAGCCATCCGGATGGAAGAATGACACGTTATGCACATAACAGTAAATTACTGGTAAAAGCAGGGCAGAGCGTATCACAGGGTGAAGTGATTGCATTAAGCGGAAGTACGGGACGTTCTACAGGTCCGCATGTGCATTTTGAGATATTAATTAATGGTTCCCAGGTAAATCCGGTGAACTATCTGAATTAATTTCGATTTACAAGTCAGTGAATATATAATATAATAATACTATTGTAGATAATTCTTTTGAGGTACGAGAAATACTTGACAAAAGAGGAAATAAGTTACTATAATATTTTGTTTGCAATTTTGTAGGGAATCTAAGCATAGAGGTGCGAGATGGAACAGTATGTGATTAAAGGTGGAAATCCTTTGGTTGGCGAAGTTGAGATTGGTGGAGCTAAGAATGCTGCACTGGGAATTCTTGCGGCAGCAATTATGACGGATGAGACCGTAATAATAGATAATTTACCAAACGTTCGTGATATTAATGTGTTATTAAGTGCCATGGAGGGAATTGGTGCTAAGATAGAACGTCTTGGAGAACATAAGGTAAAGATTAACGGTTCACTGATTCATGACTTGAGCGTGGACTATGAATATATTAATAAAATCAGAGCTTCTTACTATCTGTTAGGAGCATTACTTGGTAAATATAAGAAAGCAGAAGTGGCTTTTCCGGGTGGCTGTGCAATCGGAACCCGTCCGATTGACCTTCATCTGAAAGGTTTTCGCGCGTTAGGAGCCGATGTTGATATTCAGCATGGGTTAATTTCTGCTACTGCAGAGCATCTGGTGGGAAACCATATTTATTTAGATAAAGTTTCTGTAGGAGCAACCATCAACATTATGATGGCGGCATCCATGGCAGAGGGAAAGACAATTATTGAAAATGCAGCTAAGGAGCCACATGTCGTAGACGTAGCAAACTTCTTAAACAGCATGGGAGCAAATATCCGCGGTGCAGGAACAGATGTTATCCGTATTGTGGGTGTAGAGAAGCTTCATAAAACAGAATATTCTATTATTCCGGATCAGATTGAAGCAGGAACTTTTATGTTTGCAGCGGCTGCAACCAAAGGTGATGTAACTGTTAAAAATGTTATTCCCAAGCATTTAGAGGCAACCACAGCAAAATTAATTGAAATTGGTTGTGAAGTGGAAGAATTTGATGATGCAGTACGTGTGGTATCCAGCAAGCCATTGCATCATACCCAGGTAACTACTTTGCCGTATCCTGGCTTTCCAACAGATATGCAGCCACAGATGTCGGTGCTTTTAGCATTAGCAGAAGGAACAAGTACCGTAACAGAAAGTATTTTTGAAAACCGTTTCAAATATGTAGATGAACTGACCCGTATGGGTGCACAGGTGAAAGTAGAGAGCAATATTGCAATTATTACCGGTGTTGAAAAATACACAGGTGCAAGAGTCAGTGCTCCGGATTTAAGAGCAGGTGCAGCCCTTGTAATTGCAGGTCTTGCAGCAGAAGGCATCACCATTGTAGATGATATTTATTATATTGAACGTGGATATGAACATTTTGAAGAGAAATTAGCTTCCCTTGGTGCAATGATTGAAAAAGTAAGCTCCGAGAAAGAAATCCAGAAATTCACATTGAAAGTATCATAAGATAAGAGCATCACAATATAGAAAGTTCTGAATATAAATACTAATATGAATATTGCAATGAGACAGAAGTGTTAAAAAGCGTTATCATAACCAAAAAAAGATATCTGGTAAATATGCTGCAAATGAGGCATAGTTATCAGATATCTTTTATACTTTACAGGAAATTGCTTTCCTGTAAAGTATAAAACGCTCCGCGAGGATGCGCACTGCGGCGTATAAGGCAGATGTCGCAAGCGACCGCCGCAGGCGCTAGAATGTGCCAAGGCACATTCTTTTTATATGATTGCTTTGATATATAAAGGACTTTTCTCAAGGTCGATACAGGCTCCATCATCTAACTGAACCAGTGGCTTGGAAAGATGACGATGATTCAATAAAACAATGCGGGCGGAAGTACCATCACTTAACATAACCCGGTTGTTCTGGTATGCATTGGCAATATTCTCTAAGAAGGTCAGAATATACTTTGGCTTATATTTCTGCAGACCATCTTTTTCAAATTCGGCGATTACCTCAAACGGACAAAGGGGAGCACGATAGGAGCGTGCTGCTGTCATGGCATCGTAAACATCGGCAATCGCAATGATGAGTGCATAGTCATCGATTTCTTCCATGGTAAGCCCCATTGGATAACCGGAACCATCGCAACGTTCATGGTGCATGAGAGCTGCCTTTTTAATATGGGAATTTAATGGCTGGGATTTTAAAATATCATAGCCATATTTCGGATGATTACGAATCATCTGGAATTCTTCATCTGTTAATTTTCCGTCTTTATTTAAGACCTCATCCGGAATTTTTGTCTTACCGATGTCATGAAGCAGACCGGCAAGGGTGAGAGTGTCTAATTCTTCATTGGAAAAATGCAGCCATTTTCCGATAATACGAGAGATGATGGCAACATTCAGACTGTGTGCATAGGTGCTGTCGTTGACCTGACGCATATTATGTAACATATCAAAGACATCCAGAGTGGTCTGCTTTGGACTTACTAAAGAAATGGTCTTTGATAAAAGCTCTTCTTTGTTTACGGTTCCTCCATCGGAAAGGTAAGCATCAAAACAGTTCTTTAAATCCTGGGAACGCAGGGTGAAATCCACCTGAAAACGCTGGAATTCCGGAGAACTTTTGAGCTTCTGTGAGTAAGAAGCATCAGAAACCGGACTTGGTGCAGAAACAGGGCTTTTGGCAGGAAAATATGCCGGATCCTTTGGCGTTTCCATTGGAGCAGCGACCTGTTTATTTTCTGTAATCTGCACACTGGCGATGCCATAAAATTCCAGTCTGGAAATCAGGGTACGCGTAAGTTCTACATTCGGATTAATAATAAGCTGTCCACGCTTGGTGCGGACAGGAATTGCTGTAACCATACCTGGTAACAAATCTTTTGTCTGATATTCTTTCATGCATGTGGTCCTCGTTCTGGATGGATTTTATAATTATGATAGAACAAATCACAATTATATTCCTATTTAAGTATATTCTTTTTGCTAAAAATGTCAATCTTAACAGTAAAAACCGGTAAAATTTGTCAAAAGGATACAAAAAGTAATAAGGAATGTTTTCTCTGTTGATGAGAAAATATGGTGCTTGACATTTCGATATAATAGGTGTATTCTCTCCCATAGAGATTTGAAAATTCAATATTGTAATTTCTCTTATTCAGAGTGATGGAGATACATAGGATCAATGAAGTCACGGCAACCCCACAGCATAAGGAAGGTGCCAACCTGAGCGAGCAAGTCGAACAATAAGAGGATTTGATTATCTTTACCGTTATCGGGTCCGCTTATGATGTAAGCGGTTTTTTTATTTTACGCGAGCAGCGAAAAAAGGTCTGGAAGAAAGAGGAGCCAAGCGCACCCACCAGATACTTAATAAGGGAATCAACAAAACGAGAGGAGAAAACGATGGAAAAAAGATTATTCACATCAGAGTCCGTAACAGAAGGACATCCAGACAAAATGTGTGATGCGATTTCAGATGCAATTCTTGACGCATGTATGGCAGAGGATCCAATGAGCCGTGTTGCCTGTGAGACAGCAAGCTGTACCGGATTTGTACTTGTAACAGGAGAGATTACTACAAAGGCAAAATTAGACATTCCTGCAATTGTAAGAAATACTGTAAATGAAATCGGTTATGACCATGCAGAAACCGGATTTGACGGACATACCTGTGCTGTTATGGTAGCATTAGACCAGCAGTCACCGGATATTGCAATGGGTGTTGACAAGGCTTTGGAAGCAAAAGAAAATAAAATGACCGATGAGGAGATTGAAGCAATCGGTGCCGGAGATCAGGGTATGATGTTTGGTTATGCAACCAACGAGACACCGGAATATATGCCATATCCGATTTCTTTAGCTCACAAACTGGCATTACAGTTAACCAAAGTTCGTAAAGATGGTACTTTAAAATACTTAAGACCAGATGGAAAATCACAGGTTTCTGTAGAGTATGATGAGGCTGGAAAACCAAAGAGATTAGAGGCAGTTGTACTTTCTACACAGCATGACGAGGATGTAACTCAGGAACAGATTCATGAGGATATTAAGAAATATGTTTTTGACCCAGTCCTTCCAAAGGAATTAGTTGATGAGAATACTAAATTTTTCATCAACCCAACCGGACGTTTCGTAATCGGTGGACCACACGGTGATGCAGGTCTTACCGGACGTAAAATTATCGTAGATACATACGGTGGATACGCCCGTCACGGCGGCGGAGCATTCTCCGGTAAGGATTGCACCAAGGTTGACCGTTCAGCAGCATATGCAGCACGTTACGTTGCTAAGAACTTAGTAGCAGCAGGTCTTGCAGAGCGTTGTGAGATTCAGTTATCTTATGCAATCGGTGTAGCACAGCCTACTTCTGTTATGGTTGATACTTTTGGTACCGGAAAAGTTTCTGATGAGAAATTAGTAGAAATTATCCGTGAGAACTTTGACCTTCGTCCGGCAGGAATTATCAAGATGCTTGATTTACGCAGACCGATTTATCGCCCGACAGCAGCATATGGTCACTTTGGAAGAACCGATGTTGCACTTCCATGGGAAGCGTTGGACAAAGTTGATGAATTAAAGAAACACTTATAATATTGGAATAGATTCCAGAATAGTATAAAGAAGAAAGACCTCTTTTCGGAAAAGATTTATTTCTTAAGGGAAATGATTGAAATGCCGGAAAGAGGTCTTTTGGCATTTTAATGAGAAAACCAGCAAAGAGTTTTGGGTGGTTGGAAAATAATTTATAAATTCTTTAGAATAATTCTCAGAATTTTCATGGGAAAAGAGACTGCATGTGGTATACTATGATTATGAAAAACTGGAGGCTTGAGAATGAAACTAAGGACAAAGCTGATTATATCATTTTGTATTATCATATTTGTGCCGGTGACATTGGCCGCGTTGGCAATGTGCGGATTCCGTTATTTTCAGTTAAGAGATATTGCCAACACCTATCAGGTGGAAGATGGAAATATTAGTTATCTGACCAATACGGTGCAGATGTGGAACCGGGTGACAAAGGACAGTTGTCAGAAGTTACTGGATACAGCGGAAAGCGACCCGGACAAATTCCTGGACATGAAATATTTAATGCAGGTTAATGAGACTTTGCAGGGGAAAAACTCCTACCTGATTGTCATGAGGGATAATGAAGAAGTCTATGTGGGAACGAATGATTTGAATACGGTTCCGGAAAATCTGCCGGATTACATGGATACAAAGACAGGGGGAGAGACCGGCTATTTCATTGACAGTGATAAACAGGAAATGATTAAGCGGATTGACTTTGATTTTTTGGATGGTTCGGAAGGAACGTTGTTTGTAATTACATCTATTAAATCACTCGTGCCGGAAATGAAGGAACTTCTGATAGATATTATTATTTCTGTGTTATTGATACTTTTGTTGACGGCAGGTATGCTTACCATATGGAATTACCGGAGCATCATTACTCCGATTAAGAAGTTAGAGATGGCAACCCAGAATATCAAAGAGGGAAATCTTGATTTTACTTTGGAAATAGACAGCAATGATGAAATTGGCGAGCTGTGCCGGAACTTCGAAGAGATGCGGCAGAGACTGAAAGATTCTGCAGAAGAGAAGCTGGCATCAGAGAAAGAAAACCGTGTTTTAATCAGTAATATTGCCCACGATTTAAAGACCCCGATTACTGCTGTGAAAGGTTATTCGGAAGGTCTGATGGATGGTGTGGCAGATACGCCGGAAAAAAGGGATAAATATATCAAGACCATTTATAATAAAGCCAATGAGATGGATTTACTATTAAATGAGCTGACACTTTATTCAAAGATTGATACTAATCGAATTCCATATAATTTTAGCAAGATAAATGTAATGGAATATTTCGATGACTGCGTAGAAGAAATCGGATTGGATTTAGAGGCAAAAAATATTGGTTTATCGTATTTCAATTACGCCGGGGATGATGTGCAGATTATTGCAGACCCGGAGCAGTTAAAGCGTGTCATTCATAATATTATTAATAATTCCATCAAATATCTGGATAAGCCGAAGGGCTTTATCAATATTCGTGTAAAGGATGTGGGTGATTTTATCCAGGTAGAGATAGAAGATAATGGAAAAGGAATTGCAAAGAAAGACCTGCCATATATCTTTGACCGGTTCTTCCGGGCAGATACTTCAAGAAATTCTGCAACCGGCGGAAGTGGTATCGGTTTATCCATTGTCCGTAAAATTATTGAAGACCATGGCGGAAAGATATGGGCAACCAGTAAAGAAGAAACAGGTACAATCATGTATTTTGTACTGAGAAAATATCAGGAGGTTCCAAATGAGTAAAGTATTGATTATTGAAGATGAGGTTTCAATTGCAGAACTGGAGAAGGATTATTTAGAGTTAAGCGGTTTCGATGTCGAAATCGAAAGTGATGGAGCAAGGGGCTTAGAGAAAGCACTGGCATCTGATTTTGACATGTATATCTTAGACCTGATGCTTCCGGGCATGGACGGCTTCGAAATCTGCAAACGTATTCGTGAAGTAAAGAATACACCGATTCTTATGGTATCTGCCAAGAAGGACGATATTGACAAGATTCGCGGACTGGGACTAGGTGCAGATGATTATATCACAAAACCATTCTCCCCAAGCGAGCTGGTAGCAAGAGTAAAGGCACACCTTGCCCGTTATGAAAGACTGATTGGCAGCAATGTGCAGGAAAATGATATTATTGAGATTCGTGGAATCAAGATTGATAAGACAGCACGCCGCGTCTGGGTAAATGGCGAGGAAAAAGCATTTACCACAAAGGAATTTGATTTACTGGTATTCTTAGCACAGAATCCGAATCATGTATTTACCAAGGAAGAACTGTTTAAAGAAATCTGGGATATGGAATCCGTTGGTGATATCGCAACCGTAACGGTACATATCAAAAAGATTCGTGAGAAGATTGAAATGGATACCGCAAAGCCTCAGTATATCGAGACAATCTGGGGGGTAGGATACAGATTTAAATTATAAATGGTCTGGTAGCAGCTAATCCGGTGGCATTGTTATTTGCTTTACTTATTGCGGCAGCTATTATTGTTGACTTTGTATGTATTAAAATTTATGTAAAAACAAATTCAGCTTTATTTTTACAATTAGAAAATGCACAGGAGATGCAGGAAAAAGTATATGTATAAGATTGCAGAACATATTTTATATGAGGATGACAAGCTGCTTGTCTGTATAAAACCGGCAGGGATTGCAGTGCAGACGAAGCGTATGGGCGAGCAGGATATGGAGAGCCTGCTTCGGAATTATCTTGCTGCAAAAGGAGAGACTCCCTTTATTGGAATCATCCATCGCTTAGACCAGCCGGTGGAAGGCGTAATGGTCTTTGGAAAGACCAAAGAAGCTACAGCAGAGCTGAACCGGCAGATGCAGAAAAATGGTTTTGGAAAATATTATCTGACAGTGGTATATGGAAAAGCAGAACCGAAAGAAGGACAGCTTATTGACTTTCTTAAGAAGGACGGCAGAAGTAATACTTCTTCTGTCGTAAAACAGGGAACCGCAGATGCAAAGCGGGCGGCGTTAACCTATCGGGTGCTGGAATGTAGTACGCTTGATGATAGCGATGATAGAGATGGCAGAGATGGTAAAGCTGCTTCAGGAGCGGGTACAGCGGATGGAACATCGGAAAAAACTGAAGCTGCGGAAGAAATCAGTCTTCTTGAAGTAAAATTAGAGACCGGGCGGCATCACCAGATCCGTGTGCAGATGTCGCATCATGGCTGGCCATTGGTGGGAGATAGAAAGTATGGAAGGAAGAATGAAAGTCTGCCGGCAATGAGGCAGATGCCACTGGCACTTTGTTCTTATCGGCTGGAATTTCTGCATCCCACTAGCAAAAAGAAGATGCAGTTTCAGATAACACCGGAAGGTCAGGCATTTCATTTGTTCTCAGATTTATAATACATAAAAAACCCGGTATGACACATACTGATGGTATGACTGGAAAAACAAGACAACTTATAAAAAAGATTATATATTTAGCAGGGATTACAGTTGCAGTATATTTGGGAATGCGTTTCGCACTGCCGATTGTAATTCCTTTTTTACTGGCAATCCTTATTGCAAGAATATTATGTAAACCAGTAGCCTTTCTGTCAGAGAAAACAAAGCTTCCCAAAGGAATTGTAAGTACGGCGGCAGTGTTGTTGCTGCTGGCAGTGATTTTTCTGCCGATGGGCTATCTTGTATACAAGGGAATCTGCGAACTTGCATCACTGATAACGAATTATCCGGCATTATTTGGAAAAGCAGATACACTCTGGTGCAGTTGTTGTGAGCGGGTTGCGGAAATCACCGGCATGAAAACAGAGACAATGGTGCAGTGGGGAAAAAACTGCGCGGCATATGTCAGCAGTCAGGCAGAAACGAAGCTGATTCCGGCAATGATGAATGGTTCGCTGGCATCTTTGCGGGGACTGGCAGCATTCTTTGGCATCTGCATTGTAACTGTTGTGGCGGCAGTACTGATACTCTGTGATTATGATAATCTGGTGCAGCGTTGGAGAAAAAGCAGTTTTTATTCCTGGGGCGGACGGATATTTCAAAATATGTGTCATGCCGGTGGAACATATCTTAAGGCACAGCTTATTATATTGGCATTAATCAGTGGCGTATGTATAGCAGGTCTGTTCCTTACCGGAAATTCTTATGCCATTCTGGCGGGAGTGCTGATTGGCATGAGTGATGCACTGCCTTTTATTGGCACAGGACTTGTCTTTATACCATGGCTGATTATCGATTTATTTCGTGGAAAGTATTTTGCGGCAGTTATATATGGTATACTGT
The DNA here is from genome assembly GCF_003462605.1 of Roseburia sp. OM04-10BH. Classification (NCBI taxonomy): domain Bacteria; kingdom Bacillati; phylum Bacillota; class Clostridia; order Lachnospirales; family Lachnospiraceae; genus Roseburia; species Roseburia sp. OM04-10BH. The sequence goes on from NZ_QTZI01000001.1 coordinate 204,594, forward strand.
TTATATTGAGTACCTTTATCCGGGAATTTATGGAGCCAAGGCTTATGGGAAGAGGGCTGGGCGTGCATCCGCTGGCGGTTATCATCAGTATTTATGCAGGTCTGAAAATATATGGAACAGCCGGTGTTATTTTAGGCCCACTTTCCGGATTTTTAATCTGGGAAATTTATCGCAGTATCTGTGGAAGAGAGGAAAAAGAGATAACATGAAAATTGTGTGCATTTATGGACAGAATCATAAGGGTTCCACCTATCATATTGCAAAAATCCCATGGGATAATCCCATGGGATTTTTAAAAGTTACGTAGTTATTTGTTGCTTCTTCTCCAGATATGCATTTTCTCTGCATCTGCGATTAATTCATCACGGAAGTCCGGATGTGCGACAGAGATAATTGCTTCACATTTCTGCCAGGTAGAAAGTCCCTTTAAGTTGACTTTACCATATTCTGTTACCAGATAGTGGATGTTGGCACGGGTATCGGTTACGATAGATCCTGGATCTAAGGTAGGAAGGATACGGGATTTTAACTGACCATCCCTGGTTGTAAAGGTAGAAGAACAGCAGATGAAGCTCTTACCACCATTAGAAAGGTATGCACCCAGAACGAAGTCTAACTGTCCGCCGGCACCACTGATGTGTTTGATTCCAGCAGACTCTGCATTTACCTGACCGTAGAGGTCTACATTTACTGCATTGTTAATGGAAATAAAGTTATCCAGTGCGGAAATGGAACGGATATCATTGGTATAGCTTACCGGAGCACTCATAAGTTCCGGGTTTTCATCTAAGTAGTCATACATTTTCTGAGTTCCTGCACCGAAACCATAGGTCTGACGGAAACGGTCGATGTTTTTCTTGGAACCGTTGATTTTTCCTGCTCTTGCAATATCAACGAATGCATCAACGTACATTTCGGTATGTACACCTAAATCTTTCAAATCAGATTCTGCAATCATGGAACCAACAGCATTTGGCATTCCACCGATACCAAGCTGGAGACATGCACCATTTGGAATCTCATCTACGATTAATTTTGCAACTGCCTGATCGATTTCAGTAGCAGCTCCGCCGCCGCCTAATTCACCGATAGCCGGGTTCTCGCCTTCTACGATGAAATCAACATCGGAAATATGGATGCTGTTTTCAAATCCGCCTAAGCAGCGAGGCATATTTTTGTTTACTTCAACGATAACTTTCTTGGAAGTCTCGCAAACTGCCATCATATGAGAAGCGTTTGGCCCAAAGTTAAAATATCCATGTTTGTCCATTGGAGCAACCTGGAACATTGCTACATCATCCGGAGTAGCGGAGTCACGATAGTATCTTGGAAGCTCGGAATAACGGATTGGAGCGTAGTAAGAAAAACCACGGTTGATATATTTACGCTCGATTCCGGACATATGCCAGGAGTTCCAGGTAAAGTGTTCGCCGGCATCTTCACGTTCGAAGACAGCTAACGGTTTTAACAGAATACCACCTCTTAAGTTGACATCCTTTAATTCATCCGTACGTTTTGCAAGGGCTTTATCCAGTGCATCCGGAGTTCCGGTACACCATCCATAATCTACCCAGTCACCGGATTTGATGACTTTGACAGCCTCATCTGCGGAGACTAATTTCTGTTTATATTCCTGTGTGTAATCCATGAAAAACCTCCTGTATATTTTGTCTGTTAAATTATTATCATAGTACCACTTCGTACATGATTATTCAAGTCGAAGGGACTAAGAATTATCGTCTGGGAGCTGCCATTGTCTGGCTGCATTTCTATATTCTTCCGCCTGGGCTGCATTCCCGGATTTTTCATAGCAGTCAGCCAGTCCGTTCAGCGGAATATTTCCACTGGTATGGACATCAAGAATGCTGGCAGTTTCAAAGGCTGCATTGTAGTACCACACGGCTGCTTCATCATAATCTTCTGCGTCAAAAAAATAATTTCCCAATTCGCAGCAGATTTCTGCACAAGGTGTAGTAATCATATCCTTCAGTGCCAGCTTGAAAAATTCATTGACATTTCCGGTAATCCGGTAGCAACGGCTTAAGATACAGCCGGCTTCCTTGCGGGCATCCCCAGAGGCGGTTTCATCCTTTAAGGTAGCAAGAAATACTTTTGCAGCGGCAATGAAATCTTCTTTCTCCCCGGTCATGAGGAGCTCTTTGGCATACATCCGGTGCAATTTTTCGGAAAGCCGTCCGTCCCGGTCAAATGCCAGTAAGAAGCCTTTGAAATCACGGCTGCTGTGCAGGGACTGCGGAAGATGCGTAATAGCAATATCACTGTCAAAGACAACCGGGTCTAAGCGCACCGTTTCGTGAATCGGGTCAATCCAGGTAAAGGTACGGAGTCTCCGGTAGAGCTTCGGACGGTATTCTTCTTTAAAGTTAAGCACCGTATTAAATTCATTTTTGGTCACATATTTCATCTGTACAATTTCGACCTCCGGAACCATGGCTTCTTTTAAAAGCCGGAACTGTTCCCGGTTCTCATCATCTAAGACTTCATCTGCATCTGCGGTATAAATGTATTCCATGGAAGCTTTGGAAAAAGCAAAATTTCTGGCATCTGCAAAGTCATCCTTCCAGATATAGTCATAGATTTTATCGGTATAGCGGGCAGCAATTTCCCTGGTGCGGTCGCAAGAGCCGGTATCCACGATAATGATTTCATCCATCAGACCGGCGAGTGAATCCAGACAGCGGGAGAGAACCTGCTCCTCGTTTTTTACAATCATGCAAAGGCTTATTGTTATCATCAAATCATCTCCTTTCGCAAGCACCTATACAAACATATTTATTATCGCATATTTCAGGGAAAAAGTATATCAGTAGGGACAGAATTTATTTGACAGAGCCGGCACTGGTGTCTATGATGAAATGAGACAAGAACGAGAAGAAAAGAGAAAGCTTGAGAAAAGGATGAAAGAAATGGAAACAAAAGAAAAATTCATGCAGAAAACCATAGTAGTCTGGCTGGGAGCGCTGGTGTGCTGCCTGTTGTGGGGCAGTGCATTTCCGTGTATTAAAATCGGCTATCAGATGATGTACATTGCATCGGATGAGGTGGCGTCCCAGATTCTGTATGCCGGCTATCGGTTTACGCTGGCGGGAATTTTAACAATAATATTGGGAAGTATCGGAAGCAGACAGTTTCTGCGTCCGACAAAGGGCTCTCTTGGAAAAGTTTTTAAATTAAGCAGTCTGCAGACTGTGGGACAGTACCTGCTTTTCTATATCGGACTGGCGCACACCTCCGGGGTAAAAGCATCCATCATCGAAGCGTTAAATGTATTCGTGGCAATTCTGGTAGCAAGTCTTTTATTCCATCAGGAAAAATTATCGGCACGAAAAATAGCAGGATGCATCATTGGATTTGCTGGCGTGGCACTGGTAAATATGGGAAGCAGCGGATTTGATTTTCATATGAGCGTGACCGGAGAAGGATTTATTTTCCTGTCAACGGTAGCGTATGCATTTTCTTCCGTGTTGTTAAAGCGGTATTCCAAATCCGAAAATCCTGTCATGCTGAGTGGATACCAGTTCCTGGTGGGTGGAATTATTATGGCATTGTGCGGCTTTGCAGCAGGTGGACGGGTGAGCGGATTTACGGCGTCATCCTTTGGACTGCTGTTTTACATGGCATGCATTTCTGCCGTCGCATACACGCTGTGGGGCATTTTATTAAAATACAATCCGATTTCCCGTGTAGCGGTATTTGGATTTATGAACCCGGTGTTTGGTGTGATTCTTTCTGCATGGCTTTTGGGAGAAAAAGAGCAGGCAGCAGGCATCAAAAGTGTGATTGCCCTGATACTGGTATGCATTGGTATATTTGTGGTAAATTATAAGAAAGAGGTTACGAAGGAGGACTAACATGAGTGCAGTTGTAACATTGAAAAAAGGCGAAGGAAGAATGGTAAAATCCGGTGGCATGTGGATTTTCGATAATGAAATAGAAAGTGTCATGGGAACATTTGAAAACGGAGATCTGGTGCTGGTACACGATTTTGACGGATATCCGATGGGCATTGGATTTATCAACCGCAATTCCAAAATCCGGGTGCGCCTTTTCAGCAGAAAAGAAGATACAGTTATTGATGAAGCATTTTTCCGGACACGATTGCAGCAGGCATGGGAATACCGGAAAAAGACGGTAGACACCTCATCCTGTCGCGTGGTATTTGGAGAGGCAGATTTCCTGCCGGGACTGGTTATCGATAAGTTTTCGGATGTGCTGGTAGTGCAGTCCTTAGCACTTGGCATCGACCGTTACAAAGAGCTTATTGTAAAGTGTTTAAAGGAAATTTTGGCAGAGGACGGCATTACAATCCGCGGCGTATATGAGCGGAGTGATGCAAAAGTCCGCAAGCAGGAAGGCATGGAGCTTAAGAAGGGCTTTATCGGAGAAACATTTGATACCAATGTGGAAATTGTAGAAAATGGTGTGCATTATATCGTAGATGTAAAGGATGGTCAGAAGACCGGATTTTTCTTAGACCAGAAATACAACCGTCTTGCCATTCAGAAATTATGTGAGGATGCAAGAGTGTTAGACTGCTTTACCCATACCGGCTCCTTTGCATTAAATGCTGGAATTGCCGGAGCAAAAGAAGTCACCGGAGTGGATGCTTCGGAACTTGCCGTACATCAGGCAGAAGAAAATGCAGCATTGAATGGTCTTTCCGGCACGGTAAAATTCCTGTGCAGGGATGTCTTTGAACTGCTGCCGGAATTAGAGGAAGCAGGCGAAAAATATGATGTGGTAATCTTAGACCCGCCGGCATTTACCAAGTCCAGAAATTCTGTTAAAAATGCCATCAAGGGCTATCGCGAGATTAATCTTCGTGCCATGAAGCTTGTGAAAAATGGTGGATTTCTTGCGACCTGCTCCTGCTCCCATTTTATGACGTATGAGTTGTTTACCAAGACAATCGGACAGGCAGCTCACAGCGTCCACAAGCGTCTGCGTCAGGTGGAATTCCGCACCCAGGCACCGGATCATCCGATTCTCTGGGCGGCGGACGAATCCTATTATCTGAAGTTCTATGTGTTCCAGGTTGTTGATGAGATGTAAAAATTTTGAAAGTGGCAGGTCCTAAGTGGATTGCCACTTTTTTGTGTGTAAAAACACATTGATTCGTACGGAAAAAAGTAATATAATACATTAAAAGACACGATGATATTTTAAAGAAGGGAGAGAGCACACACATGAAGCGTAAAATAACTGCTAAATTATATGAATGGAAAAATATGAAAAAAGGCAGAATGCCGTTACTTATTTATGGTGCAAGACAAGTTGGAAAAACGTTTGAAATGCGTGAATTTGGAGCATTATATTATAAAAATACAGTCTATGTAAATTTTGAAACGGACGAAAGAATTGGGAAGTATTTTGATACAGATATTCATGCAGATTATATCATCGCCATATTAGAAAAATATTATCAGGTAAAGATTGTACCGGAAAATACGCTCATTATTTTTGACGAGATACAGATGTGTGAAAGAGCATTAACTTCTTTAAAATATTTTTCAGAAGAGACACCGGAATACCATGTAATAGCTGCCGGAAGTCTGCTGGGTGTAGCAGTCAACCGTGAAAAATATTCATTTCCGGTAGGAAAAGTTCAGATGGTTACCATGTACCCGATGGATTTGGAAGAGGTATTGTGGGCTAAGGGAAAGCAGATGCTTTCGGATACCATACGGGAACATTATGAAAATAATCAGCCGTTAGATGAGATATTGCACGAGGAAGCTTTGCAGGAATTTTATCATTATTGCGTCGTGGGAGGAATGCCGGCAGCAGTAAAGGCAGACCTTGCAAAAGACAGTCCATTGGAGCAGACGGAAATTCGTCAGATGCTGTTAAATTCTTATATTGCAGACATGACAAAATATGCAAATCAGACGGACACCGTGCGTATTTTTGAAGCGTATGATTCCCTGCCGGCACAGTTGGCAAAAGATGCAAAAAAATTTCAATACAAGCTGATAAAATCAGGAGCACGGGCATCTCAATATGGAGATGCAATTGATTGGCTGATTCGGGCTGGAATTGTGAATAAATGCATGAAGTGCAGTCAGGGATTTTATCCGGTTGCGGCATATCAGGATGTAAGTGCATTCAAATTATATTACAGTGATATGGGTATTATGTCTGCAAGAATAGGAATGACGTTGGAAGCATTACAAAGCATGGAAACAGAGCATTTTCGTGGCATACTGACAGAAAACTATGTTGCAATTGCTTTGAAAACAAATGGTTATGATCTTCATTATTGGGAGTCTGATAATACGGCGGAAGTGGATTTCCTGATACAAAAAGAAAGTCACGTTATTCCGGTAGAGTGTAAGGCTGGTAACCATGTAAAAGCCAAAAGCATGATGGTTTATATGGAAAAATATAATCCTTCGTATGCAATCCGGATTTCAACAAGAAATTTTGGGATGGCAAAAGGAATAAAATCAGTTCCGCTATATAGTGTATTTTGCATCTAAAGTTTTAGTTGCCTTATCGTACAGCAACAGTAAGTTGCTTTTCCAAAACTGAATTTACCGGTATGATATGGATAAAGGAGGTAGCAACGATGGAGACAAAAAATATTATTCTGGAACTTCGTACACAAAGAGGAATGTCCCAGAATGAGCTGACGGAACATATACCTATAACGATATGGATGAATTAATCGACATATGCGTTAAAAACATGGTAAGCGATGATTTTACAGAGGAGCAGGCGCGCGCATATATGAAAGAAATGCTCCAAAAGTTAGATTATTGGAAAAGATATGATGAACTTAGCGACAATGGAGAGTTTGAGGAGTTTAAGCAACAGCTAATAAAGGAAATAAATGAACTTCACATAGACGGGCTTCCTAAGGTTGAAAAATTAAATGCACTGGTAGGAAAATATGTGAATTTAGAGTATACACTTCCGAATGGAAAAAAGGTAAAATTTCTGGATGACCAGAAGACATATCTTGGAAACCAGCTGGAATCCGAATTTGGCGGTAAAAGATGCTTTGGCATTCTTGCAAATATGGATTTTATCCTGGTATGCACCTATGAGGAAAATGGCGAAAATCCGGAATTACTTCTTTACAAAAAGAGATGATTGCAGTTTGACTGAAAAAATTAAATAGTGTGAAATGCTGAAGGAACGTCGGTACAGCCTGTATCGGCGTTTTTGTGTATTTGTAAGAAGCTGCAAGTAGCAGGCCCAGCAGGTGCCATTATTTCGCATTTTATTTTAATTCATTTATGAAAATATTTCTGCAATAACCATAGAAAAAGGCTGCTAAATGCGTTAAACTAAAAAATAGTATAGTATTTGAAAAAATAAGGAACGGTACAGGAAATGAGAAAGCCAGAAGAGAACAATAAATTTAGAAAAAAGGAAAATGCAAAAAAGCAGCATGGTTCAAAATCGGAACGTCCGGAAAAACACATCTGCCCACCGGGAGAATGTGATCTTGCAAAAAAATGTGGCGGCTGCCAGTATCAGGGAATGGATTATGAAAAGCAGCTCAACAAGAAACATCGGGAAGTAAAAGAGCTTTTAGGCAGCTTTGGAAAAGTGGAGCCGGTTATCGGAATGCAGGAGCCATTTCATTATCGGAACAAGGTCAATGCTACATTTCAGCGGCTGAAAAATGGAACAGTGATTTCAGGAGCATATCAGCAGGGAACACATTCGGTGGTAAAGATTGATGAATGTCAGATTGAGGATAAGATTGCGGATGGCATCATTTATGATATTCGTGGAATGCTTCGCTCCTTTAAAATAAAAGTATATGACGAGGACAGCGGATATGGATTACTACGCCATGTTCTGGTAAGAAGAGGTTTCCGTACCGGCGAAGTTATGGTTGTTCTGGTGCTGGCATCCCCAATTCTGCCGTCAAAAAATAATTTTGTAAAAGCACTTCGTGAAAAGCATCCGGAAGTTACAACGGTGGTGGTAAATGTGAATGACCGGCGCACCAGTGTTGTCTTAGGAGAGCGGAATATTACCATTTATGGAAAGGGATTTATCGAGGACGAGTTGTGTGGACTCCGTTTCCGCATTTCTCCATCCTCATTCTACCAGATAAATCCGGTGCAGACAGAAATCCTTTATGGCAAAGCTATCGAGTTTGCCGGACTGACCGGAAAGGAAAAGGTAATCGACGCATATTGCGGCATTGGTACCATTGGCATGGCAGCAGCAGGCAAAGCCGGCTCTGTCATTGGCGTGGAAGTGAATCGTGATGCGGTACGTGATGCCATTACCAATGCGAAGCGCAATAACATGAAAAATATCACATTTTACAATGAGGATGCCGGAGAATTCATGGTCAAAATGGCAGCACAGGGCGAGACTGCAGATGTGGTATTCATGGATCCACCTCGTGCCGGAAGTGATGAGGCATTCTTATCCTCACTGCTGCAGCTTTCCCCAAAGCGTGTGGTCTATATTTCCTGCAATCCAGTCACTCAGGCGCGGGATTTGAAGTATCTTACAAGCCACGGCTACCGGGTGGAGCGGTGCCAGCCGGTGGATATGTTCCCGTGGACGTATCATGTGGAAAATATCGTGGCGTTGGTGCAAACTAAGAGTAAATAAGAAAGTTAGTTTAATTTTTGAAAAGTATAAATGAGTAATATAAGAGATTAAAGAATACCTTTTAGTGAAGCATTTATTGTTTACTGGGAGGTATTTTTATGAATTAAGATGTAATATGATTTTTAGTTGCATAGGAGATTTTATTATGAAAAAGATTGATATTCAGTATTTGCATGTATATGATATATTTAGTGTTATAGTTTTAAATTAATTTTTACATATGACAAATAGATGTACAGATTATTGGACAGGTAATTTTATATACTGAAAAGAAAGACAAAGGAGAACTTTTTACAATGGCAGATATTAGTAAGATTGAAGAATTTTGGGATGATAATCCTATTGATGTATCAGCAGAAGTTAATTTTATATGGTCTATTGCAAATAAATTAAGAGGGCCATATCAAAGTGATAAATACAAAGATGTAATAATTCCTATGGTAATTATTAGACGTTTTGAATGTGCATTACAGGAAACAAAAGATGCTGTTGTTGCACAATATAAAAAGATGCCGACATATCCTGCAAAGGCTATGTATAAGATTTCTGGCTATCAGTTTTATAATACAAGTGAATTTACTTTAGCAGAGCTTGTAAATGATGCGGATCATCTTGCATCAAATTTTAAAAGCTATATTAATGGCTTTTCTGCCAACATTCAAGACATTATAAAAAATCTTGAGTTTGATAAACAGATAGACAAGATGGACAAGCATAACAGACTTTTGGCAGTAGTAAAAGCATTTAGTGAAATAGATTTAGATCCAAAAGTCATTGATAATATGAAAATGGGATATATCTTTGAAGAACTTATTAGAAAATTCTCTGAAAATGCCGAAGCTGGTGATCATTACACAGGTAGAGATATTATAAAAGCAATGGTTTCAATTCTACTTGCAGAAGGTTGTGATGATATATTTGATGATGGAAAAATTGTAACTATATTAGATCAAGCCGCTGGAACTGGCGGTATGCTCTCAACTGCAAACAATTATATTAAACGTTTTAATCCGACAGCAGATGTAAGATTATTTTCACAAGAAGTAAATCCAGAGTCTTATGCTATGTGTCTTGCAGAAATGCTTATTCGTGGACAAAATGCGGATAATATCAGATTACAAGACACAATGAAAGCAGATTGCTTTACAGATACAAAGATGAGATTTGTTATAGAAAATCCACCATTTGGACAACCATGGGGCGGCAAGGATGCACCAGAAGGTGACGAAGAGGAAGTAAAAGCAGAAGTATTAAAGGGAACATCTGGAAGATTCCCAGCAGGAGCACCAAGTTCTGGAGATATGCAGTTATTGTTTATTCAGTCGGCAATAAATAAGATGGATGAAGAATGTGGTAGAGCCGCTATTATTGAAAATGGTTCACCTTTATTTAGTGGTGGTACATCATCTGGTGAATCACAGATCAGAAGATGGTTACTTGAAAATGACTATATAGAAGCAATTATTCAGTTAAGTACTGATATGTTTTACAATACTGGAATTGCTACATATATTTGGGTACTTTCTAAAAATAAAAGAGCAGAAAGAAAAGGCAAAATACAGCTTATTGATGCATCAAGTTTTGCACACTCTTTAAGAAAAACATTAGGTAATAAACGAAAAGAGATTACACCAGAAGATAGAATTAAAATTACAAAGTTATATGCAGACTTTAAAGAAAATGAGCATTGCCAGATTTACGATAATACAGAATTTATCTATCGTGAATATGCGGTTATGCAACCACTTCAAAGAAGCTATGCAATAACAGAAGATAGAATAAATGCAATGCTTTCAAGTGGTGCGTTATCAACTCTCTATGATGAAGCAAAAGTTGATGAACTTAAAAATATGGATGAATTGACAGGTAAGGAAAAAAATAAATTAGATAATTTTAAGAAAAATAAGCCTATATATGATGCTATTGTTGATGCTCTAAATGGTGCTGTATCTGACAAGGTATATAAGAATCCAGAAACATTTACACCAGTGGTAAAAAATATTCTATCTGGAATTATTTCAGATGCAAAAGATTTAAAAAAGATTGCTGATAAAATCATAAAAGGTTTATCAGTAATGGATAAAACAGCAGATATTCAAAAAGATAAAAAGGGCAATATAATTTATGATACAGAAACAAAAGATACAGAAATAGTACCATGGGAAACAAATATTGATGATTATATGGCAAATGAAGTATTACCACATGTACCAGATGCAAAGGCATTTTTTGAAGAAGATTTAGGCAAGAAAAATCCTGTAATAAAGACTGGTGCAGAAATACCATTCACAAGATATTTTTATAAATATCAAGCTCCTGCATCCAGTGATGAACTTGCAAAAAGATTCAATGAATTAGAGGATTCCGTTGATTCAAGAATAAAAAAATTATTCGGAGGCAATTAATATGGCTGAAATGAAAGATAGTGGAATTGAATGGATAGGTATGATTCCTAAAAATTGGAATGTTGATAAAATTAAATATCATTTGAAAAGAAATGAACCCAAAAATCCAGGAAATGTAGAAGTATTATCTGTATATAGAGAATATGGAGTTATCCCTAAAAATAGTAGAGACGATAATCATAATATTACGTCAGAGGATACATCAAAATATAAATATGTAAAAAAAGGTGATTTAGTAATAAATAAAATGAAAGCATGGCAAGGCTCTATGGGGGTTTCTGAATACGAAGGAATAGTGAGTCCAGCATACTTTGTTTATAATTTTACCGATAATTATTTTGACAAGAAATATTTTCATTTTTTAATCAGAAATTGTTATAAAGATGAGTTTAGACGCATTTCTGGTGGAATAAGGGAAGGACAATGGGATTTATCAGCAGACTTATTTGCTAATGAATTGGTATTAATTCCGCCAATAAAAGAACAAATAAAAATTGTAGAATTTCTTAATACAAAATGTGCTGAAATAGATACACTTTATTCTGATATTGAAAAGCAAATAGAAACACTTGAAGAATACAAAAAATCAATTATCACAGAAGCAGTAACAAAAGGATTAGATCCAGATGTTGAAATGAAAGATAGTGGAATTGAGTTAATTGGTCAAATTCCGAATGAATGGAAAATAAGTAGATTGGGATGGATATCAAAAAAAATAGGGGATGGAATTCATGGAACTGTTACTTTCGAGGATGGTGAAACCAACTTTTATTTTATTAACGGCAACAACATTAAAAAGAGAAATATTGCTATAAAAGATAATACACAAAGAATTACAGAAAGGATTTATAATACCTATAAAACTAATTTAACGACACATACAATATTAATATCATTAAATGGAACTATTGGAAATTTGGCATTTTATAACAATGAAAATGTTTTATTAGGAAAAAGTGTAGGATTTATAGAGCTAAAAGAGGAATACAATAGAGAATATATCTATTATTTACTACAAGCAAATTACATAAAAACAATTTTTGAATTATCATTTGCAGGGACAACAATCAATAATTTATCACTTCAAACATTAAGGAAAACAAATGTGTTATTACCGCCAAAAACGGAGCAAAAGAAGATAGTAAAATATTTGGATAAAAAATGTGCTGAAATAGATGGTGCTATTGAAGAAAAAAAAGAGCAGTTAGATACACTTGAACAGTACAAGAAGTCAGTTATATATGAATATGTGACAGGAAAGAAGGAGGTTCAATAATGGCAACATTTGAAGAACAGTTAAATGGTTTGTTAGATCGAACTAAAAACATAAAATCACCAATTAATACGGCATCTATAGGAACTAATATAAATGAATACAATCGTCCAAGTGAGATATGGGTTAATGATGTTGAAATTTTTTACAATCAATACTTAAAAGATCATCCGTTGGGAAGTAGAATGAAAACGATTTTATTTCATAGATCATTAGATGCATATAGTCAGTTAATTTCGTGTTTAGAAAGTATAAAAAGTGACCAAGCATTTATAGATAAGATGAATGGTATATCAACTGTGGAAGTACCAAAATATAGAGCAAAAATGCTACCAGAATATGATGTGTTTATTTCTCATGCTAATGCAGACAAAGAAGCTCTTATAGAAGAATTGTACAACTCGCTTAATAAATTAGGAATTAAAATATTCTATGATAAAGAAACATTAGAATGGGGTGATAAATTCAAGGATAAAATTCTTGAAGGAACTAAAAAATCAGAATTTGCAATTATTGTTATATCAACAAATTTCTTTGGTAGAGAATGGACAGAAAGAGAACTATCAGAATTTTTGAATAGACAGAATCAGAACGGACAAAAATTGATTCTTCCAATTTTACATAATATAACGATTGAACAGTTAAAAGAAAAATATCCATCAATAGCAGATATACAGGCGATTGATTCATCAAAATATACTTGTGATCAAATTGCGTTGTTATTTGCAAGACAGTTTATTAAAAGATTGAAAGCATATTAGTGGAGGAAGTACAAATGAATGAAATATTGACTGAAAAGCAGTATCAACATTTCATTATGGACTATCTAAAAAATAACAATGGTTATGTTGTAAGAAAAGATAAAGAATATGATCGCTTACATGCAATGGATAGAGAAATGTTATTCAAATTTTTGAATGACACACAACCAGATGAAATGGAAGCATTAAGAAAAGTATATAAGCATGATTTAGAAGATACACTTGTAAATTATATCAATGAAGAAATTACAAAGGCACGTAGTAGCTTACTTTATGTTATAAAGCATGGTATAGAAATTTCAAATATAAAACTTGATTTGATGTATACAAAACCTGCAACAGACTTTAACAAAGAACTTGTTGAAAAATATGAAAAAAATGTATTCTCTGTTATGGAGGAAGTCTGGGCATCTGATAAAGAAAGAATAGATCTTGTAATATTTTTAAATGGACTTGCTATTATGACATTTGAATTAAAATGTAATGTAGCAGGACAAAGCTATGAAGATGCAATTTATCAGTACAGAACAGAAAGAAATCCAAAGACAAGACTATTCTTATTCAAAGCTGGTGCATTAGTAAATTTTGCAATGGATTTAGAACAAGTTTATATGACAACCAAACTTGAAAAAGATGCAACATTCTTTTTACCTTTTAATATGGGTAATGGTGAAGGTGTCAATGCAGGTGCAGGAAATCCAATATATGAAGATAAATATAGTGTTTTTTATATGTGGGAAGATGTACTTACAAAGGATTCTATTCTTGAAATAATAAGCAAATTTATGTTTATTGAAGTGAAAGAAAAGAAAGATGAGACTACTGGTAAAAAGAAGATAAAAGAAAATATTATTTTCCCTCGATTCCATCAAAGAGATGTATTACACAAGATACTTGCAGATGTATATGAAAATGGTTCTACACAGAATTATTTAATACAACATTCTGCTGGATCTGGAAAAACAAATTCTATTGCTTGGCTTGCTTACCGATTATCTTCACTTCATGATGTGGATAACAAAATTATTTTTGATAATATCATTATTGTTACTGATAGGGTTGTCGTAGACAGACAGTTACAATCGGCAATTATGGGGATGGAGCATAAATCTGGACTTATAAAAGTTATGGATGAAAAATGTAACTCATCTGATCTTGCTATTGCTCTTGATGGAAATACAAAGATTATAGCAACAACTATTCAGAAATTCCCATATATTGTAGATGATGTGGCTAATTTGAAAAATAAGAAGTTTGCAGTAATCATAGATGAAGCACATTCATCAACAGCAGGAAAAGATATGGCGGCTGTGACAATGACACTTGGATCTGGTGAAGTAAGTATAGATGAAAGTACAACTGAGGATTTAATTGTAGAAGAAATTGCAAAGCATGGAAAACAAGAAAATGTATCTGTATTTGCATTTACAGCAACACCAAAGCCAACCACAATACAGTTATTTGGTAGGGTAAATAAAAAAGGACAAAGAGAAGCATTTCATATCTATTCTATGAAGCAGGCAATAGAAGAAGGATTTATTCTTGATGTGTTACAAAATTACACAACCTATAAGACCTATTACCAGATTAATAAAGAAGTTGCAGAAGATCCAAAGTGTAAGACAAATAGTGCAAAAAGACAGATTGCAAGATTTGTTGAATTGCATGAAACCAATATAGCACAAAGAATAGAAGTTATTGTTGAACATTTCAGAACAACAGTAATGGATGAGCTTGGTGGAACTGCAAAAGCTATGGTAATAACTAATTCAAGAGAAAGTGCTGTAAAATATCGTCAAGCATTTGAAGAGTACATAAACAAAAAAGGATATAATAATATTCGTGCATTAGTGGCATTTTCTGGAAAAGTGACATTAAAAGATGATGAAAAGGAATATACAGAAGCAGGACTAAACGGATTCAGTGAAGATAAATTACCAACAGAATTTGAAAAGGATGATTATAAAGTATTGCTTGTTGCGAATAAGTATCAGACAGGCTTTGATCAACCTAAATTATGTGCAATGTACATTCTTAAAAAATTAAGAGGTGTTAATGCTGTACAGACATTATCAAGACTTAATAGAATCTGTCCACCATATGACAAGAAAACATTTATACTTGATTTTGTAAATGACTATGAAGATATACAGGTGGCATTTTCAAAATATTACACAACAACACTTTTATCCAACTCTGTTACACCATCTGCGATCTATGATTTAGAAGCAAAAATAGATGGATATACAGTAATAGATCCATTGGATATAGAAGATGCAAATGAAATTTTATATAAAGATGATATTACAGCAAAGGAAAAGAAACGATTAACATTCTTATTCCAGAAAGTAAAGAAGAACATAGATAAACTTGATTATGAAGAACAAAAAGAGCTTGTAATGACAATGAGGCGATTTGTTCGTTTCCATGAATTTTTATTACAGGTATCGTGTTTTGAAGATACTGAACTACACAAGAAATATAGATTTATAGCTTTATTACTTGCATATGTAAATATAAAGCACCCAGGCGGTGGATTTAATTTAGATGGAAAGATAACAGCCATGAATTTTGTTCAGAAGAAGAAAGCCGAACATAAATCAAAATTAAAATCTGATCCTGTTACGAAACTTCCGACAGCAGACCATTTTGTGTTATCAGAAGATAAAGAGGAGAAACTATCACAGATAATAGCAGAAATCAACAGTATAGCAGGAAAAGAATATGATAATGATGTAGCAGTAAAAGCAATGCTTCAGATAAAAGACATTATGATGAAATCTGAGAAGCTAAAAACATCAGCAAAGAACAATACAGAAAAAGATTTTGAATTTGCATATTTTGACAACATAGATGATGCATTAATAGAAGGATTGGAGCAGAATCAAGACTTTTTCAGCTTATTACTAAGCAATGATGAAATGAAGAGAAAAGTACTTGGTATTTTCTCGGATGAAATATATAACAGCTTGAAAGAAGCAGAATAAAGATAGACTATTAGAAGAAAATTAAGGACAAAGTAGGAAAAGAAGTAATTAATGAAGGAGATTGGTTTATGAAGAATAAAAACGCAGAGATTGTGGAATGGATATTAAATCAAGGTGCAGAAATAACAAGAGAAGTTTTAGAGGAAAAATTGCAAGAGGTTTACAATTTAGGACGTTTGGATGCATATTCAGAACAAGTGGGAAAAACGTTAGATGATATTCGTTATAATACGTTAATGCTAATAACAAGTAGAAAAAAGAAACTATATGAGGAAAATTTTTATAATAAGCCATCCAATGAGGATGTTATACAAATGAAGGCATTGGAGTATCTTGAAGAGCATATAAGTGATATTATTATTCAATATAAAGAAGGATGAAATGATATACGTTTTTAAGAGAATATTATGACAGCACTAATATTGTTAATAGCAATACATGCAAAAATACAGAATTGAGAGGAAAAAGTTATGAAAGAATGGGAAAAGAACTATAAGCGGATATTTATTTTAATTTCAATAGTAGATATAGCAGTTGGAATTCTTGTTATGAAAAGAGGCGAATATGTACCAGAAAAGATTTGTAAAAGTTTGGTGGCAGTTGTACTGATAATGCTGCTTATTGCTATGCTAATGGTGGTAGTGTATTTTGTTATTTTTTCCTGTATTGGTATAAAAATGGCTTCACACAATATAAGGGAGTGTAATGATCCGTTATTTAAAATGATTGATAAATATAGGTTGTATTGGAAAGAGGAAAAAGGGTATTATAGAAAGCAACTTCAAATTATCAATTTGTATTATAAAGAAGGAGGGGAAGTTGATAAATTAGTAAAAAATGAGGAGATTGAAAGATTATATGAGCGTTACGATTTTTTTAAAGTAAAAAGTACATTTTTTGAATATGCAGTAACATGTGCTGCCTCATTGATAATATCCGTGATTGCGTCATTTGTTTATAGCCAGGTAAGCGCTGAAAAAAACATTTTAGTAATATTGGGCATAATAGCAATGGCAGTAATGTTGTTCGGGGATGTTCTCTTTTTTCGCTATGCTGAAAGAGGTCAAACGGGTTCTTATAAATATATGCTTTATGAATATGAAAGTAAATTGTTGCAACAAAAAATAGAAAAATTGTCAAATAAATTAGTGTTTTCTCCTGAAAATGAAAAAATTATAAAAATGCAAAATATGGTATTAAAAGAACTTATTAAGATTAAAGATGGGGAAAAAGACAGAAAAAAGAAAAAAGTTGTTGAAAAAGATATTGTCGAAATTAGTAAGTTGGATTTAACTAATTATGATAATTACAATTGCTGGGAGCAACAAGTATATATTAATGGGAATAAGGCATATTTAGTATATAATAAAGAAAAAGAACCGAAAGATAATGATAAGGGAGAGGGAGATTTGATAAATAAGGAATATGTAATGCTTGTAAATATTTTAAATAAATATAAATTATTAGCATACCATGTTTAGTTTATAATAGCATTAAGAGTTTGCATTGACAATCACCCCGCCCTGCCGTATACTAACCCTAGATTTAATTTTGAAGGGAGAGTGTCCAATGAGAAAATAATTGACTTTTGAGAGCATGAAGATTTTAACTGCGGTAATCGTACCGCTATTTCGTGTTGCCAAAAGTGGATTATGTTCTCATGACCACTCTTTTTTTGTTGCACTTAATTAGCATATTATAAGAAACTGCTGGTGACAGAACGTAACCACTATTTGGTGACAGATAGGAGGCTATATGTCACAGATTAGAGTAAATCATTTAACATTTGCATATGAGGGAAGCTTTGATAATATTTTCGAAAATGTTTCTTTCTCTATTGATACGGACTGGAAACTTGGATTTATCGGAAGAAATGGAAAAGGAAAATCCACGTTTTTAAATTTACTGATGGGAAAATATGAATATACCGGTTCTATTACTTCGAATGCCGTTTTTGATTATTTCCCATATGATATTTCAGAGGAAAAATGGGAATTTCCGGCGGCGGAATTTGTAGAAGAATTCAAGGCAAATCTTGAATTGTGGAGAGTTTATGCGGAGCTTTCGAAGCTGCAGGCAGATGCAGAAATCATGTATCGGCCATGGAAAACACTAAGCTTTGGAGAGCAGACCAAAGTTATGTTGGCAGTCTTGTTTTCGCAAGGAAATGATTTCCTGCTGATAGACGAACCCACCAATCATCTGGATGATGGGAGCCGGGAAATGGTAAAACAGTATCTTGCATCGAAAAAGGGCTTTATCCTTGTTTCCCATGACAGGGATTTACTGGATGCCTGCGTAGACCATGTGCTGGTGCTGAATCGCAGTACCATTGAGGTGCAGGCGGGCAACTTTTCCTCCTGGTGGGAAAATAAAGAGAAGAAAGACAATTTTGCAGTAGCGGAAAATGAAAAGCATAAAAAGGAAATAAGTAAGCTCAACGAAGCAGCAAAGAGAGTGCGCAACTGGTCGGAAAGGAGCGAGAACAGCAAAATCGGTTTTGACCCCATAAAGGAAAATGACCGGAGCATCAGCACCCGGGCATATATCGGTTCGAAAACCAAGAAAATGCAGGCAAGAGTAAAGCAGATGGAGCAGCGGATACAGACTGAGATTGCGGAAAAAGAGGGATTGCTGGTGGATTTAGAACAGCCCATTGATTTGAAACTGAATCCCCTGACACATCATAAAGAAGTACTGGTGTCGGCATATCAGTATGGTTTGCGGTATCAAGATGCCGATAAAATGCTGTTTGAAAACCAGACCTTTGAAATCAGAAACGGAGACCGTTTATTTATCAGTGGAAAAAATGGAAGCGGAAAGACCAGCCTGATAAAAGCAATTTTAGGAGAAAAAGAAAATTTTTTGGAACAGGGAGATTTAAGAATTGCGTCCGGAATAGAGATTTCTTATATCAATCAGGACACTTCGCATCTTAGAGGAACCGTGCACTCTTTTTGCATGGAGCACCAGTTAGAGGAAAGTCTGCTTTGCAGTATTTTGCGGCAGCTTGATATCGGACGGGAACAATTTGTCAAAAAGCTGGAAGAATATTCCGAAGGACAGAAGAAAAAGGTAGTGATTGCAGCCAGCCTTTTGAAACCGGCGCATTTGTATATCTGGGATGAACCGCTGAATTATATTGATGTTTTTTCAAGAATGCAGCTTGAAAATCTGATTCTTAAATATCAGCCAACTATGTTGGTGGTAGACCATGATGTGCGGTTTCGGGAGAAGATTGCAACGAAAACAGTCTGGTTGTAAAATGTAACTATAGTTTAGAAAAGAGGACCCACCATATGACCAAAGAAGAATGGTACCGGCAGCTTTTTGAACATTTATCAGCCTCTAAATTCAGAAGCAGCTTTCATTTAAAACAAAAAGATATTGCATATATAAAGGAAAAAGGACTGGATGTAATCCGGGAGCATGCCAGGGATTTTATTGCCAAAAGGGAGGCACCGGCAGTAATTCCAAACGATGGAAAGCAGACGCCCATGCGGGGGCATCCTGTTTTTATTGCCCAGCATGCAACGACAACCTGCTGCCGGGAGTGCATTCGAAAGTGGCATAAGATACAGCCGGGGAAAGAACTGAGTCAGGTGCAGCAGGCTTATCTGGTGGATGTGATTATGACCTGGATAGAAAAAGAGTTGTCACATTACGATAGCCAAATGTGAAATTAAATGTTAAAATACCACAATAGGGTTATTACGAAGAGAGAAAGGTATTTTATAATGGTAGTTTCAATTATTGAAAAAGTGTATTCATTTTTATGGGGAGACTGGATTAAAATTCCGCTTCCGGGGGGAGGCAGTCTGGGCATTTCACTGCTGATTATTTTGTTAATTCCAACAGGAATTTATTTTACGATTCGGACAAAGTTTTTACAGATAAGACTGTTCCCGGATATGGTGCGTGCACTGGTGGCAAAGAAGGAGCATAAAGACAGTCTGTCAACTTTTCAGACGCTGATTGTGTCCACGGCAACCCGTGTGGGAATGGGAAATCTGGTAGGTGTAGTTGCAGCAGTGTCGGCAGGTGGAGCCGGAGCGGTATTCTGGATGTGGATTACAGCGCTGATCGGTTCTGCTACAGCGTTTATTGAAGCAACTCTGGCACAGCTGCATAAGGAAAAAGATCCGCTGTATGGCGGTTACCGCGGTGGTCCGGCATATTATATCCATCATTTTTTTGAAGAAAAGTCAGGAAAGAAGAAAAAACATGTGCTGGTGGCAGTGTTATTTGCCGTATCCGGTCTGATTTGCTGGTGTGGAATCAGCCAGGTAATCAGTAATTCAGTGGCATCTTCTTTTGAAAATGCATTTCATATTCCACCCTTGTATACAACAATTGTGCTGGTGGCAGTTGCGGCAGTGATTGTATTGCGGAAAAATGCAACGGTAAAAGTACTGGATATGATAGTACCGATTATGGCAGTGTGTTATTTCTTTATTACATTATTTATTATTATCGTAAATTTCCGCAGTATTCCGGGCGTATTTGGCAGGATTTTTGAAGAGGCATTTGGTATCCGGCAGGTAGTATCCGGTGGATTTGGAGCAGTGCTTATGAATGGAGTTAAGAGAGGACTGTTTTCTAATGAAGCAGGTTCCGGTTCAGCACCTTGTGCAGCGGCAGCAGCGGAATGCGATAATCCGGTACGTGCGGGACTGACACAGGCATTGGGCGTATTTATCGATACGATTATCATTTGCAGTTGTACCGCTATGATTATGCTTATTGCACCGGAAAAGATAATTGAAGGAAAAGCTGGTATGGATTTGCTGCAGTCCACCATGCAGTATCATCTGGGCAGATTTGGAGTTATCTTTATTGCACTGACCTTATTTCTGTTCAGCTTTTCCACATTTCTTGGAATATTGTTTTATGCCAGAAGCAATGTGGCATATTTATTTGGAGATAAATGGATCTGGCAGACCCTCTATAAAATCGTTGCGCTGATTATGCTTTTTATCGGCGGAATTGCAACTTATACCTTCGTATGGGATTTAGGCGATGTGGGAATCGGACTGATGACGATATTTAATATCGGAATGCTGTATCTTATGGGGGGACAGGCATTGAAGGCACTGTCGGAGTATGAGAAAGAGAAAAAGACCGAAAGAGACAGTAATCAAAATCCAGCAGCGGGAATTATTTTTTTTGAAGAAGAGAAATAGTAAAAAAGAAGTAGTTATCAAAACCGGTGATTCCATGTTATACTAGGGAGAAAACTACAAAAGGAGAAATTTATAGTTATGGGTCGTGAATCATTTAAGTCCCGTATGGGATTTATACTGGTAAGCGCAGGATGCGCAATCGGAATTGGAAATGTGTGGAGATTTCCGTATGTGGCAGGACAGAATGGCGGAGGAATCTTTGTACTGTTCTATCTGATATTCCTGATTGCCATGGGGCTTCCGGTACTGACAATGGAATTAGCAGTCGGAAGAGCCAGCAGAAAAAGTGCAGTTTTAGGATATAAGGCATTGGAGAAGCCAAAGAGTAAATGGCATATTCATGGCTGGGTGGCAATTTTCGGCTGTTATATGCTGATGATGTATTATACAACGGTTTCCGGCTGGATGGTAACTTATTTCTATAAGTTTGTAAAAGGTGAATTTACCCCAAGAATGGATGTCGAGCAGACTGGAGCTGTGTTCAGCAATCTTTTAGCAGATCCCAAACAGATGGCATTCTGGATGATACTGACTGTTGTGGTTGGATTCTTTGTATGCAGCCGCGGCTTGCAGAACGGATTGGAAAAAATCAGTAAAGTTATGATGAGTGCACTGCTGATACTGATTATTGTCCTTGCAGTACATAGCCTGACACTTTCCGGAGCAGGCGAGGGATTGAAGTTCTATCTGGTGCCAAATATGGACAGTGTCCGGGAAGTCGGTTTGAAAAATGTAATAACCTCTGCCATGAATCAGGCATTCTTTACTTTGAGCCTTGGCGTGGCAGCAATGGAGATTTTCGGAAGCTACATGGGAAAAGACCATACGCTGGCAGGGGAAGGAGCACGTATCTGTGCACTGGACACCTTTGTGGCAATTATGGCAGGATTGATTATTTTTCCGGCATGCTTCAGCTATGGCGTGGAAGTAGGTGTAGGACCAAGCCTTATCTTTGTGACACTGCCAAATGTCTTTGTAAATATGGCTGGCGGCAGAATCTGGGGCGCACTGTTCTTCCTGTTCATGACATTTGCAAGCTTTTCTACGGTAATTGCCGTATTTGAAAATATCATGTCCTTCTGCATGGATATGTTTGGCTGGAACCGCAACAAAGCGGCACTGGTAAATGGAATTATTATCCTTCTTGCCAGTCTGCCATGTGTCTTAGGATACAATGTGTGGAGCAATCTCCACCTGATTGGCGGAAGGGATGTGCTGGACAGCGAGGACTTTATCGTAAGTAACCTGCTGCTGCCAATCGGTTCTCTTGTTTACCTGCTGTTCTGTGTGACGAAGTGGGGCTGGGGATTTGATAATTACTTAGAGGAAGCAAATGCCGGAAAAGGCATAAAGATTGCAAGAAGATTAAAGCCATATTTCCAGTTTATCCTTCCGATACTGATTCTGTTTATTTTGATTCAGGGATTATTATAAAAGAGAAAAAAGTGTGTAATTGCAGGAAACATATGCGATTGCACTTGCATGATTAGAAATAAAAGTGTGCATTTTGCCATGAATTTTAACAGAAAAAGTGAAAATCTGTTAAATGCAGTTGGTAGAGTGAACACTTTTCTTTTGCTATAATTATGTTAAAAATAATAGCAAAGGTGGTAGATTTCATGAGAAAACACTACATAGACAACATTCGTATTGGAACGGTTTTACTGGTGGTATTGTACCATGTGATTTATATGTTTAATCATATTATAACCGCAGGCGTAATTGGCCCGGTTACTTCGGTGCATGGACAGGATGTAATACAATATCTGCTATATCCGTGGTTTATGGTAATATTATTTATCATAAGTGGAATGTCGGCAAAATACTATTTGGAGCATCATTCGGATAAGGAATTTATCCGGGCAAGAACCAGAAAACTTCTCGTACCATCCACAATCGGTTTATTCATAATCGGCTGGCTGCAGGGCTATTTTAATATGGCAATCAGTGGAGCATTTTCTAATATTCCGGATTCCGTGCCGGGATTTGTCCTGTATCCGATTATGGTAGTTTCCGGAGTCGGCGTGCTTTGGACATTGCAGGTACTCTGGGTCGTATCACTGGTGTTAGTACTTCTTCGCAAAATCGAAAAAGGCAGACTGGTTAAAATCGGAGCAAAGGCGAATATGGTAGTACTTTTATTGCTGGGCATTGTAGTATGGGGAGCCGCACAGATTTTAAATACACCGGTTATCTGCGTTTATCGTTTCGGTATTTATGGCTGTGCATTTCTGCTGGGCTATTATGTATTTTCAGAAGAGGCAGTGACTGACCGGTTAAAGAAATATTGTATTCCGCTTTCTGCCATTGCAGTTGCATTGGGAATTGCTTATACTTATATATATTATGGAGAGAATTATGCAGAGGCACCGGTGGTAAAATGTCCACTGGCAATTGCTTATGCATGGCTGATGTGCCTTGCAATCATCGGATGCATGAAACGCTGGGGTGATAAGAGTAATGCATTTACTGCATTCTGCAATAAAAAGAGTTTCGGACTCTATGTATTTCACTATCTGGCATTGTCAGCAACGGCTTATGAACTGACACAGCATACCGCACTTCCTGGATGGAGTTTCTATCTCATTGGACTGGCGGCAGCATATGCAGGCGGATTGCTTTGCTATGAAATTATAGTAAGAATTCCGATTGTACGCTGGTGCGTGCTGGGAGTCAAAAAGGAGAAAAAGAATGTTTAAAGATAATCTGATTTCACTTCGCAAAATCAACAATATGTCTCAGGAGGAACTGGCAGACCGTCTGATGGTCAGCCGCCAGACCGTATCGAAATATGAGACGGGAGAGTCCCTTCCGGACATTGAAAAATGCAAAGCTCTGGCAGATATTTTCGGAGTGACATTAGATGATTTGGTAAATTATAAAAATGAGGATGGCATGGGACTTGGGGTGCCTCCGAAAGGAAAACATGTATTTGGGATGGTAAAGGTCGGCGATAAGGGGCAGATAGTGATTCCCGCCAAAGCACGGAAGTTATTTCAGATAGAGACCGGAGATAAGCTTATCGTGCTGGGGGATGAAGAACAGGGGATTGCAATTATAAAAGAGAAATCCTTTCTTGCTATGCTAAGAAGTTTCAGAAAAGGAAAAGTATAGGCAGGAGAGGTATAAGAAAAGTGCACCACAATGCTGAATATAAAAACAGCATTTGTGGTGCACTTTTTTATTTTACCAGTGCTTCTGCATAATCCAGTGCATCCACAATATTGTGATGGAAATTTTCTTTTCCAACTAATCCAATAAAACCATCTTTTTCCATCACGCGCATTGGCTGCTCATTGACATGGGAGAATACCAGCGTGATATTTTTGCGTTTTGCACGGTTGGCAAGCTCATGGAGAGAACGCATTGCGCTGGCATCAATGGCAGGAACGCTACGCATACGGATGACAACAACCTTCGTATGATGGTTACTGTTGATATTAAGAATCTGGTCTGCTGCGGCGAAAAACATCGGACCGCAGATTTCAAAAACACTGATGGAATGCGGGATGTCACGCAGTTTTTCCGCTTCACCCGGTGTAATGTCAGGAGAATCTGTGTATTTCCATGCTTTGATATCAGCTGTTTCTGCCATACGTTTCATAAAGAGCAGAGCTGCTAATACAACACCGATTTCGATGGCAACCACAAGGTCGAAAAATACCGTTAAGAAAAAGGTTGCAACCAGAACGATGATGTCACTCTTAGGTGCCATCTTACAAAGGCGGAAGAAAGAGGACCAGTCTGCCATGTTAGCGGCAACTACTAAAAGTACAGCAGCCAGTGTTGTCATAGGAATCAGTGCAGCCAGCGGCATCAACACCAGAAGAATAATGGTTAAAGTGATACAGTGGGTGATTCCGGCAATCGGAGTACGTCCACCGTTTCGGACATTGGCAGCAGTTCTGGCAATGGCTCCGGTGGCAGGAATTCCGCCGAAGAGACCGGAGAAAATATTTCCAAGCCCCTGTCCCACTAACTCGGCATTGGATTTATGGGTATCGCCAATCATACCATCGGAAACAACAGCAGACAGTAAGGACTCAATTCCAGCTAAGATTGCAATGGTAAATGCCGGGGACAACATTTCCTGTACCAGCTTCATGGAAAGGGATGGAACATGAAAACCTGGAAATGCAGAATTTAATTCCCCGTAAACACTTCTGATGGTATTGACCGGAAGCTTGGCAAAATAAACTACTGCTGTTGTTACGATAATCGCAATCAGAGACCCCGGAATCTTATCGGTAACCTTCGGCCAGAGCAGCATAATTGCAACAGCCGCAATGCCAATCAGGGTTGCAGTCAGGTTGATGGAGCGGATATTTTTGGCATATACAATTACTTTATCTAAGAATTCAGAAGGAACAGAGGCAATATCCATACCGAAGAAATCCTTTAACTGTCCTACAAATAAAGTAACTGCGATTCCACAGGTAAATCCGGTGGTAATGGTATAGGGAATGTATTTAATCAGGGAGCCAAAACGGCAGATTCCCATAATCACTAAGATAATACCGGCAAGAATGGTAGCAACAATCAGACCGTCGGTTCCATACTCTGCAACGATGCCATAGATGATAACAACGAAAGCGGCAGTCGGACCGCCAATCTGTACACGGCTTCCACCAAAGAATGAAATAAAAAATCCTGCGATAATTGCAGTATAAAGCCCTTGTTCTGGACCAACACCGGATGCAATCGCAAGGGCAATCGATAGTGGCAGAGCGATGATGGCAACAATGATACCGGAAATGATATCCTTCATCAGCTGCTCCTTCGTGTAGCCCTTCATCACATCAAAGAGCTTTGGTCGTAGTTCGTTCATAATAAAATCTCCTCATTTGTTCCTTTGTTTATAGTGGAAGATGAAATTTCTGTTTTGTCAGGATATCTGCACAGATATTCCAGAATACAGCGAAAACTTCACCTTCCCCCACTAAACACGCAATTCAAAAGTTTAGCACTCTTATAGTCTTATTTCAATGACAAAATCCAAGTTTCAGCCATTTGGTCAACAAATTTGAAAAAATAAAATTTTTTTGGAAATTTTAAAACCTCATCCATTTTTCATCCGTCTAGCAAGTGAAAGGAGGAAGAGCAATGCATGAGATGGAAACTTTTATAACGATGGCAAAAGAGGATATCAAAAATCAGAAGTTTACATAACGGAGTAGACTATAGTATGGTTTTTGATTATAATTATTATATTAGTAACAATGGTGATATAAAGGCAGCCTTTGGAAATGATTTGAAGAGCTACTATATCCATTATATGACCAATGGAAAAGCAGAAGGAAGAACTGCTAAATAGTGTGCCAGGAACAAAGGAGAATGAAGATGTGGAAAGAGTTTAAGAAGTTTGCAGTAAGAGGAAATATGTTAGACCTTGCAGTCGGTGAGATTATCGGTGGTGCTTTTAATTAACTGGTAAGCTCGCTGGTAGACAATGTAATTATGCCGATTCTTAGTCTTGTAGTTGGAAGACTGGATTTCAGTAACTGGTTTATTCCACTGGAAGCAACACGCTGTCCACATTGTACAAGCATGCTTGAAATCGAAGAGTAAGATAAAAAGCAGAATTTGAAAACAGAATTGAAAAATAAAATAAAAAACAGGATGTACCAATGAAACTATATTTAGCTCCCTTAGAGGGAATTACAGGATATGTATACCGGCAGGCTTACCATGCATGCTATGAAGATGCCGACAAATATTTTACACCATTTTTAGCTCCACATACGAAGCGAAGCTTCAATGCCAGAGAAAGAAATGATTTAATCCCGGAACATAATACCGGAATGTATACCGTGCCACAGGTGCTGTCAAAGAGTGGAGAAGATGTGGCAGCAATTGCAGAAGAGCTGAAAGCATTTGGCTATCAGGAAATTAATATCAACGCCGGATGCCCTTCCGGAACGGTAGTATCGAAGGGAAGAGGTGCCGGACTTTTAGATGATGAAAGAGCCTTGCTTCATTTCCTGGATGAAATGTTTGAAAAGACGGATGCAGAGATTTCCATTAAGACAAGACTTGGCATGGAATATCCGGATGAATTTGAAGGCATTTTAAAAATATACAATCGTTTCCCGATAAAGGAGCTGATTTTACATCCCCGTGTCAGAGAAGATTATTATAAAAATAAGCCGGATTGGACGATGGTAGAGTATGCACTGGAGTACAGCAGGAATCCGCTGGTTTACAATGGAGATATTTTTACAGTGGAAGATTATGAGCGGTTTACAGAACGTTTTCCAACGATAGATGCCATTATGTTAGGGCGTGGTGTTATAAGAGACCCGGCACTCATAGAGAAAATCCGCTCCGGTAGCACAATAGACAGGGCTGCTGAATTAAAGCGGCTTTATACATTTCACAATAAGCTGGTTGCCGGCTATCAGGAAGAAATGTCCGGGGAGAAAAATGTCCTCTTTAAAATGAAAGAATTGTGGTTTTATCTTGGCACACAGTTTACCGGAATTGAAAAACCGTTGAAGAAGATAAAGAAAGCAAACAGCCTGATAGAATACCAGACTGCTGTTTCAGAGATATTTTCAACTGGTGCTGGAAAATAACCGAAAGAGTCAAATGACATAGAATCATGATGTAATATCAATTGATATGCAATAAAAATTATCACACGATATAAATTGCTATTCGGTATAAATGGGTGAAATAGAAACATCGTCCCCATCCAAAGTCAGAATAGCGATAGTACAGGAGGAACCACTGCGGCTTCGACCGGCACTGCCCGGATTGATGAAAGTAGTGGTTCCCCTTTTGCTTACTTCATAATGGTGGGTATGCCCGGTAATAATAAAATCTGCTTCCGGTTGTGGATAAGGCAAATCGCTTTTCTTATGGATGAGATAGAAAATCTTCCCACCAATGGGAGCCGCCAGAGTCTCCGGCAGATATTTCGTCCATTCGCCTTTGTCGCAGTTCCCCTTGATAATATAAAGCGGAACATGCAGTTCTTTTAAAGTTTCATAACATTTGAGACTTCCAATATCTCCTGCGTGCAGAAGATAATCACAGCTTTGCAGCTCGTCTAAAAATGTATCCTTTAATACACCATGTGTATCTGATAAAATTCCAATTTTCATAAAATGTACCTTTTTGTATGTGTCCTATTAAATTGCGAGAGCGGGATTACTGGTTTGGGGTTACTTTTTTATTTTATAACGGTTATAATGAAATAACAAGTGTCCGGTGATTGGGAGAGGGGAAAAGACATCGATAAATCATTGGAATAGAAAGAGAATTTGATTTACTTTAAAATGCCGTAGTTCTAAGACACAAGTTTTTCTTTTGACGATAAGAACAGTCTTTCCAATGTTTGACAAAAAACACTGTATTGTTCGCCGGAACGCGGATACCTTATGATGCTTGCTAGGGGCACTTGGAATTTCGTCTGGTAATAGGCAACGCTGGCACAGGGACGTGCCAGCGAGGTGCATTTGAGCATGGATGCGAATATGCACCGGTTGCCGGACAATATATATAATCATGCCGAAATTCTTAGCGCCCCTTTCAAGCATCATCTGGTATCCGTCTCCGACGGACGATGCAGTGCTTTTGGTCAAAGCAACGGAAAGACAGTTTCCCCATTTCCCAATCACCGAACCACGAGATAATTAGAATTTTTAGAGTCATTATAGGGATTATAATTTTTGGAACCTGTGCCAGCCGGTCTGTTAAAGGAAGATGCATAACAAAAGTCTGTTAGTGGCACTTGGAATTTTGGAGAAAATCTGGCAACGCTGGTACAGGGATGTACCAGCGAGGTGCATCTGAGCATGGATGAGAATATGCACCGGTTGCCGGAAAAGTCAATAAGCAGAACAAAATTCTTAGTGGCACTTGCAGACGTTGTATCGCATCTGGCTTCAATGGACAGGCTGACACGGATGAAATAACAATAGTTTTATAATCCAAAATTGATTGAATGCAGGAAAAGGAAAAAGGAGAAAAATATGTTTCGAATCGGTTGTCATTTATCATCATCAAAAGGCTTCCTTGCCATGGCAAAGCAGGCAGAGGAAATCGGAGCCAATACATTTCAGTTTTTTACCAGAAATCCGAGAGGCGGCAAAGCGAAGGATTTAGATGTGAAAGATATAGCTGCATATCAGCAGTATGCTGCGGAGCATGGCATCGGGCAGATTCTTGCCCATGCACCCTATACAATAAATGCCTGCGGCAAAGATGAGCGGGTACAGGAGTTTGCCAGAGAAACCATGGCGGATGATTTGCGGCGTTTAGAGGAGATACCGGACTGCAAATATAATTTTCATCCTGGCAGTCATGTGCAGCAGGGAGCGGAAGTCGGAATTGAAAAGATTGCAGGAGTCTTAAATGAAATCATGTGGCAGGAGCAGAAAACAACAGTGCTGCTTGAGACCATGGCTGGAAAAGGAACAGAAGTAGGAAGAAACTTTGAAGAACTGCAGGAGATTTTAAGCCGGGTAAAATATCCTGAGAAAATGGGAGTCTGTCTGGATACCTGCCATGTTTTTGATGGTGGCTATGATATCAGCGGACATTTAGAGGAAGTATTAGAAGAATTTGACCGCATTATCGGACTGGATAAGCTGTGTGCCATTCATTTGAACGATTCGAAAAATGTACTGGGCAGCCATAAAGACCGTCATGAATGTCTGGGTGCAGGCAATCTGACCATGGATGCCATTGTGCGGATAA
Source organism: Roseburia sp. OM04-10BH (assembly GCF_003462605.1). NCBI lineage: Bacteria > Bacillati > Bacillota > Clostridia > Lachnospirales > Lachnospiraceae > Roseburia > Roseburia sp. OM04-10BH. The sequence continues at coordinate 234,513 of NZ_QTZI01000001.1, forward strand.
TCAACCATCCGGCATTGAAAAAACTGCCATTTTACCTTGAAACACCGAATGATTTAGAAGGATATGCCAGAGAGATTGCCATGTTAAAAGCGGCAAGAAAGGATTAGCTTAAAGGTTAAGTTTTTCGGAAAAAAGAACGATATATCAGGTATAAGATGGATGGAGGCAATTTTGTCTTAAAATTAGGAGGAGAAATATGATTCGTGTAACAGGAAATAACAGCCTTTTGATGAGTTCGCTGAATACGGACACAGACAATGATACAAAAGTGGTGGACTTGTTAAAAAAGAGCAGTGAGACAGAGAAGAGCAGCAAAACAACCGGGAAAAAGAGTGAAGAATATGACAGTGTCAAGAAGTCTGCATCCTCACTCAAAGCAAGTGCAGCAGTATTAAGTGAAACAGGAGAGGATTCCATTTTTGCCAAGGCAGAAGAAAGCGGAGATTATTCCGATTTGATTTCACTGATAGAGCGTTTTACCGGAGATTATAACAGTCTCTTAGAAAGCCTGTCAGACCTTGATACAGACAAATCTGCAAATTACAGCAAGGAATTAAAAAGCATTATTTCCGGTCAGAGTGAAGCGTTACAGAAGGTCGGCATTACCGTAGACAGTAATGGAAAACTTGTAATAGATGAGGAAACTCTGAAAAATGCAGATAAGAAGGAATTAAAAGACCTGTTCCAGGGAGAAAATTCCGTTGCAGGAAAAGTTGCTGATAAAAGCATTTACATCGGAGCAAATGCTGCGGCTGACCAGTATGTGGACAGTTGTGCCAACTATACAGCAGGTGGAACATCCGCAGAATATGTCCAGATGGCAAATCTGATAGGCAGTTACTTAGACTCTCTTTCTTGAGATTAAAGTATCACTAAGTCAGAAAGAAGCGGTTCAAAAATAACACCCTGCAAAGTATCATCCGAAAGCGACTGCGAATAGGAAATACAGGAAGCAATAAAATGAGCTGCCTGTGTGGTACATTCTTGTAAGGAGAAGCCCCGTAAGGTAAGTGCAGATACAATACTGACGAAGATGTCGCCGGTTCCGGGATACCCCGGACCGGCTTTTTTCGTGGAAACAGTATCCACATTTCCACTGCTATCGGAAATATAGTTAAGGAAAGTGTCGCCTTTTGGACAGCCGGTAATAATACATTTTTTCACACCCAGTGCATGAAGCTTTTTGGAAATGGCAGAAAGCTCCGAATCGGTGCAGTCATGCTTCGGATAAGGCGTATCTGTTAAAAGGCAGGCTTCCGTCAGATTTGGTGTGATAATATCACCCCGGGATACAAAGTCTTTCATGTGATTGCAGAATTCCGGTGTAATATGCTGATAGGCTCTGCCGTGGTCACCCATTACCGGGTCTATAATAAAAAGAGGTTTTTCGGTGAGAGAATCATAGTAATGGGAAATGGCATGGAGCTGTTCCTTGGCACCAAGGTAGCCACAGTAGATGCCGTCCCAGTTCATGGAAAGAATATTCAGTGCAGCAAAATAATCCTTAAGCTGTCCGGTTAAATCAATTTTCAAGTGGGTAGGGAAACCGGTATGATTGCTGAAAACAGAAGTAGGCACAGGGATTCCCTGTACCTTACATGCACTTACCACCGGGAGAGACACGCTCATGGAGCAGCGTCCCACACCGGATATATCATTGATAATCAGAAGTTTTGGTGGTAAAGTATTTAATTTCATGCGCATGCGCTTTCCTTTCCAAGACGTGGCAGCATATTAGATTTTGCCAGTACCGGACGCAGTGCCATGTATACAGCAGTTGCTACGATAACGGATAATACTGCATTAATGCTGGTTGCTGCAATGTTAATAGAAAGTGTAACTTCTGCTGCCGGTTTTCCTAAGATAACCAGTTTGTAGAAGTAGCCGAACAGTGGGTCAAAAACAACGTTGAATAACAGTCCGCAGATACTTGCGATAACAACCCATTTGAAAACGTGCTTGCTATCTTTGGAAGTGGAAATTTTACCGATTTTGTGTGCAACCAGACCGGTAATCAGACCGATGCAGAATTTTAAGATAAAAGTCTTTGGTGCGTATACAATGTAAATCGGGTCTAAAAGGTCGCCGATTGTCATACCGATGGCACCGCCAATTCCACCATAAACACCGCCTAATAATAATGCACCTAATACACATACCGCGTTCCCAAGGTGGAGAGATGTGGCATCTCCGCCAGGAAGTGCAATTTTAATCTGTAAGAATGTGAATACCACATAGGAAAGTGCTGCCATAAGAGCAGTCAGTACAAGTTTGTAGATTCTTTCGTTTTTCATCATAAAGTCCTCTTTTCTTTCTCTTTGTTTGCGGTTTATCATAAAACAGAAATGGCATTATAAAAACATCCAATTTTGATAAAAATGACCACGCCAGTTTAAAGATGAAGAGCAAGTTTTTTATGAACGTAATAATAAAAGAGTCCAATGGAAAGGCATATGGTAAGGCGTATAAATAAAAGTCTTTTCAATTTATGTAGAGAAGGGTATAATAAAATTGCTGGTAAAGTTCAAAAATTACAGTTTATATATGTTATATATGGGAGGATGAAAGAATTGACAGAACAAGGAAGAGTAAATAAGACTGCAATGACAGGGCATACAATTATGGGAATCTTATTGGCACTGGTTAATTTTTTGGAAATTTTCAAAACTTCCAAGAATGTAGTTTATGTGGCGGTGCTTATTGTGCTGGCACTTGGACCGGTGGTGGCAGAATGGATTTGCTATAGGAAAGATCAGGAGACAAAAGCAATCAAGCATCTTTTGGGGATTGGATTTGCAGTATATTATACGGTGGCACTGATAGGTGCCGGCGATCAGTTGGTTTTTGTATATGTAATACCGATGTTTATTTTGATTTCTGTATTTTCAGATTCGAAATATGCATTGGAGCTTGGAATTGGTGCAACTATCGTAAATTTTATTTCTATTGCAGTGCATACGATGAAAGGTCAAGGTGAGGGACCTACTTTCTATGGAACAGAGATTATTATACTGATTTTGACAACGGCATTTTCTTATTGCAGTTCTGCAGTTTTGCAGAAATCGTTTTTATCACGGCTGGGTGAAATGAATCAGGCAAAGGGACAGTCTGATACCATGCTTCAGAAAATTTTAGAAGTATCTGATGCCATGACAAAGAAAATTAATGGAATGTCTGATGAAGTAGAATTACTTGGCAGTGGTGTCAGTGATACCAGAAATGCCATGGAAGAGTTGACCGGCGGAACAACAGATACAGCGGAAGCGGTGCAGAATCAGCTAGGCCAGACAGAAGCGATCCAGAAAAAAGTAATGCAGGTAACCCAGGTTTCTGGCAGCATTGCTGAGAGCATGGCAGTTACAGCAGAGGCGTTGAATGCGGGTAAGAAAAATATTGAACAGCTGGTATCACAGGTGAGTGTGACTGAGCAGACGAACAGTCAGGTGGCAGCAGAACTTACTTCTTTAAAAGAGTATATGGATAAAATGTATTCCATCATTGAGATTATCAATAATATTACTTCAGAAACCAGTCTGCTTTCATTAAATGCATCAATTGAAGCAGCCCGTGCCGGTGAAGCAGGAAGAGGTTTTGCTGTAGTAGCGTCTGAGATTTCCGGTCTGGCAACCCAGACACAGGAAGCAACGGTCAGTATTGAAGAACTGATAAGAAATGTATCGGAAGAACTGGAAAAAGTAGTGACCATCATCGAAAGCATGATTTCACAGGTTGAACATCAGAATGTAACAGTCAATGAAACTGCCGGAAGCTTCCGTACGATAGAGGATAATTCGGACCGTGTACAGAGCCAGTCGGATGCATTGTCCGGTATTGTGAAAGAATTAGAAAGTGCCAATGCAGGTATCATGGATAGTATCCAGACAATTTCCGCTATTTCAGAAGAAGTAGCAGCACATACAAATAATACACTGACAACCTGCGAGAAGAACCAGAAGAGCGTAGAACATCTGATGGCAGAGACTGAAAATTTAATTGAACTGACGCATCAGCTTCAGCAGTAAAGATATTTATTATATGAGCAGGGAGCAAAAAATGGGAGCATATCATAATCTTTCAGAAAAATTACAGCAGAGAATCATAGAAGACAGAAAAGAGCATAGGGCAAATCCATATGCTTTTTCCGAAGAACAGGTTTTGCGCCGGGAGATGAATCATGACAGGGCGAATCTCTGGAGGCCTCCCTTTGTCCGGGACATTGAGAAAATCATGCATCTGCCTTATTATAACCGTTATGGAGACAAGACGCAGGTATTTTCCCTTTACAGAAATGATGATATTTCAAGACGGGCGCAGCATGTGCAGCTCGTTTCAAGGATTGCAAGGAATATTGGAAATGTATTAAATCTCAATCAGGATTTAATAGAAGCAATTTCCCTGGGACATGACATCGGACATGCACCATTCGGACATGCCGGTGAGAGAATTTTAAGTGCACTTTTGCGGGGAGAGACCGGACGATATTTTAACCATAATGTGCACAGTGTGCGTGTGCTGGATGTACTGGGACAGAGAAATATCAGTCTGCAGACTCTGGATGGCGTCCTATGTCATAATGGTGAAATGGAACAGCAGGAGTATCAGCCGAAAAAGGCAAAAACCTTTGCAGATCTGGATACAGAAGTAGAAATGTGTTATCAGAAGGAAGATGGAATTAAACATCTTGTGCCGGGAACCCTGGAAGCCTGTGTAATGCGGATTTGTGATATTATAGCATATCTTGGCAAGGACAGACAGGATGCTGTACGCCTGCATCTTCTGCCGGATGACAGAGGTTTTAACGGAGATACTATAGGCAGCAGCAATGCGGAAATCATCAATAATATGGTAGTTAACATCATTGAAAACAGCTATGGAAAACCATATCTTTCCATGGATGAAGCATATTTTCAACAGTTGAAGCTTGCAAAGACTGAAAATTATGAGTATATCTATCACAATGAGAAAATCGAAAAAGTCATCCGGGAAAATCTGAATCCGATGTTTGAAGAGATGTACTATCAGTTATTGAAAGATGCAAGGGATAAGAATGAAAATTCCTGGCTCTACCGCCACCACATTGCATATGTGGCAGAAAACAACCGGTTCAGCAGAACCTTTTCGAAGGAACAATACATGGAGACAGAACCGAACCAGCTTGTGGTGGATTATATCGCAAGCATGACGGATGACTATTTTGTAGATTTGTACCATGAAATGTTCCCGAAAGGAAAGTATGATGTAAAATACATCGGCTACTTTGATGAAGATTAACTATTTTAATGGCGAGGCTGTTGCCCGGGAAACCATCCGGTCAACAGCCTTCAATTCTTCTAAGAAAAGCTGCTGGTTATAGCTGGAAAGAGTATGATAGATACTTAGCAGTTCACCTTCACAGCTGTTGAGATGCGTCAGACTGGCATTGCGGATGTTACTGTGACCGAGCAGATAGTCGGTGGAAGTATGAAAATAGTCGGCTATTCTTACTAAAGTTGCATAGTCAGGTTCTTTCCCCTGATTGATATATCCATTCAGAGCAGAGGGAGAGATATGTAGTGCATCTGCAAGCTGCCGCTGGGTAATGTTAGCTTCTTCAATCAGATATCGTAACTTAGAACCGATATTCATATACAAACCTCATCTTTCGTAAATAATACCTCTATTTTAAAACATGTTAAAAAACCAGTGGCAAAAATAAACGAAAGATAAATTGTATCAACGGAGCACAAACTATTCACATATATAAATTAACACCAGCCACCATCTAAGGTAATAATCTGACCGGTGAGATATGGACTTTGTGATACGATAGCATAAGCAAGTTCAGCTGTTTCCACAGGTGTACCATATCTGCCGCAGGGAATTTCGGATTCTAAGTCAGCACGCTCTTCGGCAGAAAAACAGGCGTTCATGGAAGTATCAATGGTGCCGCAGGCAATGGCATTGACAGAGATTCCACTGGGTGCAACCTCTTTGGCAAGTGCCTTTGTAAAGGAATTAACAGCTCCCTTGCTGGCGGAATAAGCAACCTCACAGGAGGCACCTACATTTCCCCAGACAGAAGAAATGTTAAGAATCCGACCTGATTTTTTGTGCAGCATATCTGGCAGAGCATATTTGCAGCAGGAAAAAACAGAAGAAAGATTGGTGTTTATAACGTGCTGCCATTGTTCATAAGTCATATCCTGCAGCAGACCGATGTGGGAGATTCCGGCATTGTTGATCAGAACATCAACCGAAAGGGACTGCTGGTGAATCATGGCAAACATATTGGCAATAAAATCCGGATCACTGACATCTCCGATAACCGGAAGAACCGTGACATGATATTTGTCCGAAAGTTCATCAGACAAAGCCTTAAGAGCAGTTTCGGAATGACAGCAATTTAAAATGAGCTGATAACCGTGGCGGGCAAATACTTCTGCGATAGCAGCACCGATGCCCCGGGAAGCTCCGGTAATTAAAACAGTATTCATAAGAAACAAATCCTTTCTGGTTTTTATCTGCCTTAGAAAATGATAGCACAGATGAAAGCGTTAAAAAATACAGTTATATTTTAGACTTATTTTAGAATACAGGCAATCCCTTTTAAAAAATCCTGCACATTTCCTGATTTCAGAAAGATATTCGAAAAATTCTCTAAAAATACAGTAAATATTGCACAAAAAACTTGTAAATATTCGTACAAAATAGTATAATAAAACCATGATATCAGTCTGTATCAAATAAATGGCAAAGGGGTTGGACATCATGCGTATTACTATTTCAGGAAGAAACATCGAATTGACAGACGGTCTTAAGGCAGCAGTTGAGGACAAAATTGGAAAACTGGAGAAGTACTTTACTCCGGACACAGACGTATTTGTAACTTTGAGTGTAGAAAAGGAGAGACAGAAAATCGAGGTTACAATTCCTGTACCTGGACACATTATCCGTTCAGAGCAGGTAAGCAATGATATGTATGTATCAATTGATCTTGTAGAAGAGATTATTGAGAGACAGCTTAAAAAGTATAAGAATAAGATTATTACAAAACAGCAGAGCAACAGCAATTTCCGTAAGGAATATATTGAAAAAGAAGTGGAAGCAGATGATGAAATTAAAATCATCCGTACCAAGAAATTCGATATGAAACCAATGTATCCGGAAGATGCATGTGTTCAGATGGAATTATTAGGACATGATTTCTTTGTATTCGTAAATGCAGAGGATGACAATGTAAACGTTGTATATAAGAGAAAAGGTAACACCTACGGTCTGATTGAACCGGAATTCTAGATATATAACGAAAAAGACTATCACCGGCAGTTCCTTATGGATAACTGGTAACAGACAGCGGTATCGCAGTTAACGTTTTGACAACAGACTTGACAAAACGCCAATAGCGGTACCACTATTTTTATGCTACAGTAGTTATAATATATCGATAAGACATTTCTTTGGAACAGTCAATACGATGGGTTATGAGAAAAGGGAGGTTAGGAATTGGCTTGTTACAATCTTGGGGATTATATATGTGAATCCCGCAAACAGCTTGGCATTACACAGGAAGAACTTGCTTTTGGCATCTGTTCAACTGGAACTTTATCAAAAATTGAAAACGGATTTGTGGTACCAAAGCGGAAAAATTATGAAGCTATTATGCAGCGTCTTGGAAAGACAATGAGTATATGCAATATTCATGCAACGGCGGAAGAAATGGAATTATATGCCTATATGCGACAGCTGGTGCATGCAGTAGCAAATAATGATATGGAAGGCAGCAGGGAACTCTGGCAGAGACAACCGGAACATAAACAAGAGGATAAACTGACCAGACAGTTCTTTTCACATATAAAGGCGGTGCTGGACAGTAAGGAAGGAGTCCGTCCGGAACTTGTATATGCAAAGCTGGAAGAAGCGTTACATCTGACACATCCGGCGGGGCTGGCAAATCTGGCGCAGAAGCGGATGTTTACCTTTGAGGAAATCAACATTATCAACAGTATGGCGGTACAGAAACAGCGGCTTGGTGAAAGAAAGCAGGCACTCCGCATCTGGATGCAGTTATCTGATTATCTGGAAGTAAGAAAAGTAGATGATGAAGAAAAAGAAAAGGTATATCCGATGATACTTTACAATGAAGCTAATCTTTTGTATGAGATGGAAATTTATAGAGAGGCGCTGGAATTATGCAATAAGGGTATCGATTATTGCACAAGGAGCAATAAATATATGGTATTGCCATATCTTTTGCTCTGCAAGTCCGGAATTTTAAAATGGATGGAGCAGCCGGAAGAAGCCATGGATGTACAGCAGTGTGCAGAGCATCTTTTTCAGGTGTTTGAAAATCATAATGCAAAGCCCGGAGAACCAATCTTGATTGCTTTGTGAGATTCTCTTGTCATTCTAAGAAAAAAAGGTATAATATACATATTGAAAAAAGAGATGTAATATACATATTTGAATCTGAAAGAAAGAAGGGCATTAGAGAATGAATATCGTAGTTTTGGCAGGCGGCTTGAGCACAGAGCGTGATGTGTCTTTTAAAACAGGAGATATGGTAACAAAGGCATTGCGGAAGAATGGACATCAGGTTATTCTTCTGGATGTGTTTATGGGATATGGAGAAGAAGAACAGGATATTACTGGAATTTTTGAACATTCAGAAGAAGCAAGTGTAAAAGTAACGGATATACCGGAGACGGCTCCGGATCTTGATAAGGTAAGAAAGAGTAGAAAAGACCAGTCTGCCTGCTTCTTTGGACCGAATGTAATCGCAATGTGCCGTATGGCAGATATTGTATTTATGGCATTACATGGAGAAAACGGAGAGAATGGTAAGATTCAGGCAGCCTTTGATTTGTTTGGAATCCGTTATACCGGAAGCGGCTATTTAAGCAGTGCGATTGCCATGAATAAAAATATGGCAAAGCAGTTTTTTGAAGCCAATGGAATCCCTTGTCCGAAGGGCATTTATATGAAGAAAAAGGACAGAAAAGACAGCCTGGCTGAAATCGGAATTACGTTGCCTTGCGTGGTAAAGCCATGTTGCGGTGGTTCCAGTATTGGGGTTTCCATTGTAAAAGAAGAAAGCAATTTTACAAAAGCATTGGATGATGCATTTTTCTGGGAAGATGAAATCTTAATTGAAGAGTATGTAGAGGGAAGAGAATTTTCAGTAGGTGTCATCAAAGGAAGAGCATTGCCGGTTATCGAGATTGCACCAAAAGAAGGATTTTACGATTATAAAAATAAGTATAAGGCTGGAAGCACAGTGGAAACCTGTCCGGCAGATATTAAAGACAGTGTGGCAAAAGAGATGCAGAAGCATGCAGTAAAAGTTGCGGAAGCGTTAGGCCTGGACACCTATTCCAGAATCGACTTCTTAGTCAATGCAAAAGATGAAGTATACTGCTTAGAGGCAAATACATTGCCTGGTATGACAGCAACCAGCTTACTGCCGCAGGAAGCCAAGGTAGAAGGAGTAAACTTCGAAGAGTTATGCCAGCAGCTGGTTGATATTTCCATGGAGAAATACGGAGCATAAGAAAGGGCAGAGAAGGCAGATATGAAGGAACTGACATTAGCACAGATTGCAGAAGCCTGCGGTGGAACATTAATAGGTGGGAATGAAGCAAAAGAATATACCGTAACCGGAGTAGAGATTGACAGCCGGAGAGTAAAGGCGGGAGATTTATTTGTTGCCATTCCGGGAGAAAAGGTCGATGGTCACAAATTTATTCCGGATGTATTAAAAAAAGGAGCATATGCACTGTCCCAGCAGAGTCTTGATGTAGATGGAGCTTATATTCTGGTGGAAGATACCGTAACTGCCATGAAGCGTCTGGCACGTTTCTATCGGAATACCCTTGACATTAAAGTAGTGGGAATTACCGGAAGTGTTGGAAAGACCAGTACCAAAGAAATGATTGCATCTGTACTGGACACAAAATTCCGGGTACATAAGACACAGGGGAATTTTAATAATGGAATTGGTCTGCCACTGACTATTTTTCAGATTGAAAAAGAGCATCAGGTTGCAGTTCTGGAAATGGGAATTTCTGAATTTGGCGAGATGCATGAACTGGCAGATATGGCGCAGCCGGATATTATGGTTATTACCAATATCGGTTTATGTCATCTGGAGAATTTGAAAACCAGAGATGGAATCTTAAAAGCAAAGACAGAAAGCTTTGCCCATTTGAAACCGGATGGTGTTGTGATATTAAATGGAGATGATGACAAACTTTCAACTGTAGAGCAGGTGGCAGGAAGAAAGCCTGTATTTTATGGAATCAAGGGAAGGAATCTCTGCGAGACTTCTTTCTGTGCAGATGCAGTTACAGAGCATGGCTTAGAAGGAATGACAGCAGAATTCCACACTCCACAGGGAGACATGGAAGTATTTATTCCAATTCCGGGAGAACATAATGTATATAATGCACTGGCAGCAACCTGCGTGGCAGAACAGTTAGGCCTTTCCATGGATGAAATTAAATGTGGAATTGCAGCTGCTTCCACCATCAGCGGAAGAACTAATCTGATTCACACAAAGGGCATGACGGTTATTGATGACTGCTACAATGCGAATCCGGTTTCCATGAAGGCATCTTTGGATGTCCTGTCTAAGGCAGGGGGACGAAAGATAGCGGTTCTTGGAGATATGGGTGAATTAGGCGAGGATGAAAAACAGCTTCATTATGAAGTGGGAACCTATGCCGGAACACTGCCAATTGATTTGTTATTCTGTGTTGGAACATTATCCGGGAAATTGGCAGAAGGAGCGAAGAAACAGAATCCGGCTCTGACCGTAAAACACTATGCAACCCGTGAGGAGATGACAGAAGAACTTCTTGCTACCGTAAAAGAAGGAGATACTGTTTTAGTCAAGGCATCCCATTTTATGGAATTCCCGAAAGTGGTGGCAGCATTAACCGAAGCATAAGAAAATGTTTTTTTTAATGGTAAATACAGGAAGTGTTTGATAATAATATAGAAAAATGAAAAAAGAAACTGTAACTTTGAAGTATAGTCATCAAAGCTACAGTTCCTTTTTTATCAATATTTGCGGTTTAAAGATATTTCCGGTTATCTGCCAGCAGCTCATGTACCGTATTCTGTGTATAGGTAGCAAGATATTTGCGGTCATCAGCAGAAAGCTGATCTAAATAAATCGGAGTACCATACTGCAGGATAACATGGGTAGGTTTTACCTTTGGAAAATGATTTTCCAGAATATCAGCAGAATTGGTGATTGCCATAGGAACAATCGGACATCCGGTTTTCTCAGAGAGCTTTAGGCTTCCGGCTTTGAAAGGAAGCATTTCGTCCTCAGTCTTGTTTCTGGTACCTTCCGGGAAGATACACATGGAAATGCCGGCTTTAATCTGGTCGATACCGGTCAGGATGGTTTTTAAGCCCTTCTTCATATCGGTACGGTCTAAGAAGAGGCAGTAGAGCCGCTTCATCCAGATGTTTAAAAGAGGAACTTTTCCCATGGTGTCTTTGGCAATGTAACCGGTGAGTCTCGGACATCTGGAATAAGTGATAATAATGTCAAAATAACTTCTATGATTTCCGATATAAAGAACCGGAACATCTTTTGGAACATTTTCTTCCCCAATTACAGTCAGCTTAACGCCACAGATAAACATAATCACACGGAATGCCCACTGCACCATGCGAAGACTGCTGATATCGGCGGCATGGCGGTTGCATTTACGGATAATCCATTCTACAAAGAGAACTGGAATACCAAGAATCAGGTAAAGAACAGCAAATAAAAGTGCAAGAATTGCTCGTATCATAGAGATAGAATTCCTTTCTGGATATAAATTTCAAAAACAAAATACTGATTTCTTTCCCTATTATAGCGGTAAAGCTTAAGAATTACAACATGATAATCCGGATTTTGGAATAGAATGAAAAGAATAAAAACAGGGAGAAGAAAGTGAAACGGAAAACAATAGAAGCAAGGAAAGCTGTCCGGAGTGTCATCGGTCTGCTTGCGGTAGCATGGATTGGACTGGCAGCAGCAGGCTGCGGTATCGAAGATACCAATGGCAGTAAAATAGAAGACGTGGAATTTACCGTGTTAGAAGAGGAAGCAGTGCCGGAAGAATTGAAGCAGGAAATTGAAGAACGAAAGGAAATGGATTTCAAGCTGACTTATGAAGATAACGGAAAACTCTATATTGCAAGGGGTTATGGAGAGAAGGAAACGGGAGGCTACAGCATTTCCGTAAAAGATGTTTATCTGACTCAGAATGCCCTTTGTTTTGTTACAACGCTGATTGGCCCGTGGGAGAATGAGACGGTGGCAAAGGCACCAAGTTTCCCATATATTGTGGTTGAGGTGACAAAATGTGACAAGAACGTGGTGTTTGAGTGAAAAAATGGTACTTTTTTCCCTTTGACAGCATTTTAACACGGTGATATACTAAAGAGCGTGGATAAAAAAGGAGGAACTGGTATATGCAGAGAGCAGATATTAACAGAGTCCGGGCATCCGTGCATCAGCAGTGCGGTAGCAGTGTAATGATTCAACTGGACAGAGGTCGTAATAAAGTAGATGTACAGCGTGGTGTAATACAGAATGCTTATCCGAGTGTATTCACGATTCTTGTAGATGATGAAAGAGAAGGCAATCCGCCACAGTTATTATCTTTCAGTTATACAGATATCATCACAAGAGATATTCGAATGAAATTATGTTAGAAGAATAAAGTCCCTTTTTCCTGAATAAAATGAAATAACATTCAGGAAGGGGATTTTTTTAGTGGAAATAAAGAAACAGAACATACATATGAATTATGAAAAAGCCAGTGCCATGAGTCAGATTACTCTGGATGATGATTACAATCTACCGGATTACCGGCCGGATATTGTAAAAGTACTGAAAGAAAAAGGTGAAATCCGCTTTGATGAGATACAGGTAAAAGAAGGACGTATTTATGTGAAGGGGAATCTTATCTTTCATGTGCTCTACCGCAGCGATATGGAGGAGCATAAATTAGACTGCCTGCGGGGACAGATTCCATTTGAAGAAACCATCAGTATGGATGGAGTGAATGAATTAGATCCGGCGGACGTCACAGCAGAACTGGAAGACATTAATATCGGGATTATTAATTCCAGAAAATTAAGTGTTCGTGCACTGGTGATGCTGAAGGCAGAAATGCGGATGCGCAAGGAGACGGAACTGATTACGGGAGTAGCCATGGAACATCCGTTGGAAATCCTTCAGAACAGGCATAATATTCTGGAATTAGAAACCTGTAAGAAAGATAATTACCGGTTGAAACAGGAAATAGAGTTGCCCCAGAGCAAGCCAGATGTAGAACAGATTTTATGGAAAAGTGTGCAGCTTCGGGGTGTGGAAACGAGGTTACGAGAAGAAAAAATCCAGCTTACCGGAGAAATAAGACTGTTTTTGCTATATTATGCCCAGAAAGAAGAACGCCGGTTAGAATGGATAGAAGAGACGATACCACTGAATGGAGAACTTGCCTGCGAGGGATGCAGTGAGGAAAAAATCTATCGGATTCAGGTAACACCTGCCAGTGTGGAAGTAGAGGTCAGACCGGATTATGATGGAGAAGACCGGAAAATCAATCTGGATATGACGTTAGAATTAGATATCTGTATCTGGAAGGAAACAGAGACAGATGTGGTAGAGGACGTATATTCGCTGCGGGAAGAGATGACACCAGCTTATGAAGAAGTTACCATGAGCAGGCTGCTGGCAAAGAATTATGCAAAATGCCGGTTGACAGACCACATGAATTTAAAGAAGAATCAGGAGAATATCCTGCAGATTTGTTCCTGCGAAGGAATGGCATTTATTGACCATGTGGAGCCACAGGCAGACGGTCTTAAAGTGGAAGGAAGCCTGAATGTGGAAATCCTTTATGTAACCACGGACGATGCCATGCCGATTGGAACCTGCCGGGAGACATTTCCTTTTGAACAGCTGATTGAAGTCCCGGAAATGACAGACGATATGAACTATGAACTGGAAGCGGGAATCGAGCAGTTGTCAGCGATTCTTTTAGACAATACCCAGATTGAGGTAAAGGCAGTACTGAATCTGAATCTGATTGCATTTTCACAGGAGAACATCCAGAAAATGGATGAAATCAGAATTACAGAACGGGATATGGAAGAATTACAGAGACAGCCAGGAATTACCGGATATATTGTAAGAGAGGGGGACAGTCTCTGGAAAATTGCCAAGGCAAATCATACGACTATTTCCCAGTTAATGGAAACCAACGACTTAAAGAGTGAAGAAATTCAAAAAGGCGATAAATTGTTAATTGTAAAGATGGTATCATGATGTTATACTAAGATGATAGGAAATATACAAAAGTGGAAGGAGCAGAAATATGCACAGAAAAAAACATATGTGGAAAATGCGGTTGGTTGCAGCAGGACTGGTAGCAATTCTTGGAATTTCATGTTTTCAAAGTGCGTCAGCAAGCGCTCTTTCAAAGGCTAAAAACAAGAAGAGTGAAGCACAGACCGCATTGGATAATGCCAATGCGGATATAGAGAATATACAGAGCCAGCAGCAGGAACTGCAGTCCCAGATTGATGCACTGGATGCAGATCTGGTAAATATTATTATGAACTTAGATATTCTGGAAGGGGAACTTTCGGATAAGCAGACTGAACTGGATAATGTGACAGCACAGCTTGCACAGGCACAGGAAGATGAACAGAACCAGTACGATGCTATGAAAAAGCGTATTGTATATATGTATGAGAATGGGGATGACAGTTATATTGAGGCACTGGTGGGCGCAACAGATTTCTCCGATTTACTGAATCGTCTGGAATATGCCCAGCAGATTTATGATTATGACAGAAATCTTCTGACGCAGTATCAGGAGACAGTGCAGCAGGTAGCTGACCTTAAGAGTCAGGTGGAGACAGAGAAGGCAGAGTTAGAGGAAGTGCAGCAGTCTTATCAGGAACAGCAGGCTTCTTATGAAAGCATGATTGCAGAGAAACAGTCTCAGATGTCTGATTTTGATACCCAGCTTGCATCAGCCCAGAGTCTTGCAGCCCAGTATAAAGCTACTGTTGATGAGCAGAATGAAATCATAAGACAGGAGCAGGCAGCTGCAGCAGCTGCCGCTGCTCAGAATAATAATAAAGGCAATAATACAACAACTGCTAACAATAATAATGGCAGCAATACCGGAGGTGACAGCACTACTGGTGGCAGTACAGGGGGAGGTGGATTGAATCCTCCTTTTAGTACATCAGTAAGTGGAAGCGATGTAGTATCTTATGCCTGTCAGTTTATTGGAAACCCGTATGTATGGGGCGGCGAGAGTCTCACCAATGGAGCGGATTGTTCCGGATTCATTAAAAGTGTCTATGCAAACTTTGGAATCAGCCTGCCTCACAGTTCGGTAGCATTACAGCGGGCAGGAAGTGAAGTAAGCTATGAGAATGCCCAGCCAGGTGACATTGTCTGCTATGCCGGTCATGTGGCAATTTATATGGGCGGAGGGCAGATTGTCCATGCAAGTTCACCGTCTACCGGCATTAAGACAGGCTCAGCAACTTATCGAAGCATTATATCTGTCCGGCGTGTATTGTAAAAAGTTATCAATAAAGAAGAGAAATGATAAAAATTCCCCGCAGTAAGTAAACTACTGCGGGTTTTTAAGAACTTGTAAAATCTTTCAAGTTGCGTATAATGAAAAAGTAGAAAATATTTTAGGAGGAATAAGAAATGCAGATAGAACAGTTACAAAAAGAAATGATAGCAGCAATGAAGGCAAAAGATAAACCAAGAAAAGATGCAATTTCTTCGCTGGTTTCTGCAGTGAAGAAAACAGCAATTGATGAAGGCTGTCGTGATGACATAAAAGAAGAATTAGTAAACCGTGTGATTTTAAAAGAAATGAAGACCGTAAAAGAACAGATTGATTCCTGTCCGGCAGAAAGAACAGATTTACTTGCGGAATATCAGCAGCGTTATGACATTATGAGCGAATATGCACCGGCAATGCTTTCTGAGGAAGAAGTACGTAAGATTCTGACAGAAAAATTTGCAGATGTCATTGCAACAAAAAATAAAGGTCAGATTATGAAAACAGTTATGCCGGAGTTAAAAGGCAAGGCAGATGGAAAATTAATCGGACAGGTTGTAGCAGAGCTTTGCAAATAGGATAGTCTATGAGTGAAAATAAATCACAGAAGAAGCGCATATGGTTCATTACAATACTGATTCTACTGGTACTGTTATTAATCAGTCTCTTTGTTTCCGGACGAAGGGGGAAGATTGTATACAGGGAGTATCTTTCCGAAGATATCCTGACAGTAGATGGAGAAAAACTGCAGCTTGGGGATCTGGCAATGTATATCGCTTATGAGGAACTGAAGGTAGAAGATGAGGCAGCAGCCTATGATTATTATGATACGAATAAATATTGGAATCTTCATACCAGTGGAAGGTTTGTAAAAGAAGTAGCAAAGACCCATGTCATCGAAATGGCAGTACATGATGAAATCTTTTACCGGCAGGCAATGGCAGAGAAACTGACGCTGGATGAAAAAGAAGAAGAACAGCTTCGTAGCCGTCAGGAGGATTTCTGGACGGATATGACAGAGGAACAGCAGGAAAGACTGGGCGTTGATAAAGCAGAGATAGATCGTCAGTTAGAGAAAGCTGCATTGGCACAGAAATATCAGAATCAGATAGCAGCAGAGAATAACAGTGATTTTGACGGTTACAGTGCCGGGGCAGAGCCATATGAGCAGATTTTAAAAGAGCATAAGTATAAACTGAATGAGAAGCTCTGGGACAGAGTGGATTTTGGGAATATCATATTGAATCATTAGAATGGAAGGAATTAGAAATGTCTGTAAAAATAGGTAGAAATGATCCCTGCTGGTGTGGCAGTGGAAGAAAGTATAAGACATGCCATCAGTCATTTGATGAAAAGATTGAAAAGTATCGTGAGGCAGGCTGTATTGTGCCAACCCATGATTTGATTAAGACACCGAAGGATATCGAAGGTATCAGGGAAAGTGCCAAAATTAATGTGGCAGTACTGGATTATGTGGCTGAGCATATCAAAGCCGGCATGAGTACAGAAGAAATTGACCGTATGGTATATGAGAAAACAACAGCCATGGGTGGAATCCCGGCACCGCTTAATTATCAAGGATTTCCGAAGAGCGTCTGTACATCAATTAATGAAGAAGTATGCCATGGTATTCCATCGGAGGATATTATTTTAAAGGATGGCGATATCATTAATGTGGATGTTTCCACAATATTAGATGGATATTTTTCTGATTCCTCCAGAATGTTTCTGATTGGAGATGTCAGTGAAGAAAAGAAGCGTCTTGTCCAGGTAACGAAAGAATGTGTGGAAGAAGGCTTAAAAGCGGTAAAACCATGGGGCTTTTTAGGAGATATGGGACAGGCAGTGCATGACCATGCTTATGAAAATGGCTATACTATCGTAAGAGAAATCGGTGGACATGGTGTTGGAAAAGAATTCCACGAAGAGCCATGGGTTGGCTATCACAGCAAGAGAGGAACCGAGATGCTCTTAGTTCCGGGCATGATGTTTACGATTGAGCCAATGGTAAATATGGGAAAAGAAGCTATCTACATAGATGATGAAAATAACTGGACCGTGTATACAGAAGACGGACTTCCAAGTGCCCAGTGGGAGATTCAGGTTCTGGTAACCGAAGAGGGAACCGAAGTTATTTCCTGGTAGGTATCTCTTAAAAAAGCTATTTTTGAAAGAAAAACCGGATGGAAAGTTTCTCATTCTGGTAAGCGCAAAGATGCTTATAGATAACAAGCAGTGCAATTCCAAGGCAGGCAAAGTCAATGGAGAGAACCGGCACAAAGAGAAAGACCAGAAGGCAGAATACGCCAAAGGTAATAATGGACCGGAAAAGATGTGGCCGGATAATTAAGACCACAGAAAAAAGAATATAAGCGGCTGCAAGGAAAAGAACCGGAAGAACAACCGGAAAGATTCCAAGCAGTACACCAAAGGAGACGGCAATGGCTTTGCCGCCTTTTTTGTTACTGTTTTTCGGATGAAACTGCAATGGGAACGCATGTCCGAGAACCGGTGCTATCAGAATCGGAATCATGTATGGAGTGTCAATATCCAATGTCCGTAGGGCGAGTACGACCGGGAAAAAGCCTTTGAAAAGCTCCAAAAGGAGCGCAAGAATACCAGCCCGGAATCCGCCGTACACAAAGGCATTGGCAGTGCCGGGATTTCCATCCGGACTTAATGCACAGATATCTTTCTGGAATAATATCTTTGGAATCCAGTAGGCATAGAGTATGCTGCCGCTGAGATAGCCGGCGATGGAAAAAAAGATGCAGGTGATAATTGACTGGTTCATATAAAGGCTCCTTTTCTTTTCGATAAACAGGTGATTGCGGAAGGAGATAGATTTTGCTGGAAAATATTACGGGATTCGCAGGGGAGTTATCTTTGTGCACTATGAAATGCCAACAGTTCTTAGAATGCGTGTTTTTCTTGCATGTAAACTGTCTTTCCGGTTGCTTTGGCTGAATAGCGGTACTGTCCGTCGAGGGCAGATGCCGCATAATGCCTGCAAGGGGCACTGGGAATTTCGATATAATGCCAAGTTCATCTGGCAACCGGCACAAATTCACATCCTTGTTCAATTGTGCCTCGCTGGTACATCCATGTACCAGCGTTGCCTGTTGCCAGACGAAATTCCCAGTGCCCCTAACAGCCCTTATCAGGCATCTGCACTTCGGCGAACCGTGCCGCTATTCTGACAAACATTGGAAAGACTGTTTTAATCACAAAAAGAAAAACACGCATATTAGAACTGTGGTATTTCGTAGAGAAAGATAACCTCCTGTGAATCAGCGTAATATTATGGGGCAAATCATCTCCTCACGCTTTCACAATCGCTTGTTCGGTCAAAAGTTACGGTCGTTATTTTTCAGACAGTGATTCTAACAGGTCTACAATGCGTTCTGCTGCATCGGATTTCTGCTCCCGGAGCTGTGCGGTATGCATTTCCTCCTGCAAATCATGGCTTCGCATCAGTAGCTTTCCAAGGCGAATCTGTTCTATCATGTATTTAGAGGCATAGGAAATGCCACGGTCTACGAAAAATGCACTGTTTGCGGTTTCGCAGCCTGGAATCGGTGCGGTATGGATAGTTGGAATTCCCTTTACCAAAGTTTCGGTGGAGGTAAGTCCGCCCGGTTTGGTAAAGATGACATCACAGGCATCCATATAAAGGGAAACATGTCTGGTGTAGCCTAAGACATGAACCCGCGGGCAATGTCTGAATTCTTTGGTGAGAACTGACTGTAATTTCTTATTGTTTCCGCAGATAATTACAATGTGTTCGTCATTTTTACACTGCTTATAAAGTGCCATGGCAAAGACTGCCAGTTTTCCAAATCCCATACTTCCGCTCATAATGAGAAAGGTAGGAGAATCAGCATCTAGGTGGCATTTGCGGCGGGCAATGTCTTTTGGTGTATGATTGGCAAAGGCGTGGCGTACCGGAATACCGTAAGGCAGTAATTTTTCCTTTGGAACACCACGTTTTATATATTCGTCTACTAAATCCTCATGGGGAATAACATAGTAGTCGCAGTTGGTTTCCTCCCAGAAAGGGATGCAGGTATAATCGGTTCCGATAGCGACTGCTTTTACCGGCAGCATGTTGTGTTTCTTCATATAAGTAATGGTCTCTGCCGGGTAAAGGTGCGGCATCACCACAATGTCATAAGTTCCTTCTTCGATGAGGGATGCAAGCGGTTTCGCCAGCTTTGCATTTGCCCAGTAAACCGGAGATTTGAAATGGCGGTTACTGATAAGCATTCCCAGTTTATAAATGAAACCGAAAAACCACGGCAGATGCTTTACAATCCCAATATAAAGTCCGCTGATAAGGCGTGAAGTATGTCTTTTGCCAAGCTGCATGGCATCAACGAAATTTACTTCGTGTCCCCTTGCTAAAGCTGCTTCTTCCACGGCATGACCGGCGGCGTTATGTCCTTCTCCTGTGTTGCAGGATAAAATCAGAATTTTCACAAAAAATCCCCTTTCCGAACTTTTCTTTCGTATAGAACATCTTAATATATTTGCAACAAAATAGCAACTTTTCATAAAATTTTATAACCAAAAACGAAACATTTTATAAAAAATTGCTTGTATTTCTGGCAGTATAAATTTATAATAAAAAAGTGTTTTTTAAAACAGAGGGCAGTAAATAGAAAGAAGGGTATTAAGATGAAAAAAATAGAAGAATATGTAAGAAGTATACCGGATTTTCCAGAGCCGGGAATTATTTTCAGAGATATTACTTCCGTATTGCAGGATGCAGACGGACTTCAGCTTGCAATAGATTCCATGATCAAGCTTTTAGATGGTGTGGACTTTGATGTAGTTGCCGGTACAGAATCCAGAGGATTCATTTTCGGAGTACCAATTGCTTACGAAATGCATAAACCGTTTGTACCGGTTCGTAAAAAAGGAAAATTACCATGTGAGACCATTTCACAGTCTTATGATTTAGAGTATGGACAGGCTACCATTGAGATGCACAAGGATTCCATCAAACCGGGGCAGAAGGTTGTTTTAGTAGATGACTTAATCGCAACCGGCGGAACCATTGAAGCTGCTATCAAATTAGTAGAGCAGCTTGGCGGAGAAGTAGTTAAGGTCATTTTCTTAATGGAACTGGCTGGATTAAAGGGAAGAGAGCGTTTGAAGGGTTATGATGTTGCTTCTGTAATTACATATGAAGGAAAATAATTTACAGAAGAGAAGTTTAACATGACTTATTGCCAGAGAGGCTGGCTTTAGGTATAAAAAACAATTTGGAGGAAGAAAAATGTTAGAGAAAATGTTCAAATTCAAAGAGAACAACACTAACGTCAAGACAGAAGTAATTGCAGGTCTTACCACATTTATGACAATGGCTTACATCCTGGCAGTTAACCCGAACCTGTTATCTGCTGCTGGCATGGATCCTACTGCAGTTTTGATTGCAACCTGTCTTGCATCCTTTATCGGAACACTTGCAATGGCTTTGATGGCTAATTATCCATTTGCATTAGCTCCTGGTATGGGATTGAATGCATATTTCGCATTTACAGTATGTGGAAATATGGGTTATGACTGGAGAGTCGCATTAATGGCAGTGTTCATTGAAGGTATCATCTTTATCGTACTTTCACTGACCAACGTACGTGAGGCAATTTTCAATGCCATTCCTGCTACACTGAAAAAAGGTGTAAGTGCCGGTATTGGTTTGTTTATCGCTTTCATCGGTTTACAGGGTGCTCACATTGTTGTTGACAACAGCTCTACTTTATTATCTTATGTTAAATTTACAGAGAACTGGCATACAGAAGGAATCTGTGCTTTGCTTGCACTGATTGGTTTACTTCTTACCATTATCTTATATGTAAAAAATGTAAAAGGTTCCATCCTTATCGGAATCCTTGCTACATGGATTCTTGGTATGATCTGCCAGGCAGCAGGTATCTATCAGATTGATGCAGAAGCTGGATTCTATTCTTTATATCCTACATTTGCAATGACAGACTTCACCAAAATCGGAGAAACCTTTGGACAGTGTTTCAAAGCTGACTTTACCGGTGTAGGTATTGTTAACTTTATCGTAGTATTATTATCCTTCTTATTTGTAGATATGTTTGATACTATCGGAACCTTAATCGGTGTTTCTGATAAAGCAGGTATGTTAGACAAGGAAGGAAAGCTTCCAAGAGTTAAAAATGCGTTATTAGCTGACGCTATCGCAACATCCGCTGGTGCTGTTCTTGGTACTTCTACAACCACAACTTTCGTAGAGAGTTCTGCTGGTGTAGGTGCAGGTGCCAGAACCGGTTTTGCATCTGTTGTAACCGGATTCATGTTCCTGATTGCAATCTTATTTGCACCAATCTTTACAGCAATCCCAGGATTTGCTACCGCTCCTGCATTAATCTTCGTTGGATTCCTTATGGTATCTGCAATCGTTAAGATTGACTTCAACGATGTTACAGAAGCAGCTCCTGCATACCTTTGCTTAATCGCTATGCCTCTTATGTACAGCATTGCAGAAGGTATCGCAATCGGTGTTATCTCTTACGTTATCATCAACTTAATCTGTGGTAAAGCTAAGAAAATCACTCCGCTGATGTATATTCTTGCAGTATTATTCATTTGTAAGTATATCTTCCTGTAAGAGGAGATTCAAAATTAAATAAAATAATTATGAAGAGCCAGATATCTTTGTTTTAAGGTATCTGGCTCTTTTACTAATATTTGAGTGTTAAGACATCAGGATGGGGGCAAAATGAAGTAAGTTATGTTGTAATTGAAAAAATATAAATGGTATTTTGCGTAGTTGAAATTCCCTTCTCGTCAAAATACACAAATTCAGGAAACCAATTTTGGTAATTCAGTTTCTTGTAACGGAAATCCCAAGGTGTTACAATTAAGGAAACCGAAAAACAAAAAGTAGTTTCCACAGAGAACAGGGGTAGTGAAAATGGAATTGAGAGAGAAAATATTGCAGGGCACGATGCAGGCATTTAACCAGAAGGGATTGAAATTTACCATGGATGATATCGCCCGCATTCTTGGTATCAGCAAGAAAACAATTTATCAGGTATTTGCAGATAAAGAGGCGTTATTTCTTGCCATGGTGGATTATCTGTTTGACTGCATCAAGGAAAGTGAACGGGAAGTTATGGCAGACGAAAGCCTTGGCACTTTAGAAAAAATACGGAAAATCCTAGGGGTAATGCCGGAGAGCTATAAGGAAATCGATTTCCGGCAGATGTATTTATTAAAAGATAAATTTCCGGAAATTTATCATCAGGTGGAACTTCGGTTAGAGACCGGCTGGGAGACCACCATTGCGTTATTGGAACAGGGCATGGAGGAAGGCGTAATCCGCCGCATCAACATACCGGTTTTAAAGATGATGCTGGAAGCCTCCTTAGAGCAGTTCTTCCAGAGAGACATCCTGATTCAGAGCAAGCTTTCCTATGGTGAGGCATTAGAGGAAGTAGTGAATATTCTGGTGGATGGAATTATCACGAGGCAATAGATATGCGCAAATAGAGATGTATGAATAGAAATACACCGGTAGAAAGAGCGAGGAAAAGGTATGAGAGAAAAATACTATTTGGACAATGACTGGTATTTTAGTGAGAAATGGGAAGCAGCACAAAGCAACGCAGAATATGACGAAGTAGCGATGCAGAGCGTGCGGATTCCCCATACGGTAAAGGAACTGCCCTTTCACTATTTTGATGAGCATGCGTATCAGATGGTAAGCGGCTACCGCAGACACCTTTTGGCGAAGAAAGAGTGGGAAGGGAAAGTAGTGCGGCTGACCTTTGAAGGAGCTGCCCATGACAGTGAAGTCTATGTAAATGGAAAGAAAGCAGGGGCACACCACTGCGGATATACGGCATTTACCATTGATATTTCAGCACTGCTTCATTATGGGGAAGATAATATCATTGCGGTGCGGGTGGACAGCAATGAGAATCTGAATGTTCCGCCCTTTGGATTTGTCATTGATTATATGACTTACGGTGGAATTTACCGGGATGTGTACCTTGAGATAAATGAGGAAAGCTATCTTGCAGATGTATTTTTAAAACCACAGGTGGAACTGGAAACGAAGAAGGGAACACTGCTATCGGAAATCACGCTGGCAGGAAACGAAGAAAACCTGTTGTTACGGCAGTTCATCAGGAAAAAAGACGAAGAGGAATACCGGCTGATTGGAGAGGAAACGCTTGCTGAAATTCCTGCACAGGAGGGAAAGAAAACACTTGTATTTCCGGCAGGAATTGTATCCCTATGGGAGGTAGAGAATCCGGCGTTATATGAAGTAAAGACCCAGCTTGTAACTGGGAATCCGGCAAATAAGGACGCAGCAGGAGCAACGGACAAAGAAGCAGCAGGCGGAGGCATGGAAACCGGGCGGATCATAATCGATGAGACCGTAACAACGGTGGGCTTCCGCCGGGCAGTATTCCAAAAAGATGGCTTTTACTTAAATGGGCAGAAGCTTAAAATCCGTGGACTGAACCGTCACCAGAGTTATCCTTATGTGGGTTATGCCATGCCGGCTTCCATACAGCGGATGGATGCGGAAGTATTAAAGAAAGAGTTAGGGCTGAATGCAGTGCGGACATCCCATTATCCGCAGTCCCAGGAATTTATAAACCGGTGCGATGAGCTGGGGCTTATGGTATTTACCGAGATTCCGGGCTGGCAGCATATCGGCGATGAAGCATGGAAAGTGCAGGCTGTGGAAAATGTAAAAGACATGGTGATACAGTACCGCAACCATCCATCCATTATTCTCTGGGGAGTGCGGATTAATGAATCGCAGGATGACGATGAATTTTACCGCCGCACCAATGCAATAGCACATAAGTTAGATGATACCAGACAGACTGGTGGCGTGCGGGCACATAAAAAGAGCAGTCTTTTGGAGGATGTATATACCTATAATGATTTTGTACACAATGGTCTGAACAAAGGCTGTGAGCATAAGAAGAATGTGACATCCGATATAGAAAAACCGTATCTTATCACGGAATATAACGGACATATGTATTCCACCAAATCCTTCGACTGGGAAGAACATCGTATGTGGCATGCACTCCGCCACGCCAGTGTACTGGATGCAGTAGCAGGAGAAGAGGACATTGCCGGAAGCTTCGGATGGTGTATGGCAGATTATAATACACATAAAGATTTCGGTAGTGGAGACAGAATTTGCTATCACGGAGTCTTAGACATGTTCCGTAATCCGAAAATGGCGGCAGATGTGTATGCCTGCCAGCAGGAAGAAAGACCGGTATTAGCCTTAAGTTCAACGATGGATATTGGAGAACATCCAGCCTGCAACCGGGGCGAGACTTATATTTTTACCAATGCAGACAGTGTTAAAATGTACAAAAATGACCGGTTTATCAAGGAATATAAGAAAACGGATTCTCCATATAAGAATCTGAAACATGGTCCGGTTCCAATTGATGATTACATTGGAAATGCCATCGAAGAGGGAGAGAATTTCGCACCGAAACAGGCTGCAATGGTAAAAGAAGTTTTGAATCTGGCGGCACGCTATGGCATGAATCATCTGCCGAAAAGAGCATATTATCTGGCGGCAAAACTGATGCTTTTTTATCATATGAAGATGGAGGATGCGGTTGCACTTTATAACAGGTATGTCGGGGACTGGGGCGGACAATCTATGGTATATAAGTTAGAAGCCATAAAGGATGGTAAGGTGGTCAAAACTTTAGTAAGAGAACCGGTACAGAAGGTGCAGTATCAGATTACGGTCAGCAGTCAGAAATTAAAAGAAACGCATACCTATGATGTGGCTGCGGTAAGAATACAGGCAGTGGATGAAAATGGAAATCTGTTGCCGTATTTTCAGGAGCCAGTGCAGCTAAAATGTGAGGGAGCATTAGAACTCATCGGACCGGACATCATCAGCCTGCAGGGCGGTATGGGTGGCACTTATGTAAAGACCATAGGAAAGACCGGAAGCGGAAAACTTATGATAAGCAGCCGCCAGGCAGGAACCAGAGAAATTACATTTGAAATAGAATAAGGGAGTATAACGATAAGGAGGGTATCTATGAAGGAGAAATCAAGAGAAATCTTCGGAAACAAAATGCCGCAGAAGGTATACCGGAAAGCGGTAAAGAGTAAGAAGAAGTTTCAAAAGAAATTCGGGGATGACAGCAAGGTGGATTATCCGGTGGTGTTAAAAGAAAATGCGCATATCGGAGATTCCCTTGGTGTTGTGGATGTGCTGCTGCCGGAGCAGAAAGAGGCTTCGAAACTGGAATTTGACAAAGAAAAAGGAATTATCGTAGGAAATATCCGTATGGGATTTGGACATTACCGGATTTCCATGGCAATTGCATCCGCAGCAAAATCCATGGGCTACACACCATACTGGATGGACTTAAATTCCTATCCTAGGACTACCTGCACGAAGGTCATTGGCGCACAGAATGATTTGTATTCTCTGGGTTCTAGACTTTCTGGTAAGAGTAAGCTCTTTAATAAACTGGTGTGGGAGCCAATGAATTATGAAGGGTTCCGGAAGCTTTCCTATAATGCTTCTGACCAGAAAAATGCAGAGCTTATGGCTCCGGTTTACCGGAATGTACCAAAGGAAATTCCGGTGGTAGCAACCCATGTGTGGCCGGCACAGGCAGCTATACATGCCGGCATGAAATATGTAGTCAATGCGATTCCGGATAACTGGCCGATGGCATTGCATTTATCCGAAGGAAGCCTTCATACAGTTCAGACTCATTATGCGTATCAGGGCTATCGGATTTTAAATGGCATGCAGGGAAAAGATGTCTTAAATCCTATGCCGGAAAAAGATCTTATATACACGGGACATTATATTGACCATGAGCTGGTAAGCAATATTGAAGCAGACTGCGAAGCTAGAATTAAAAGAAAGCAGGAGAAGAAACCGATGCGTTTCTTATTAACCATCGGCGGAGCAGGAGCCCAGAGAGAAATTTTTGCGGCTATTATCAGATATCTGCTGCCGGCAATCCGGGAAGGCAGGGCAGCACTTTATGTCAATGTGGGAGATTACCGGAATGTCTGGGAAGAATTATTACAGGAGATTCCGGGACTTAAAAATGCGGCAACGGAGCATTTTGATGACTGGGAGAATACAAAGCAGTTTGCCGAAGCTGCACTGGATGGGGAAGTAACCGGAGTCCATGGCTTCTACCATAAGAATATTTTTGAAGCAGTGTACTGCACGAATCTTTTGATGCGAAGCTGCGATGTACTGGTGACAAAACCTAGCGAACTGGCATTTTATCCGGTGCCAAAGCTCTTTATCAAAAGAGTGGGTGGACATGAACAGTGGGGTGCCATCCATTCCGCAGAGATTGGGGACGGTACCCTGGAATGCCGTGATATTCCACATACCTTGCAGATGCTGGAATTATTCCAAAGCTCAGACCATCTGCTTACCGATATGTGTGAAGCAATTATGGAAAATAAGAAACAAGGGATTTACGATGGCGCATACAGGGTAGTGGAACTGGCAATGGGCTTACGAAAAGGAGGAGAAGGACAATGAGATTAACAACAAAAGAAAAAGTAGCATATGGCCTTGGTGCAGTTGGCAAAGACATGGTATACATGCTTTCTGCAAGTTACATTTTATATTACTATCAGGATATTTTGAATGTCAGTGCCATTGCGATGGGAATTATCCTGATGGCAGCAAGAGTATTTGACGCATTCAATGACCCGGTTATGGGAATTATCGTAGCCAAGACGAGAACCCGCTGGGGTAAGTTCCGTCCGTGGCTTCTGATTGGAACCATAACCAATGCAGTAATCTTATATCTGATGTTTGCGGCACCACCTGCATTAGATGGCAGCGGACTGGTTGCCTATGCAGCGGTAATCTATGTGTTATGGGGCGTTACCTATACCATGATGGATATTCCATTCTGGTCTATGATTCCGGCATTTACCGAAGGCGGCAAAGAAAGAGAGGGACTTTCTACCCTTGCCCGTTCCTGTGCAGGCGTGGGCTCCGCACTGATTACGATTATCACGGTAAAATGTGTGGTTTTATTAGGTCAGGGCAATGAACGTGCCGGTTTCAAATGGTTTGCATTAATCATTGCAGTGTTATTTGTGATTTTTATCACCATTACCTGTATGAGCATCAAAGAAAAATCCACCGTAAATGTGGACTCTCCGTCAGTGGGACAGATGTTTAAGGCATTGTTACAGAATGACCAGGCAATGACCGTTGTTATTACGATAGTGCTGATTAACTGCTCTCTTTATATTACTTCAAACCTTTTGATTTATTTCTTCAAATATGATTTTGGCGGGGACGCGTGGTATAACAGCTATACTTTATTCAATACTTTTGGTGGTGGAATCCAGATTATTTCCATGATGATATTCTTCCCACTGCTGCGTAAATTCTTAAGTGCCTTGAAGGTATTTTATGTAAGCTTTGTTATGGCAATCGCAGGTTATGGTGTATTATTTATACTGACACTGACAAATATGTCAAACTTATTGTTATTATTTATTCCGGCATTCTTTATCTTTACAGCCTTTGGAATGCTGACGGTACTTACCACCGTATTTCTTGCAAATACCGTGGACTATGGCGAACTGAAAAATAACCGGAGAGATGAGAGCGTTATCTTTTCCATGCAGACCTTTGTGGTAAAACTGGCATCCGGAGTAGCTGCACTGGCAGCTTCCATCTGCTTAAATCTCTGCCACTTAAGTAATGATACTGCAGAAACAGCAGCCGCAGCTGCTGCATCCGGCAGCTCCCTTTTAGGACTCCGCATGACGATGGCAGGAATTCCGATTATCGGCTTAATGATTGCAGTGCTGGTATTCCGTAAGAAATTTATCCTGACAGAAGAAAAAGTGCAGGAAATCACAGAGCAGATTAAAGCGAAAGAAGCATAAACAGACATTAAGCAAAACAGCAGGCAGAAACAGTAAGCAGAAAAAGCAGGATGAAAGAGAAAGGAATTTACTTATGATTCGTAAGGAAAAGGATTATTTTATTCTGGATACCGACCATACCACCTATTGCTTCCGGGTACTTCCTACCGGACAGCTGGAACATCTTTATTATGGCAGAAAGCTTCATATCGAGGACGAAGCAGATATGCAGCCGCTGGTGGAAAAGCATGTTTTTGCACCGGGTAATGTGAATCTGTATAACGAAGAGCAGAAAGCATATTCCTTAGAGGATATGCGCCTTGAAATGTCCTCCTATGGAAAAGGAGATATAAGAGAGCCTTTTGTGGAAGTGGTGAATGGCAATGGAAGCAATACGATAGATTTTGTATACAGGGAAGCAGAGATAACCAAAGGTAAGGAAGCCTTTGCGGAACTGCCGGGTTCCTATGGCAGCGAAGAGGAAGTGGAGCAGCTTTGTATCCGGCTTGCGGACGAAGGAAATGAGCTGGCACTGGAATTGTATTATTATGTCTATCCATCCTGTGACATCATCAGCCGCAGTGCGAAATTCTATAATAACGGAAAGAAAGCTGTGCAGTTGAAACGGCTGATGAGCCTGCAGCTTGACTTTGATGGGCATGATTATGCATTTACTACATTTCATGGAGCCTGGGCAAGAGAAATGAAGCGGAGTGATATGCCGGTAATAGCAGGAAAATTAGTAAATGCTTCCTATACCGGAACCACCTCCAGCCGGGCCAATTCCTTTGTGATGCTAAGCCGGCCGAAGACTACAGAGGATGCCGGGGAATGCTTTGGTTTTCACCTTATCTATTCCGGTAATCACTATGAAGCAACAGAAGTAAACAGCTTTGGCAAAATGCGTCTGGTGACAGGAATCAATCCACAGGCATTTTCCTATGAAGTGGTGCCGGAAGAAAGCTTTCAGGCACCGGAGGCAGTGATGGCATATGCAGAAAACGGATTTAACCAGATGAGCCAGAGGCTGCATCATTTTATCCGGGAGCATATTATCCGTGGAACCTGGCAGAAGAAAGAGCGGCCGATACTGCTTAACAGTTGGGAGGCTTCCTATTTTGACATCAGTGAGAAGAAGTTACTGAAGCTGGCAAAGGAAGCAAAAGAAGTTGGCATAGAATTATTTGTAATGGATGACGGCTGGTTTGGCGAGCGGATGGATGACAGCAGTTCCTTAGGAGACTGGGAAGCAAATACGAAGAAACTGCCGGGCGGTCTTAAGGGCTTATCTGATAAGATTCATGGACTTGGACTGCAGTTTGGAATCTGGGTGGAGCCGGAAATGGTCAATGTGAAAAGCAAACTTTATGTGGCTCATCCGGACTGGACGATTGAGATTCCGGGGCAGCCTCATTCGGAAGGAAGAAACCAGCGGATTTTAGATTTGGGAAGAAGAGAAGTACAGGATTATATTATTGAGAGCATGAGTAAAGTCTTTTCTTCAGCAGACATTTCCTATGTGAAATGGGACATGAACCGGACCTTCAGCGATTATTATTCCACAGCACTTCCACCGGAACGTCAGGGAGAAGTGGCACACCGTTATGTGTTAGGATTATACCGGTGTATGAGGGAACTGACGGAACGGTTTCCGGAGATTTTATTTGAAGGCTGTGCGGCAGGCGGCAACCGTTTTGACCTTGGAATCTTATGTTATTTTCCGCAGATCTGGGGCAGTGATGATACGGATGCATTGTGCCGGGCGGAGATAGAAGAAAATTATAGTTACGGCTATCCGCTGTCAGCAGTCAGTGCTCATGTGTCTGCCTGCCCGAATCACCAGACGCTGCGGAATACGCCATTAGAGACAAGATTTCAGGTGGCATGCTTTGGAAGCTTCGGCTATGAATGCAACCTCTGCGATATGAAAAAAGAAGAAAAGGAAGCCATGAAGGAGCAGATTGCATTATATAAGAAATGGCGGAAGGTATTGCAGCAGGGAACCTTTTACCGGGGCAGAAGCTTTTACGACGGAACACAGAGTGGAATGGGCGGCAGCGTTTTAGCGGATGAAG
Organism: Roseburia sp. OM04-10BH; assembly: GCF_003462605.1. Lineage (NCBI taxonomy): Bacteria > Bacillati > Bacillota > Clostridia > Lachnospirales > Lachnospiraceae > Roseburia > Roseburia sp. OM04-10BH. The sequence goes on from NZ_QTZI01000001.1 coordinate 265,087, forward strand.
CCGGTAATCAGATGGAATGGACCTGCGTATCGGAAGATGGCACGAAGGCAGTGGGTATGCTGATGCAGAAATTGGTGGTGCCGAATATGCAGCAGCAGACCTATTATCCGAAGGGATTGCTGCCGGATGTCCGTTACCATTTCTACAATCGGAAATTAAAATATAATATCAAAGAATTCGGTGATCTGGTAAATACGGTTTCGCCGGTTCATATCAGACAGGATTCCCTGACCCATCAGGTGCTTTCGAAATTGGTAAAAATGGATGGCGAGACGGAAGACTTCCATGCATATGGAGATACCTTAATGTATGGCGGCGTTCATGTCAGTCCGGCATTTGGCGGAACCGGATACAATGATAAGGTAAGGCACTACCCGGATTTTGCATCCCGTTTATATTTTATGGATGGAGAAGTAAAAAAGTAGGGAGACAGAAGTCCATGTTTGTGCTAAGATGAACATATCCATAAACACAAACAGGAGCGGATATGAAGAATAAATCAAAGTTAAAGAAAATAAGAGAAAAGAAAGCAGGCACAGCCACCGTTACCAAAGAGTGGCTTTATATGAATCCAAATTCCATCACAGTAGCAGAGATTGAAGCTGCATTAGAGGGAATGGATGGCATCGAAACAGAAATCTGGAAAGAGGCGGGAGTATTAGAGGTGGAGGTTCCGGAGCATCATTCCATGGATATCGAGGAGATTGCAGTTGATTTAAAGGATGAATATGCCAATGCTTATTTAAAAGAGCATGACATTCATGCTCTTTTTGCTGTCACAATTGACACAGAAAACTATGCATTTATGCAAAAAATCATGCAGAAAATCATCGCCGGTGCAGGAGGCTTCTTCTGCGGTGATACAGAGGATTTTACACCGGTAGTAAAAGAGTAAGAAGTGAAATAAAATGCAAAAGATAAGATTATATGATGCAACAAAATTGGACCGGGAACATATGATGTTTTCCAATAAGCAACTTATTACGCTGCTTCTACCGATTATGGTAGAGCAGCTTTTGAATTCCTTTATGGGAATGGCGGATACCATGATGGTAAGCAATGTGGGAAGTGCGGCAATCTCTGCGGTATCACTGGTGGATTCCATCAATGTGCTGGTCATACAGGTATTTACGGCATTGGGAGCAGGAGCAGCAATTATCTGTTCCCAGTATCTTGGAAGGGGAGACCGGGAGTCCAGCAATGAGGCTGCAAGACAGGTAACTTTAAGCGTACTGACGATTTCTACGGTATTGTCTATATTTTGTATTATATTTCGTGGACCACTGCTGCATCTGATTTTTGGCCAGGTAGAAGAGGCTGTTATGGATAATTCCATGATTTACTTCCTGCTGACAGCCATTTCCTTTCCGTTCATTGCACTTTTTGATGCCGGTGGAGCTTTTTACCGGGCAGCAGGAAACAGTCGTTTTCCAATGATGATTTCTGTCCTTTCCAATGGACTCAACATTGCCGGAAATGCAGTGCTTATCTTTGGATTTCAGATGGGCGTGGAGGGAGCAGCTCTTTCTACCTTATTTTCAAGAATTTTCTGTGCAGTAGTAATTTTCTGGAATCTGCGGAAACCGGATCAGGTGATTGTGGTAAATCATTATCTTAAGATCCGTCCCAATTTCCCATTGATTGGAAAAATTCTTTCTATCGGAATTCCATCCGGAATTGAAAACGGAATGTTCCAGTTCGGGAAGCTGGCAATCCAGTCCAGTGTATCAACCCTTGGAACGGCAGCCATTGCCGCGCAGGCAATGACCATTATTCTGGAAAATTTAAATGGAATCGGAGCCATTGGAATCGGAATCGGACTGATGACAGTAGTAGGACAATGTATTGGAGCCGGAAAAGTGGAAGAGGCGCGTTATTATATGGTGAAACTCTGCGGCTATGCAGAAATTGTTATTCTGATTTCCTGTGCAGTGGTATTTTTATTGACAAAGCCGGTTACATTTTTAGCTGGAATGGAAGCAGAAAGTGCCTCCCTCTGCATGGAAATGATAATAGCAATTACGATTGTAAAACCGATTGTATGGGTGCTGGCATTTATCCCGGCTTATGGCATGCGTGCCGCCGGAGATGTGAAATTCTCCATGATTTTATCCAGTCTGACAATGTGGTTCTGCCGTGTTGCACTGTGTGTATATTTGATCCGCAGCTGTGGTTTCGGACCAATGGCGGTGTGGATTGGCATGTTTGCCGATTGGACGCTTCGTGCTATCGCATTCAGCGTCCGGTATCTAAGCGGCAGGTGGAGCCGGATACATGTCATTTAGAACATGCTAGCGGAAGCAGTACCTGGGTAATAAATTTACTTTTATCTTTATGTTGTGGCGGTCCCTCTAAATAGCAGTGACGGAAGATGCCAACCGGTGTAAGTTTTTGCTCTCTGGCATAGGAAAGCAGGGTATCATGAACCGATGGCAATTCTTCATACGCTCCATGATGATAGAGGCAGACTGCTTTCTGGGCGGGGAGATTTAAAATGTGCTCACCCTTGCTTCCTGTCGGGACAACAGCAAAAAAGGACATATCCTTTGCATCCGTAATGGGAGCTTCCGTAAAATAAATCTGCCCGGTATGTGCCGGACCATAGTTCTGCAGTGCTTCCAAGGCAACCTCTCTTAAAAGATTCGTCTTTTCTGCGATGCTGTCACTTTCTATTTTGTGGCAGTACACCGTCTGTGGTGGAATTGTAATGATTTCCATTGATTCAAATCCCTGATTGATTCTTTCGTATAAGGCTTTGATATTGGCATTTAATTCATCCCGCAAAGCTTCCAGCCTTCGAACCATGGATAAAAGGTCGTTGGAGTTGTCGAAGTAGCCATGGATTTCATCCAGTGACAGGCCAAGATTCTGCAGCGAGCGGATGGTTCGAATCTTCGTCAGTGTATCAATGGTATAGTAACGATTGCCGGATGGGTCTTCTTTTACATCCGGAAAAACCAGTCCATGAGCTTCATAATTTAAAATAATTCTTCTTGTGATGCCCACAAAGTCTGCGGCATCTCCAATTGAAAACAGTTCTTTCAAAATGTTTCCCCCTTTTTATTTATTCGGTGATTGTGAAAAGAATGGATTTAGAAATTTTTGGAGAAATAAAGACGGTTTGCTTATTGCCTTAAAATGCCAACAGTTCTTAAGTGCATGTTTTGCTTGGTCATAAGCTGTCTTTCCGTTGCTTTGACCGGCTGCACCGGTTGTCCGTCTGCGACAGATACTTCCACAAACCCGTAAGGAGGTCTAGACATTCTGGCAAATAAGTTTATGATTCCGGCAACCGGCGCAAATTCATATCCATATTCAACTGCGCCTTGCAGGCACATTTATGTGCCTGCATTGCCGGTTGCATAACAGAATGCCAAGACCTCCTAACAGGCTTGTTTATGTATCTGTATGCAGGCGGACAGCTGGTGCAGACTGTCAAACATTGGAAAGACGGGCTTTCATAAAGAAAAGCAAAACATGTATTTTAGAACTGTGGTATTTTAAGACAAAGCAACACTCTTTAACTCTTCAAAAATTTCCATATCATATTTCTTTTCTCAAATATCGGCAAAATTTGTAAAATGATTGCATCGTACATTGATGTGCGGTGTAAAATAACAGTGTAATTGTAACACAGCATTGAGAGTGTGAAAAGTGAAAAAAGGTAATTTAAGAAGGGAAGGATGTACATGAAACAAAAGAAGAAAAGTTTATTTTCCTTGTTCCTTGCGTTGATGATGGTAGCAGGTCTTATGCAGGGGATGACAGTTGAGACAAATGCAGCTACAAATTCGGTTCAGGCAGGACCATTTACGTTGTCAAGGGATTCGGGGACGATTGTAGAAGGAGTCGATTATACCTATGGAAAATATGGATCTGGAAATAGAAATTCGCTTACCATTCTGACGGATGACATTACGATTGCAATGGATGAAAATGCAGAACCTACATCAGATATTATTGAGCTGGGAGAATATAATGAACCACCACTTGACAGTTTTTCAAAGGTGACATTTTCTAATTTAAAATTAAAATCTTATTCTTATAATGTATTAAGCTATGTAGATAACATTCATATTACACTGGTTGGAAACAATGAGCTGGTCAGCATAAAAGAAGAATCTAGAACCTATGGTGATTTTGCAATTTTTGGATGTGGAAGTGTAAGTATTGAGAATAGTCCAAATGGTTCCCTTTATGCGACTGCAGATGGACTTGGCTGGGGTGCCATTTTTACATCAGATGGATATGGAAAAAGTGATGCATGCATTACAGTTGGAGATGCCATGTCAATGAAAGGTTCTACAGCTATGATGGCAGATATTTCAGAATTGACAGATACGCCACAAGTTTGGAGAGGTCATATTGGAGTAGGTCAAAAATCTGCCAAAACACTCCTGATTGGTGAGTGGAAGCACAGTCACACATGGAGTTATGCAGTGGATGAAGGCAAAGATGGAAGCCGTATTCTTGCAGCCTGCAGTGGCCTGGAAGACTGCAATGAGAAAGATGCATCTTTATGGTTATCCTTATCAGCTGAGAATACAGACTATGATGGAACAGCAAAAGCTGCCAATATAACAACATCCGAAGACTGGAAGAGACTTAATCTTCCGGTTCCGGAAATCGTATATTATCTGAGTGGAACAGACACAAAGACCAACAGTGACAACAGCGGAGCAGAAGCCGTTGGAGGTGCACCAAAGTTACCGGGCAGTTATAAGGCACAGGTTACGGTTGGAACAGATACGAAAGCAACAAAAGAATTTACAATTACATGCAAGCATGGTGAATGGGTGGAAACAGTATCAGATTCCTATCTGAAAACAGCAGCAACCTGTACGGCACCGGCAGTTTACTACAAATCCTGTAAGCTGTGTGGGGCAAAGGGAACAGAGACATTTACCAGCGGAAATCCATTAGGACATGATTTTAGCAACAATGCAGAAGCCTGCAGACGGGAAGGTTGTAATGAGAAGAACCCGGATTATAAACCGGCAACACCGGTCATTATTGAAGGTGCCGGTGGAGAATGGACAAAGGAAAGTGGTGCAACGCTTCGTTTCCGCAGTGACGCCGGTATCAGCAGCTTCCTTCGTGTAGAAGTGGATGGTGTCGTAGTAGATGCGAAAAATTATACGGTAACAGAAGGCTCTACCATTGTTACTTTCACAGCAGAATACTTAGAAAGCCTTGCTACCGGAAAGCATACGGTTGCGATTGTGTCCTCTATCAGTGGGGAAGAAAAGAAAGCAACCGCCGAATTTACCGTTGCGAAGAAAGCTGATACAACAAATGGAAGTAATAATGCAACTGCAGACCAGACCACAGCACAGAAAACAAAAGTATTGAAAACAGGTGATGAATCACCGGTTGGATATCTGCTTGCACTCTTGGCATTATGCGGAGCGGCAGTAGTATTCACAGGGAAAAAGGGTTATTTGAAATAGAATATAGATGAGATAAAAAAGCCATACATAAAAGCAAATCCTCTGCATACAATGTAAAAACAAGTATTGCAGGGGATTTTCTTTGAAAAGCTATATAGAAGAAAGAGCCGTAGAAATAGCCAAATACATTATAGATAACAATGCGACAGTGCGTCAGACCGCAAAGCAGTTTGGAATCAGTAAGAGCACGGTACATAAGGACGTAACAGAACGTTTATCCCAGGTGAATCCGACCCTGGCGCGGGAAGCAAGGAAAGTACTGGATGTCAATAAGTCAGAGCGTCATATCCGAGGGGGACTGGCAACGAGAGAAAAATATCTTCATCAACATGTGACGGGTTGATATGTCATGTTGACATAATGATATAAAAGTGCTATCGTTATAGTAACAACCAAGGAGAAGGGGGACAATTTTGAGTACATTAAAGGATGTGGCAGAACGGGCAGGAGTAACTGTTACGACTGTTTCGAGAGTAATTAATAACCGTGGATATATCAGTGAGAAGACCAGGCAGAAGGTATATGATGTCATGAAGGAGATAGGCTATCAGCCCAATGAGGTAGCTCGTTCTCTTTCAAAACAGCATACCAGCACGATTGGCGTAATCGTACCGCATATCGTTCATCCGTATTTTGCAAAGCTTTTAAGCAATATTGAATCAGCGGCGGCAGCAGAGAATTATAAAATGATTGTCTGCAATTCCAAGGAGGAGCGCAACAACGAACGGAAATATGTAGAGATGTTTAAGAGTAATCAGGTGGCGGGAATTATATTGTGCAGTGGAACGGTAAGTGCCAATGAATTCCTGAACCTGAATATCCCAATTGTTACCATAGAGTGTGATGATGCATTGGGGGACTGCAATATTCAGTGTGACAACTATATGGGCGGAGTGCTTGCCACAGAACATCTTGCTAAATGCGGATGTAAAGAAATTGTACATTTCAGTGGAGTAGAGCGTCAGGTGATGCCGGCAGACAGACGTTGTGTAGGTTTTCGGGAAGTCTGTGAGAAATATGGAATCCGGCATCATGAAATAGAGACAAGCGAGGCATCCTACAGTGTGATGGAATATCTGGAAAATATCAAGCAGACATTGCAGAAATATCCGGAAATGGATGGGATTTTTGCCAGCAGTGATGTTATTGCAGCCCAGTCCATTCAGGCATGCAGTGCTCTTGGAAAGCGGGTTCCGGAGGATGTGCAGATTGTAGGTTTTGATGATGTCAATATTGCAACATTGGTAAATCCGATGCTGACAACCATCCGACAGCCGATTAAGGAAATGGCACAGTTAGCAGTGGATGCTATCTTAAAAAAACGCGGTGGCGGCGTAATGCCGGCAAAGGTGGTACTTCCGGTCAGCCTGATGAAGCGCGGTACAACAAAAGAAAAGTAATAGATTGACAGAAATAATAAGTAAATAAAAGAATAAATGATAGTTCCTGATTCGTGTTCCTCGGTTGACATGAATTAAGAACTATTTTTTGTGATAAAAACGGATAAATTGGTTGATATTAGTGCATTATGAACAAAAAACAGGACGCTATCTTGTGAAAATCTGATATTTTGTATGTTAACCGCTTGACATTTTGCAAAAGCGGTATTATATTAGAAATGTAATCAAGTGAAACGCGTTCACGATAAGAAAATATAAGGAACGGGGAAGAGATACTTTTTACAATAACAGGAGGAAGACAAATGAAGAAAAAGATTTTGGCTGCAATTCTTACTGCAGCAATGACAATTGGAATGGTTGGATGTGGTTCCACCAGCAGCTCTGATAATGGAAACAATTCCGCTTCAAATACCGAAGCATCTTCAAACGAACTGACCGTTTGGTGCTGGGATGCAACCTTTAATATTCCGGCAATGGAAGAGGCAGAAAAGATTTATCAGAAAGACCATCCGGATGTAAACGTAAATGTAGTAGAAACATCCTGGGAGGATATTCAGACCAAGCTTACAACAGCAGCAACCTCTGGACAGACCGATACACTGCCAGACATCATTCTTATGAATGACACTGCTTTATTAAACAATGTAAAGAACTATCCGGACTTATTTGCAGATTTATCTGATTCCGGAATCGATTTCTCCAAATTTGCAAGTTATAAAACAGCAATTGGAACAGTAGATGGAAAGAATTACAATGTACCATTCGACAGTGGTGTAACCGCATTATATATTCGTACCGATGTAATCGGTGAAGCTGGTTATTCTATCGATGACTTTACCGATATTACATGGTCCAAATTCATTGAACTTGGTGAAGATGTATTAGCAAAGACCGGAAAACCATTATTAAGCGCACAGGCTGGTGGACCTGACTTACTGATTGCAATGTTAAGAAGTGCAGGAGACAGCATGTTTGATGAAGACGGCAATCCGAATTTTGCAGGAAATGATGTAGTGGCAGAAGCTGTAGAAGATTATGAGACCATGGTTGACAAGGGAATTTTAGTAGAAGTAAATGACTGGGATCAGTATATTGGAACCATTAACAACGGAACAGTAGCAAGCGTAATCAATGGATGCTGGATTACAAGTACCATTCAGGCGCAGGAAGATCAGTCCGGTGACTGGGGCGTTACTACAATGCCAAGACTGGACAATGCTCCAAATGCAACCAACTACAGTAACAATGGTGGTGCAGGATGGATGGTTATGAATGACTCACCAAACAAAGACCTTGCTATCGATTTCTTAAAGAACACATTTGCAAGCAGCACGGAGCTTTATGATACTATTCTTCCTACTACCGGTGCAGTAGCAACCTACCTTCCGGCAGCAGAAAGTGATGCATACTCACAGGAAAATGAATTCTTCGGTGGCGATAAGATTTATGAGAAATTTGCCAACTACGGTGCTGAAGTACCGGCTATCACATTAGGCCAGTACTGGGAGGAAGCAAAATCCGCACTTGGAACAGCACTTACCCAGATTCAGCAGGGACAGGATATTCAGGAAGCGTTAAAAGAAGCAGATGATACTGTATCATTTGCAATGAGCGAATAAATTAGCATTAGCACTTTACAAACTGCCTGCATAGCAGCTGCTGTGCAGGCAGAATTTTCAAGAAGAAGGGAAAGCTGTAAAGTCGATACGAATTGGAGGTACAACAGTGAAAACGAAGAAAAGAAAGATTATGGGATGGACATTCGTAATACCGGCATCGATAATGATTGTCATATTCAATTTCGTGCCGATGATACAGTCCTTTATTTTATCCTTAAAACGCGGAAGCGGAACGAACATGACTTTTACCGGACTTTCTAATTATAAAAGAATGTTTCAGGATAAAATTTTTAAAATGACATTAAGCAATACTTTTATTTATCTGATCTTAGAAGTAGCAATCATGCTGGTGATGGCAATGTTTTTGGCATCACTTTTGAATGATAAGAGATTAAAAGGAAAATGGTTTTTCCGCCTTGCAATTTTCTTACCATGTACTACTTCACTGGTATCGTATTCCATTATTTTCCGTTCCCTTTTCTCTGTGGACGGATTCATCAATACGATTCTTACGAATCTGCATCTGATTGCATCTCCAATCAACTGGCTGGGAAATACCTGGACCGCACGAATTGTAATCGTACTGGCATTATTGTGGAGATGGACCGGTTATAATATGATATTTTTCCTGGCAGCATTGCAGAATATTGACAGTTCTATTTATGAAGCAGCAGTTGTAGATGGAGCCAATGCATTCCAGAAGTTTACTAAGATTACAATCCCGATGCTTCGTCCGACAATTTTACTGACAGCAATTATGTCAACCAATGGAACCTTACAGCTCTTCGATGAGTCTATGAATATTACCAATGGTGGACCGGCAAATACGTCCATGACAATATCCCACTACATATACAATTTGTCTTTTGCAGGAAATCCAAACTTTGGATATGCATCTGCAATTTCTTATGTAGTATTTATCCTGGTGGCAATCCTTGCCTTTATTCAGATGAAAGTAGGTGATGAGAAATGAGTAAAAGAAAATTCGTATATTTCTGGAAATATGTATTCCTGATTCTGGTCGCAATCATTTCCATCTTCCCAATGTACTGGATGATTGTCAGTGGAACCAATAAAAGTGTGGATGTCATTGCAGGAAAAATTCTTCCGGGCAATTACCTGATGGAAAACTTAAAATCTCTTCTGGATACAACGGTTCTTTCACAGGCAATGTGGAATTCCATCCGGAACGCAGTGGTTTCCATGGTTTTAAATGTATTTGTCTGCTCACTGGCAGGTTATGGATTCGAAAAATTTCATGATAAATACAAAAATAAAATTATGTCCATCCTATTACTTTCCATGATGGTACCGACTGCTGCAACTGTAATTCCGCTGTTCCGTATGTTTGGAAAGATGGGACTTTTAAATACAACCGTTGGATGTATTTTACCGACCGTTTCTACTGCATTTATGATATTCATGTTCCGCCAGGCAGCAAAATCATTTCCGGATGAAATCATTGAAGCAGCCCGGATTGATGGAGTAGGTGAATGGGGCATTTACTTTAAAATGTTCTTACCGATTATGAAATCTACCTACGCAGCAGCAGCAATCGTAAGCTTTATGAATGCATGGAACAGTTATATGTGGCCGTTGATTGTATTACAGAATGAAAATTCCAAGACTATGCCGATTCTGGTATCTGGACTGACCGCACGATATACCATTGATTATGGAAGCATGATGCTTGCAGTCACGATTTCTACAATTCCGATGTTGATTATATTCTTCGTATTACAGAAGAACTTCGTAGAAGGAATTACTGGTTCTGTAAAATCATAAAGGAGAAGAGCTATGGAATTTAACGAAAATGTAATTTATGAGCCAGACTGTTTTGCAATCCGGCGGATGCCGGCACATTCAGACCATGGATATTATGCAACCGGAAAAGAGGCAGACGGTGGGAAAAGCAGTTTTCTCACCAGCCTCAATGGCAGATGGAAATTTGCATATGCCAATAACTTAGCGGAAGTCATAGAGGGCTTTTATGGTAAGGATTATGACAGCAGCAACTGGGATGAGATTATGGTGCCTTCTTCCATCCAGCTTTTTGGTTATGGCAAATTGCAGTATGTGAATTCCCAGTATCCATGGGATGGAAAAGAAGCTGTCCGTGGCAAAGAAATCCCAAAGAAATATAATCCGGTAGCAATGTATGTGCATTCTTTTGCAGTGACCGGAGAAATGTTAAAGGACCGGTTATCCCTCCGGTTTGATGGTGTGGAAAGTGCTATGGCACTCTGGGTGAATGGCAGATTTGCAGGCTATAGCGAAGACTCTTTTACCCCGGCAGAATTTGATATCACAGAATTGGTCTGCAAGGGAGAAAATAAGCTGGCGGCAGAAGTCTTTCACTTCTGCACCGGAAGTATTTTAGAGAGTCAGGATTTCTTCCGGATGTCTGGAATCTTCCGTGATGTGACACTGCGTCGTATGCCGGCACATCATATCTATGATTTGAAGGTAAGCCAGCAGTTTCAGGATAATCTGACAGAAGCAGTTTTGAAATTGCAGTGGAAGGGTGTACCGGAACAGGAAGACCAGCCGGCACAGGAAAACTGGCAGGAGAAAGAGCCGGTAGGAGCCGGTGCAGATACCTGCTGCAAGCTGCATATTTCCTTATACAATGATAAAAAGGAATGTGTTGTAAAGACAGAGACAGTTTATACAGAAGCTAGAACAGAGTTAAAAATAACAGCACCAAAGCTTTGGAGTGCGGAGGAGCCGAATCTTTATACCTTATATATAGAAGTAACAGACTCCGATGATACCGTAACAGAAGTAATAAAACAGCGCATTGGATTCCGGCATTTTGCTATGGAAAATGGCATTATGTGCCTGAATGGAAAACGTATTGTATTTCGTGGTGTAAACCGCCACGAATTAAGCTGCGACCATGGAAGAAGCATTACAAAAAAAGAAATTCTCCATGACCTTCTTATCATGAAGCAGAATAATATCAATGCAGTGCGGACTTCACATTATCCAAATCAGAGTTATTTCTATGAACTTTGCGATGAATTGGGGTTATATGTGATAGACGAGGCGAACCTTGAGTCCCATGCGGATTGTTTCCTTGCAACAGTAGGAAAGGCACCGATGAGTGAGACGATACCGGGCAGCAAAGCAGAGTGGAGAGAAAATGTCTTAGACCGCGCTAACTCCATGTATCAGCGGGACAAGAACCATGCCTGCATTTTGCTTTGGTCCTGCGGAAATGAGTCCTGTGGCGGAAGCAATTTATATGAAATGTCAGAGTTCTTCCGGAAAAATGATTCCGAACGCCTGGTGCATTATGAGGGCATTACCTTTGATGATACTTATCCGGATACTTCTGATGTGAAGAGCTTTATGTATGCTCCGGCGGAAAAACTGCGGAAATATTTACGAGAGAGTGAAGTCTCTGTCAATGAAAAGACAAAACCGGTAATCAGTTGCGAATATATGCATTCCATGGGCAATTCCACCGGTGGAATGGACGAATATATCCGACTTACAGAAGAAGAACCACGATATCAGGGTGGATTTATCTGGGATTTTATTGACCAGAGCTTTTATCTTGTCAATAAAAAGGGCGAGAGATATTTAGCCTACGGTGGAGATTTCGGAGACCGTCCGAATGATGGAACCTTCTGTGGAAATGGACTTCTCTATGCTGACCGTAAGGTGTCTCCAAAGATGCAGGAAGTAAAATTCCAGTATCAGAGTGTAAAGCTTTTGCCGGAGGAAACAAAGGTTATTGTAAAAAACGAAAATTTATTTATTTCTTTAAAAAACTATATATTAAAAGTTGTTATTGCAACAAAAGACGGCGTATGTGCAGAGAATGCTTATGAACTTCAGGCAGCACCACAGGAAGAAGAGACGATAGATATCAGCAGCCTTTCCAAGGGGCTTAAGATAGCCGGAGAATTTACGGTGACCGCCTCCTTACTTACCAAAGAAGATACTGCATGGGCGAAAGCCGGATATGAGCTTGCCTTTGGCCAGTATGCAGGAAAAAAGGAAGCTCCGGAAGAAGTAATCAGAGAAGCAGAAGATTTTGAACTGGTTGAAGGACTTATGAATATCGGCGTGAGAGCAGGCAATATAAAAATGCTTTTTGCAAAAGAAGGTGGCGGACTGACCTCTTATCAGGTAGAAGAGAAAGAATTTATCGTATCCGTTCCAAGACCGAATTTCTGGCGGGCACCGACAGACAATGACAAAGGAAGTGGAATGCCGCTGCGTTGCGGATGCTGGAAGACAGCCAGCATGTATGCAAAAGCAATGCCGGCAGAGCTGAAAGAAACAAAGGATGGTGCAGAAATTTCTTATGTATACCGTCTCTTTGATGTGGCAGAGAACATCCCGGGAAATGAGTGCAGGGTGACTTATGGTATCAGAAAAGACGGAGCACTCACCATCCATATGGAATATGAAGCCGATGAGAAGATCAAGACCCATGAAATGCCGGAATTTGGTATGCTGCTTCGAATCCCGGAGCAATATGATAAAGTAACTTACTATGGATACGGTCCGGAAGAAAATTACTGGGACCGCCGTCAGGGCAGCAGACTTGGAAAATTTCATTTTTCCGTAAAGGAAAATCTGTCAGAATATCTGGCTCCGCAGGAAAGTGGCGGACGCAGTGGTGTCAGAGAAGCAGTAATCGAAGATGAGAATGGTTATGGACTCCGGATTAGTGCAGAAGAAATGGATTTATCGGCGTTGCCTTATACACCGCATGAGCTGGAAAATGCCAGACATCTTTACGAGCTGCCGGATAGTGAATATACGATTCTCCGTCCGTCTCTCCATCAGATGGGAGTTGGCGGCGACGATAGCTGGCTTTCCAAACCACATCCGCAGTACCGGATGGAACAGCCGGGAAAATATGAATTTACATTTACGTTAAAAGGAGGGAAGAAGCTTGAAACTGACAAATAAAATTATGCTGATCACTTATGCAGACAGCCTTGGAAAAAATCTTTCTGAATTAAAAGAAATGTTAGAAACTTATTTTCATAAGGCGGTAGGTGGCGTACACATTCTTCCGTTCTTTCCGTCCTCGGCAGACAGGGGATTTGCACCGATGCGTTATGACATGGTAGACGAGCAGTTTGGAACCTATGAAGATGTACGCAAAATCGGAGAAGAATACTATCTGATGTTTGATTTTATGGTCAACCACATTTCCAGACAGTCTCCGTATTTTAAAGATTTCTTAGAGAAAAAGGATGCATCGGAATATAAGGATTTCTTCATCCGATACAAGGATTTCTGGGAAAACGGAGAACCGACAGAAGAACAGGTAGATTTGATTTATAAAAGGAAACCAAGAGCACCTTATATTGATGCAGATTTTGCTGATGGAAGCAGCGAGAAGGTCTGGTGCACCTTTGGAGAAGAACAGATTGACTTAAATGTGGAATCCGAAGCTGTTCAGAAATTTATCGAAGATACACTGGAACTGATGTGCAGTAAAAATGCTTCCATTATCCGGCTGGATGCATTTGCTTATGCCGTTAAGAAAGCGAATACAAGCTGTTTCTTTGTAGAACCGGAAATCTGGAATCTCCTGCATCGAATTGAAGCAATCGTAAAGAAACATGATGTGATAATTCTGCCGGAAATTCATGAACATTACAGTATTCAGATGAAAATTGCCAATCAGAATTTCTGGATTTACGATTTTGCACTTCCGGTGCTGGTATTGAATGCCCTTTACTTTGGAAAGGGAACTTATCTTAAGAAATGGCTGGAAATGAGTCCGAAGCATCAGTTTACCACATTAGATACCCATGATGGAATCGGAATTGTGGATGTGAAAGATCTGATGCCGGATGAAGAAATTGACCGAACAAAGGAAATGATGTTTTCCGAAGGAGCGAATGTCAAGAAAATCTACAATACGGCAGCCTACAATAACCTTGATATTTATCAGGTGAATACGACTTACTATTCTGCACTTGGAAATCAGGATGATGCTTATCTTCTTGCCCGTGCAATCCAGTTCTTTGCACCGGGAATTCCGCAGGTCTATTATGTAGGCATGCTGGCAGGATGCAATGACCTGGAGCTTCTGGAAGCAACGAAAGAAGGCAGAAATATTAACCGCCACTATTATTCGAAGGAAGAGATTGCAAAAGAAGTAGAGCGTCCGGTGGTAAAGAAACTTTTGGAATTAATGGAATTCCGCAACAGCCATCCGGCATTTGATGTGGAAGGTGATATTGCGGTAGAACTTCCGGAAGAGGGACTGCTTGAGATTCGAAGAAGCAGCGGAGCAGACTATGCAGTATTAAAGGCAGACCTTGTGAAGAAAACATTTACCATTGAACATAGTTAGAAAATGGTGAAAAGAGGAAGGCAGATCAGATGGAGAAAAAACTGTATGCAATCGGAGAAGCACTGATTGATTTTATTCCGCAGGAAAGCGGCAGACCTATGAAAGATGTCCTGGGATTCTGCCCGAAAGTAGGTGGTGCACCGGCGAATGTGTGCGGTGCATTTACCAGACTTGGTGGTAAATCTGAGATGATAACGCAGCTTGGAGATGATCCTTTTGGCGATAAAATTGAAGAAGCATTGGAAGAAAACGGAATCGGAACCAGTCATGTACTTCGTACAAAAGAGGCAAATACTTCACTTGCTTTTGTGGCTTTAAAGGAAGATGGTAACCGTGAATTTTCTTTTTACCGGAAGCCGGGAGCCGATATGCTTTTTTCAAAAGAAAAAGTAGAAACGGATTGGTTTAAGGATGCTTATGCGTTGCATTTCTGCTCCGTTTCGCTGGGAGATTTTCCAATGAAGGAAGCACATAAAAAGGCGATTGAAGCCGCAACAGAGGCTGGTGCAATTATAAGCTTTGACCCGAATCTCAGGTTTGCACTCTGGGAAAATCCGGAAGATTTAAAGAAAGCAGTGCTGGAATTCCTCCCATTGGCACATGTATTAAAGCTTTCGGATGAGGAACTTTATTTCCTGACTGGAGAGGATTCGATTGAAGCAGCAAAAGAAAAACTTTTTGTAGGAAATGTTTGTCTCCTTATTTATACCAGGGGAGCAGATGGAGCAGAGTGTTATACGAAGAAAGCAAAGGCACAAAGCAAGGGAGAGAAAGTAAAGGCGGTGGATACCACCGGAGCCGGGGATGCATTTATCGGCTCCTTCCTGTATCAGCTTTATAAAGATGGTGTGACGGAAGCAGATTTGCCGGAACTGACTTCGGATAAGATGGCAGTATACCTTGATTTTTCTAACCGCTATTGTGCAAAGAGTGTACAGAAAGCCGGAGCCATTGCCTCTTATCCAACCATGGCTGAAATGGAAGAATAAAATTAAGAAAACGTAATATTGTGCCCGGCGTTGGGAAAAATCAGTGCGGCGGCACAATCAAGAAGAAATGCCAGTATCAGCAGCGTAAGAAAAATGCGTTGCAGTGGTACTGGCATTTTTCTCCATAAATGAGATGCAATCCGTGCAAACACACAGACCCAGAGCACACCGGCAATGCCAAATCCCAATGCAGAATAAAGACAGATATAACCGCCAAGCTGCAGTGGATAATCGTGATAATCCCAGTAACGCAGGTGGAAAACTTGAGCGAGGAACCATCCGATAAAAAGTTCTACGAAAGAGCCGAGAAGCGCTGCAAGAAAAAAGACTTTGACCGGATGCTTCTGAAAGCGTCTTAAAATAAGTAGCATCAGGACAGCCCCCACACCATAGACCGGAAGCCATGGACCATAGAGAAAGCCACGGTTACAGAAAACCCCATCCTGCACATAAAAAAGCAGCACTTCCCACAGGTATCCAAGAAATGCTCCCAGAAAGAAAAAGAAAATATATTGTGTGATGGATTTAATCAGATAATCTTTACGCATACAGGGAGTATTTCCATATAATAAGGAAATATGCGTTGCCGAAAATGTTAGTAAAAATATTCGTTCAAAGGTCATCAGAAAACAAAATAGGTCTTGTCTTTCCAGGGTGGCTCAACTATAATAAAATTTAGACGCTGGGCGAGTCTCAGCAAAAATTAGGAGGAAAAACGTCCATGGATAAGGAAAAAGTTATTGTCATTGATTTTGGCGGACAGTACAACCAGCTGGTTGCAAGACGTGTCCGTGAATGCAATGTATATTGTGAAATATATTCTTACCGCACGGATATCGAGACAATCAAAGCGATGAACCCGAAGGGAATTATCCTGACCGGAGGCCCAAATAGTTGTTATGAGGCAGATTCACCAACTTACAGCAAAGAGCTTTTTGAACTTGGTATTCCGGTTTTAGGACTTTGCTATGGCGCACAGCTCATGATGCATGTGCTGGGTGGCAAGGTAGAAAAAGCACCGGTTCGCGAATATGGTAAGACAGAAGTAATGGTAGATAAGAATTCACCATTATTCCAGAATGTAGAAGAAAAGACCATTTGCTGGATGAGCCATTTTGATTATATTTCAAAGACAGCATCTGGTTTTGAAATCGTAGCACATACTGCAGACTGCCCGGTGGCAGCCGCAGAAAACCGTGAAAAAAATCTCTATGCCATCCAGTTTCACCCGGAGGTACTCCATACCAAAGAGGGAACCAAGATGCTCCACAACTTCGTGCGTGGTGTCTGTGGCTGTGCCGGAACATGGAGAATGGATTCCTTTGTGGAAAATACCATCAAGGAAATCCGTGAAAAAGTCGGCAACGGAAGAGTGCTTCTGGCATTGTCCGGTGGAGTGGATTCTTCTGTGGCAGCAGGTCTTTTATCCAGAGCAATCGGAAAGCAGCTTACCTGCGTATTTGTTGATCATGGCCTTCTTCGTAAAGACGAGGGAGATGAAGTGGAAAATGTATTTGGACCGAACGGTCAGTTTGACTTAAACTTCATCCGTGTAAATGCCCAGGAGCGTTACTATAACAAGCTTGCCGGAGTAACAGAGCCGGAAGCAAAACGTAAAATTATCGGTGAAGAATTTATCCGTGTCTTTGAAGAAGAAGCAAAGAAAATCGGAGCCGTTGATTTCCTGGCACAGGGAACCATTTATCCAGATGTGGTAGAAAGTGGTCTTGGCGGAGAATCCGCTGTCATCAAATCCCACCATAACGTAGGTGGTCTTCCGGAATATGTTGATTTCAAGGAAATCATCGAACCATTGCGTAACCTCTTCAAAGATGAGGTTCGTAAAGCCGGTCTTGAGCTTGGAATTCCGGAGCATCTGGTATTCCGTCAGCCATTCCCGGGCCCGGGTCTTGGTATCCGAATCATCGGTGAAGTCAATGCTGAGAAAGTCCGCATCGTACAGGATGCCGATGCCATCTACCGGGAAGAAGTGGACAAGGCAGTAGCTGCTTACAAGAAAGAAAATGGCAAAACTCCATCCTGGATGCCGAACCAGTATTTCGCAGCCCTGACCAATATGCGTTCCGTTGGAGTAATGGGCGACGAGAGAACCTACGACTACGCAGTTGCACTGCGTGCTGTGAATACCGTCGATTTCATGACCGCCGAAAGCGCAGAGATTCCATTTGCAGTACTGCAAACAGTAATGAGCCGAATCATCAACGAGGTACGCGGGGTAAACCGTGTATTCTATGATCTGACGAGTAAGCCACCTGGAACGATTGAGTTTGAATAACGGATATATCCTCGGAAAGCCTGTATTTATGGGTTTTCTGAGGATTTTTTTTGCTTTCTACGGGACAAATATGGGACACGTTCTTTTAATATTCGTTCATGGGACACTAGAAGCGTTATCACAGTAAGATTTCCTGCCCAATTATTTAAGAACGGTCTTATAAAAGAACATGTGAAAAGGATAAACTCATAAAGTTCGGTCTTGATTATACTTATTTCTAAAGCCCAAAAACCCAATAAAAAGTAGATAAGATTGTTCATGGGGTATCTTATTATATTCAAAACCCAAAAACCTATAAAAATTGATATATGTATTGAGTCATTTTTGATATAATTAATTTCAGAAAAGGAAATTGTAAGTTAAACCCAAAAACCCAAAGAAAAGAGGATATGTATATGTATCAATTTACAGATGCGATTGACAAGGTAAAATCCGATGAAAAATTTTCAGATGTGGCAGACAATATTAAAAATGATTGTAAGCAGTTAGAAAATATGAGCTTTTCTGATGCTGTCATTAAAATAAATAATTGGAAAGACAAGTTTTTTAGTCCATGTAAATGTTCCATAATAGATTATCCAGAGTGGTTCAAGATTGTAGTATGGAGAATTATATACAATGAGATTAAAACTAATCCACAGGCTAGGCAGACAGAACTTATAGAGAATAATATTAATTTGCCCAAGGATGTATTTGGAAAAAAATACTGGAATATGTATTCACCTGACATGAAACTTCAACAAGAAAAGTATGATAATTTATTCTTGCCATTTAATTATGCACAGGTCGAGTGCAATCATATATACAGGGCGATGATTCATCATATTATATGTAGTGCAGTTGTTCCTACGGATACTATTGTAGATGTGTTTGGAAAACTTGGACTTGTGCCTGCATTATGTGCAAATGGTTATAAGCATAAGAAAGTTTGGGTTAATGAAAGAACGAAGGAGACTTTAACTAAAATACAGCTTGCATTTAAAAGAAAACTGCGTATATACAAATATATAGAGAGGGTACAAAAGTTTTTAAAGAGCAGTTATCCAAATGAACAGAAAGAGAAGGTGTCAGAAATTATAGGGTTAGCAGGTGTATTGTTTAGCTCATATATAGACAAAAATGAATTTGATAAATATGATATCTATTTTTTATCGGCATATTTTATAATGTATAAATGCCTGTTACCAGAATATTGGATTGATTCTAATTTGGAAGTGTGGAAAACAGAAAGGCTAAAAAAAGATGATGCGGAAAGCAAAAAAGAGAATTCAAGCAAACAAGAGTATGAATTAACTAATAATAAAAAGTTTATGTACGATACATGGATATCTCATTGGATAGATGAGGGAAGAGGATATAAGGATAGAGTCGAAAGATTTATAAGATTATCTAAAAGTGAGTTGTTCACATTTATGGATAGATTTTCAAAACTAGAATTTTGTTGTGAAAAAGATATGAACAAAGCAAATAAGGATAAGGGTGATAACAAAAAAAATATTAAAGAATTTTTATATATTGATATGCCCAAATATATTACAGAATATGAACGTTTTAATTTTGACACAAAAAATATGGGAGATGTATTTAAAGTACTTAGCGAATATGAGGGCGAGTGGATTCTAACATGGAAAACTTATGTTGAAAAAGACATAAGGTTAAATGAAGAAAAACGTAATAAAAAAGATACAGAAATAAGTTCTGTCAGAGATAGAATGTACACGAAAAAAAGGAAGCTGACAGACAGGGCATATTGTACAGATATTTTATCAGCAGTAGAAGATGATATAAATATTAAAGATATATATGATACGATGAAGATTATTGATGAGCGACATAATCTGTTTGTGTTTGATTATAGAGATAAGGATAAGAATAAACCGCAGAGCATCGTGTTTATCACGAACATTGATTTTGAAAAAGTAGATGATATACAATTTCAAACAAAATACAATTTAGATTTTGAGTACAATGGTCGCTTGAGAAAACGTACATTTAAAGAGTTTTACGAAGAAATGACCAAATGGATTCCATCGTAAAAATTGTATATGATAATTTTAGTAAGAGCCGAGAGGCTCTTATTTTTATGCGATTGATATAAAAATATTTTTGCAAGACAGCATAGTTTCAATAGAAAAAGGTAAAAGATAGGCTGATAGAAAACTGAAATTTTTTATATTACACTTACGCTGAAAGCAACACTGAAGGTGCACAGGGTTGTGAGTAAATGATTTGAAAATCAAAAATGAGTTGGTTATGCGATAGCTGAAAAAATATATTAGTAAGACAGTATAAATCCAGCAACAAAATCATTAAATTAAGCTGACTTACAAAAAATGCTCTTTATAGTATATTCAAATCATCGAAGGGAACAAGTGCACATGTTCAGTTAGATAACAATTATCATTTAAGAAAAGGAGACATTCATTATGAACAACAGAGAAACGATTCAAGAATTGGCAGACTTATTTATAGGAGGAGGTTTTGAGTGTGAGACCCCAGAAGAGGAGCAGATGCTCCTTTGGATTAATGAACAGATGAACATTTTGGATGAGAAAGTGGCAGGCTAAACTATTTACTAAAAAACAAATTAAGAGATCGGAGGAAAAGATTATGTACACAAAATTTAGCGTTAAGGATGGCAAGGTATCATGGAATAAGGAAAAGGGAAAAAGAGAAATCTCTACCTTTATTGGGGATGATTTTAATATTGTGGGATATAAGATAAATACTGATACTTCTCAGATTACTACCAAATTACAAGTATTCTCTATTATGGCAGGAAAGATGGTTGATATTGAAGTCGACAGAGCAACTGTGAATGCAAAACAACTGGCAGAGAAATTGAAAGCAAATTTCTGTACAGTTCTAGATGCAAATGCTATGTATAATTTTTTCTTGGAAAAAGAGGCATGTCTGTTGAATTGCCAAGAATTGCTGGAAAGAGACAACTCATATCTTACAATTTTTGATGTATTCAAGAAACGATATGGCGACAAGAGAGATGATAAATATAATGTCACTGAAAGTTGTGCTGATAGAGAGTATGTTCATACACATATGGGATGGAAAAAACTAGACGGTAAATTGGCATTTCATGGGGCTAAAAGTTATTGTGAGGATAATTTATCTACATATGTTGGGGATAAAAAAATTGAACCTGTAGGTGATTTTAACAAGATAAAAAAACTGTTTGAAGATATTGTATCGAAAAATCCTAAATTGCAATTAGCCTCAGCTATGGGGGCATCTGCTACTGTTTTGGGATTTATTAATAGCAGATGGGGAATGGCAATTGCTAATCCAATTTATAGTTTAGCAGGTGATACATCCATGGGAAAATCAACAGCACTTGAATTGGCAGTTTCTCAAGGTGGTTGTCCAGATGGAAGAAAAATTTGCTCAATGTTTCATGATTTTCAGGGAACAGAGAATGCTGTTATAAAAGATATGGGTAACAATACAGGATTTCCTATAGCAGTAGATGATACAAAATTGGCAGATGAATCAGTAAGAAAGGCTATGCAGAAATTATTATACGCATTGGCAAATGGTACTGATAAAAAAAGAGTAGGGGCATATGGGTGTGGGCTTCAAGAAAGGGATGTATTTGAAACTGCAATATTGATTAGTGGAGAAAAAAGCATATTCACTTATACGAAGGAAATTGGTGGATTAGCAGTAAGAGTTCTTGAATTTCCAGACATTTTTTGGACTAAAGATGATAAAGAGTCAGACAGGGTCAAAGCTACAGTAAGAGAAAATTATGGTCATATCACTCATAGAGTAGCGGAATTGTTGCTTGATAGTATAGATACTCAGGAAGAGACTACTCTAAAGAATTCATTTGAAAAGTGGGATAAGAAATTTATATCATATGCGAAGAAGAACCATTACTATACTCCTATTACCGACAGAGTATCACGAGTGCTGGCTTTATTGATGATTAGTCTTGAAGTGTTAGAGAAGGTTGTTGATGTGAAACTTAATGCAAAATCTGTTTATGAAATTTTATGCAAGACTATTTTAGAGCACTTATTTTTTGAGAGCGAACAGGATAATCTTGCTGATAAGGGATATGCATTGCTTAGAGAATTTTATATAAATAATAAGAAAAATTTGGATTGTGATGAAGCTCGTGGTATGTTTGGTGGACAGGCATTTGATTACAAAGGAAGTATTATTAATAAATCCAAGGAAGTAACATTTTCTATATCAGATGAGGAGATTACTACATCACGTTGTCTTGGCATTACAAAGTTACAGGCTGAAAGAATTCTGGTAAAAGAAGGACATCTATCAAGTGTTAAAGCAGTTATGACAGCATTACGTAAGAAAGGTGCTTTATGTACCAAGTCAAGTGGTAATAATGTTAGGAATGATGCAAATCCATTTGTTATTGGAGATGAGAAGGTTAGCAACGGCTATCAGATTTACATGCCGGAAGAAGTGTATCAGGATGTAACAGATATTGATAATGAAACAGATGAAGGTAAAATTAAAAAGTTATATGCATAAGTAACTGTAGTGGATAGCAGGATAGAGGATTTTCTATCCTGCTATTTCATATATAACAGATAAAAACGCAGGGGTCTCATAATTTAAGACAGCTTCTGGCATCATAAGATTTTTTTATGTTTAATATCCTACTCAAGTTGGAACATAGTAAATGTCAGTAGAAGGCTGACAATATAAGCTGAAAACTAAGATAGGATTATCCTAGATAAAGATTCCATTTTGGTGTAACAGATGATTCGCATATAGCCAGTCATCTTCAGCAATAACAAGTAAATTTTATTAGGAGGACAACAATATGTTGGTAGAAGCAAACTTAAAGACAACATTAATAGCATTAGGTGTAAAGACAACTAATGTGGTAAAGCAGTTAACTGAGGGTGATGCAGTAGCTGTTTATGAAGGAACAAGAAAAGCAGAAAATGACGCTCAGGTTATGGAGCGTTACGAAAAGGCAGTCGAGGCATGTAGAGTATGGCTTCGAGCTGTCGTAGGAACACAGGTCATTGCTAATCGGAGAGATGATATCTGTGTAGAGGCAGAACTGCTGATGCCAGATAGACTGGTAGAAGTAGCAGTCTATTCTGCACAGTATCCATTTGGCGGTGGATGTAATGGAGATGTAGTTGAAAAACTGCATACACCTATCGGTAATTTTGGATATCAGGTGTACCGAGCAATACTGGATACACCAATCAATCCAGTAAAAGAGATGTATAGATATTTTCAGGATTTGATTCATCAAATCCACAATATAATAGTTATGCCAATTCATTGTGATGGCATGGACGATATCCTCAATAAATATATTGTTGAGGATGAGGGTATTGTGGATGTCCTTGGGGTATCTAGATACGATGCCCTTTGGAGCAATGTCATGAATTTTATGGCAGATGCTTATTCAGAGGGGGTGATGTAAGTGGAGGAACTGAAGAGAGTACACCTCAGACCTCTTGTAAGTGGTGATTTTATCATTGATGGCATCACATATAAGGGGCAGCACATTGAGAAAAAGCTCGATGTACAGTCAGTAAATCTCTGTCTGATGATGCAGTTTTATATTGACATCAAATTAACAACAGGCAGGGAGTATAGAATTTGGTATCACGATATGGATATGAGTCGTGTATCTGTTCCAATGTACATCAACAAGTATAAGGTGAGAGCAACATATTTGCATGCCTTATATGCGATAGTCGCTGAAGTAAGCTATTATCTTAGCGGATTCAGCAAAGAGATTAATCGTGACTATCTGATTAATACAAAGGAAATTTCAAAGTTCTATATAAATCGAGATGTAGATATCATCATAAAGGAATTGCTCAAGGCAGCAGGGATAGATGAAGAAGGGCTTCTTGATAAAATTTAATATAGATGTGAAAGGGACTTGTTTCTGTGTGGCAAGTCCTTTTCTTATGCCCATACGCAGCATATAAAACTTCAAGGTTATTATCTGCTAATGAATATTTCTTGTAGGTATGTAGCATAGATAGCATTTTTAAAACCTCAACTGTTGATTGCCTGTGGTTTTTGTATGTAGTTGTAGTAATCAGGTACTTTTCAGATGAAATAAAATATGCGATTGTCTTTGTATTTTCCAATAGTATTTCCATTAAGTTCTTATTCTCAATCAGCTAGGGGGGTAGGAGCATATCGCCAGTTGTTTTTAATTGGCAAGGTTGTTATACTAAATACAAATTAGGATTTTATAAAGAGGATAATTTATGACTAAAGAGAAATACCAAAAAGAAATAGAGCTTATAAAAGCACAGAACAATACAGAAATTGAACTTTATTTGTTAGCAACAGAGATAATTCAGCCTATGACAGGAGAACTATCCAAAAGATATGTTTTTAATAGAAAAAAGTCAAAGAAAGGAAATATCTACTACGGACTAAGTAGTTTTCCTGATATTGCCATACTTGATAAAGATTTTAAGGATATAGCCAGAGATGAAATTAAAGAAGAAGATTGGAACGGACTTATCGGTAGTCTTGAGATTAAAGCATTAGGTAATAAGTTATTTAATATAAATGTAATTCAAGAATGTCTATCAAAAAAAGAAGTGACTCGAGATGAAGGTCAACTTATTGGTGAAATTTTATGGTATAAAAAGGTTCTTTACACAAATGGAAAAGAGTGGAACTATATTTATATTGATAAGTATTCTCAAGAGTTAAAAGAAACAGTTTTAAAAATAGTCAATGCTAGAATTACTTCTGAAAAAAGTAAAGCGGATAAAACATATCAAAAAAGCGAATATGATTGGTGGAGAGAATTTAAGAAATTTGAAGCTAATCACAAAATTATATGTAAGGATATAGAAGATTACAAAGAGAATGAAACTGAGGAAGATTGTATAGTCTATGATTGTATAACAAAAAATTGTATGGACGATTGGGATGGTTTTATTCGTAAAATCAATGAAATAAAATGGTAGAAAAAATCCTGTTTGTGGTTCTAAGTCATGAGCGGTTGATTATTTTAATTGAAGCAACATTTAATAAAGCTATAAGTTCATAATAAAAAACACAGAGTCAGTCGAAAGACTGGCTCTAATTTTTTGCCCTTTTTCGTAGTCAGTCAAATAACTGTATAGTTCAGGCAACTTCTCAAGAATAATTTCAAGACAATCTTTACAGAAATTAAGGCAAGAGCTAACATACCACACAACCCTGAATTGTCGGGACTTTTTCTGAAAGGAGGACTTGAAAAATGTTATTAAGCACTATTGCTGAAAAGCACCCTAATTCTTTCGTGCTGTTGCTCCCTAAAACTAGAGATGAGCAAAATCATGTGAGGGACTGGCAGGTCTTAAACACATCAAGGCATTATGATGAAATCCTAAAAGTAGCAAAATATTATCGTGCCGAAGGTATGAATGATGCAGTCATATGCAGCACATGTGATGAGCTTGTTGTTCCACCAAATGAAAGTGCAAAGTTTGTTAGAGTGTATTATTCAATGCTTACGATTGCCAAGGTGGTTCTTCATATTCCACTGGGAGGTGGTGAGTAGTGGCACTAATCGACAGAGCAAGGAATGTCTATTTTGATAGGGCGAGAGAGCGTTGGAAACAGAAAGGTTTTGATGCTGACATAACAGATATTCTTGAAGATTATCGTGCAGAAACCAATAAAAAGATTAAAAGAGAAAAGATCAATGTTCTATCTACATTTTTAATCAGTCTGTATGATTATGACCATGATTCCCTGCAGTTGGATATTACAAAGCTTATAGTTCTTAGTCCTAGTAGCGAGTTCCCAGCTAATGATAAAAGGAAATTATTACAAATCCTTTGGTCTACTATTCAAATGCTATATGCCGATGATTGGTCTGAAGTATTGAATGAAGTCAATCGACTGGGTGAGTGGGCGAGGGCAAATCCAGAGGAATTCCCTGTAAAATAGCCAATCTTGGGGTATCCCATAAATTTTTCTATTGAAAAATTTTAAAAATAACTTGCAATTCACTTCAAACAGAGTGATAGATAACACACGAAAAAAATTAAACTCACGAAATGGAGGATTTATTATGGTTAAGGTTTTAGTTAATGGAGGCTTATTTGAAATAAGCAAGGTTGAAGAGATTGTTGAAAAGAGAGTGCCTTTCAATGGAACAAATATAAGATTGGTGCAGATTGCCAAGGACAGTAAGCAAGCTGTAAGTGGATTACACTTTCAGGTAAAGAATACTGAGTGCAACGTCTTTGCCATCGGTGAGTTCACGATTGGTAATCTGCCAACAGCTAAGGTCAAGGAAATCATGAAGCAGTTATTATCTGATGGTTATTATGATTTCTCTGATTGTGATTTCCAGCCGATGATGTTTGTGGAAAAGTACAAGTTTGATGAAGGTAAGAGCAAGCCATATTTTTGTCAAGGCTCACTCATCCAGTTTTATGCACCAAACGATGTTTTCAACTGTCCTTTAAATATTAATAGAGCAGAAGTTCAGGCTGAGTTTGGAGATGAAAAAGATGATTTATCTGATATGTCAGATGAGGAACTTCGACAGGCTATCTATGAACTGGAGGATACTACTATGCTTCGCTTAGGTCAGATGAGCCGAGAGGAGCTGGAAAAAGAATACGATGGAATTGAGGTGGATATGGATGAATAGATCAAGTCTGCCAGTATCTGTAAACACGATGAAGAAATGGTTTGAGTCTGATGACAAGGTGCTTCAATGCACCTTGCCATTTCAGAGACATAGTGGTATGTGGAGTTCTATCCTTAAGTCAAATCTTGTATGGAGTATGCTTGCAGATTCCTATATTCCACCGATTGTCTTGTTAAAAGATAAGCGAGGCGAGGATTCTAAGGGCAAGGATATCTTTGGCTATCAAGTTCTCGAAGGACAACAGAGACTTATTACAACTTTGTTCCCATTCTTAAATGATGAATGGACATTGCATGGTTCAGTTGAGCCAGTAGAAGTTGAGGGTTTTACATATGATATCGCCGGTAAGAAATATTCAGAGCTTGAAGAGGAGCTTCAGGATATTATCAAAAACTACAGATTTACAGTACAGGCTATTGAGAATTATACGATGGAAGAAGCTGAAAAGTTGTACTTTAATATCAATAGTGGTGTAGCTCTCTCAGCAATGCAGAAAGGTAAAGCTAAGCTTGGCAATGAGCTGATGGAGTTTGTAAACACTCTGCTTTCAGGCAATTTCTTTACACAGGCTATTAATATCACAGAGAAACAGGCTCTCAAAGAAGATGATTTGCTGATGCTGATGCAGGGCATGGCATTGCTCGACCAGCGACACGAGCAGAGAGAGTTTAAAAATATCTCCGCAGCATCTATGCTTTCATATGCCGAGAGTATCAGAAACAGTTATAACGAGGAAAAACAGCAGATGCTTATGGAAATCGTAGATTACCTTGATTCTTCATTTGAAAACAAGAATAAATTCCTGCGTAAAAACAATGTTCCTATTGTAATCGTGATGTCAAAGATAGCCATTGAGAACAATGTAAAGCCTGAGCTTTTCAAGGCATTTATCAATGATTTTTCCAACGCTTTATATCCTGCATATGAGGAGGCAAGTGGCTCTGGCAATATTAAGATTGCAAATGTTAATCAGAGACTCAAGGTTATGTTTGTTGCCATGTGTAACTACTTTGGCTGGAATATTGATGAAATAGGTAAACCCTTTGAAAGTGAAGATACATGGACTTGGGATGCAATAACTTCTGAAAACTCTGAGGTTGATGATGTTACAGCAAGTACTGATGAGGACTCGCCAGCTATGGGTAGTTTTATAAATGAGCCTACGGAAGAAGTAGTGAATATTGAAGATATGGACACAGAAGGCGATGATGCTGAGGAGGTTGTAGATGAAGCAGGAGAAAATACAGGCATATCTGCTGAGAGTGAATAAGCTGTCGGGTGTAGTTTATAAAGGCTATCTTGCCGAGGTTGATAACACCTTGGAGGCTGAGCAGAGATATGTAAATTATGATGAGCCACATGGATTGATTACAGTCTTGAGTATTACTGATGAGATTGATGTCATTGCTAATGATGAGGGCAAACTAAAAAACTATCCTATTAATCGTTTTGTTGTTGATGATATGGGTGGAGTATATGATATGCTTGTTGGTAATCTAATGTGTGTAAGGCATAATAGTGAAGGCGAATTCACATCGATAAGAGAGGAAGATATTCCTGTTATTGAAAGTCATTTGATACCTCTGATGCCAGATAAAATGATAGATTATGAGGAGGCAGAGTAATATGTCATACCCTATCAATAAGAAAGAGGTTTACTCTGCAAGATATCCTAAAGGAACTATTGTGGAGCTTATAGAGCCTATTGATGACGAGTACAGTCCAAAACCTGTAGGTAGCAGATTTAAAGTGGAATATGTAGACGATGCTCTACAATTACAAGGTCACTGGTTGCCACCAGCATCAGGCAGTATTGCTATCATTATAGAGCAGGATAAATTCAAAGTAATAATCTAAGGTACAAAGTAAGCGACTGTTTTTGATTCAGTCGCTTTACTTATACAATCTATTCATGGTGAGAAGTATCGGGCTTTTTGTATTCTATAAGAGCTGATATATCTACATCAAGATAATCGCATAACTTACAGATTAGGTTTGTGTCCATTCTCTGGAATTCATCTCGGCAGTATCTGTTGAAGTTACTGCGAGGAATGTCCAAATCTTTACAGATTTTGTTTTTGGAGATACCTTTTTCTGCAAGGATTTCATTTATGCGTAAGTGTAAAGAACCATAGTTGCACATGAAAATTCTCCTTTACTTTTTACCATAAATTGTATATAATAAGTGCTGATACAATAACTCACTATATAGATACTCACTATACAGTGAGTATGAGCGTAAAATATGTAGAATTATGAGGTTTTACAAATTATTCAAAAGAAGGAGAGATTTATTTTATGAGAAAGAAAAAGTTTGCAGCCACAGCAGTTGCTTTGGCTATGGCAGCAGTAACTGTATTTTCAGTTGGAAATACACCGAGTGTAAAAGCTGCTGATGTAACGGACAAATCAGCAATAAATATTGCTGTAGATGGTGATTATGAAGAAAAGTCGCTTTCAAAAGCTGATATGGAAGCAATTGCTAATCAGATGGGATATGAATATTTTGGAGGCGATTTTGTCGTATGCGGTAGTAATACAACAGCATATGTTGACTGGGAAAACAGCAGTATCCCATATTGGAAAGCATATGATTCATTTGTATTAGTTCCAGTTTTATCAAGAGATGATAATGGCAATCTTTTAATAGAGAAAAATGAAGATGGTTCATTAAAGACAAAGATTAATGGTGCATTAGGCTGGAAGGGTAGTAAAAGTGGACCTGCAATTATATATGACAGCACTTCGGAATTTGGAAAGGTTACTGGAAAAAGATTCAATATTCTTCCAAAGGAATATTGGTCAGAAGATTCAAATTTAGGCTGTATAAACCAGAATATGGGTTCTAGAGAAATTGGTTATAATGGTGTTATGGCTGACGATGCATATATCATTAGAGTATATTATACAACAGATGATTTAGGAAATCTTAATGTGGCTAGTGGACTTGAAACCTGGGGAGACGACAATACAGATACATATGGTGCAAGTATATCAGATGCTGATTGGGATAAATATTACACATTGGAAAACAGAGTCAGTTCTTATGTAGATTATTGGTTCCTCCCAGAAGGTGTATCAACAGTATTAAACTTTGAAGATGAGACTCCAGCTCCATCTCCAAGCGAGGATAATTACACAGTTGATTTAGGTGATTCGCAGATAGTTTCTGCTGATACATTTGCTTCAATTTTGGCTGAGAATGCTACTAAAGATGTTATTATCAAGTCAAATAACAATGTAACATTCACATTTGCAAAAGGAACTATGTCAAGTGTAGATGGAAAGACAGAATATGATTTTTCTACATCAATCAACAGTGCTTATGCAGATACAATGCCATCCTATATTACAAAGGATAATTTTGTATCACAGATTAACTTCAACTACTCAGGCAAGTTACCAGCAACAGCAAACATCCGCTTCTATGCAGGAACAGAGTATGCAGGTCAGACCCTTTATTATTCACTTATGAATGCTGACAATACCTTTGCAGAGGTTCAGGCTGTCGTAGTAGATGCTGATGGTTATATGACTGTAAAGCAAGACCATTGTTCAAGCTATGTTGTAACAAAGACAGAGCCAAAGTTACCAAGCAACAATGATACAAAGACTGATGATGGAAATACCTCTAACAATGGCGGTTCATCTGATAATGGAAATACTTCTAACAATAGTGGTTCATCTAATAATGGAAATGCTTCTGCATCAGATAATAATACATCATCTGGAAATACTACTGTATCAACAGATAAGAACGCTTCATCTGCAAATACAACAGCTACATCACCAAAGACTGGCGATATGACACCAATCGCAATATATGTTGTGATGGCAGTTGCAGCTATGGGAGTAATCGTATTTGTAAAGAGACACAAAACAGCTTAATTGAATATTATGAGCATAGTCAGACCAGTGATTCTTCGGAGTTGCTGGTCTTTTTGCATTTCATGAAGTATGTATGATTGCTCGGAACTGTTGTTTGTGGCTTGGCTTTGGCATCTGCCCACACAGGCTTTCTACGGGCATTGTGGTCACGTCCTCGACTATTATGGTACGCTCGCCACAAATGGCACACGCAGGCTCACAGGGGCAAGTGTTTATGATTGGTTCTGAATGCTTGGATGGTCTCGCAAAATAAGGGGGGTAGATACCTAGCAGTGCTGTTTTTTTTATGCGTTTTAATATGAAATAAATTTGTTTTAATTCCTGCTTATGGGTGTTTGGAGTTAATAATCTCTGAACAGAGCCATTCTTATCATAAGTAAATATATTCTTATATGAAATCATTTGTGTTATGCTGTTCATAGCTATTCTGAAAATGTCTTAATCAGAATTGCCATGATTTTATATGCACTGATTATGTACTAAGTGATTCTATCGTGAAATAATACATTCTGATTTTATAATGAGTTGGTCTTTGTTGTATTCTGTTGGACTGGTGACTGCTCTTAATAATAGTCTTTGTTCCAATCTATTCTTCTATAGTAATATGAATTATTATTGCAATCGCAAATCAATAAATCCTTTTAGTGATTTCCCAAATTCCCAAGAAAATTGAGTGATGTATAAATGTATGGCTCTGAAAATATAGCAATCATGCAAAAACAAGATTTGTCTATTCTAATATAAAAATAACTTTATTTGTGTATAAATCAATATTATCTACAAGCCAGTTCTGTATTCCTTATCTACTCTATCTAATTGCAAATCCTAAAGTATCCATAAGATTTTGAAATATTGACACAAGAGTGATTGGTGTCCTTGCTTGTGAAAATGAAACTGATTGAAAAAAGTGATGGAAATTGTAACATTTTCGGTAAATTTGAAACATCAAGCCTACCGAAACCTTGAATTATGGGCATTCCTATTATTGGCTGAAAACTTAAATTGTTACCAAAAGTGATTGTTGGCTTTCTTCTCTACTTTGAAGAAAGGCTCATCATTTGGAAATCATACATAACCACCAAATGCCCTGAGTACTTTTTGGCAGAAATAGACACTTCAATAGCTTTGCGCAAAGAGTTATAGTACCAGCAACCGTTCGGAAAGGTCTTAAAAAGTTCATTTGCTTGTATTTGCCTTATTTAGCCGATTTTATGGTTCAATGCCAAATACTCCGATGAGGCTTTTAAAAGTGGCACACAGCTCAAATTATGCGGTGGTATTTTGGACAGGCGGTTATATCGGTCTGAACTGGTGTAGGTACTGCGTTCATAAAACCATGCTTTTACGCACTATCAAATATCAGGGTAAAAAATGGTTCAGAAATGTGGTATTTGCTATTTGCGGAGGTTCGCTCAGTTACAGGGACTTTTACGAACGGAAATCAATATTTAATGGAAGGAGTCTTGCTATTATGGAATTTGGTTATGCACGAGTCAGCACTTCACATCAGAATACTGACAGGCAGATTGAAGCTTTGCTTGAGTATGGCATTCCAGAGAGAAATATCATTGTAGACAAGCAGTCTGGTAAGGATTTTGAAAGGATGGGATATCTTGCTTTGAAGAATACAATGCTTCGAGCAGGAGATACCTTAGTTATCAAGGAACTGGACAGGCTTGGCAGAAACAAGCAGATGATAAAAGAAGAACTGGAGTGGCTCAAAGCTCACGAGATCCGAGTGAAAATCCTCAATGTTCCAACATCTCTGATGGAGTGTGATGGTCAGGATTGGATACTGGAAATGGTATCCAATATTCTTATTGAGGTTATGGCATCTATTGCAGAGGATGAGAGACTGAAAAATCATCAACGTCAGTCTGAAGGAATACAGGCAGCTAAAAATAGGGGTGTTGTGTTTGGCAGACCTACTGTGAGAAAGCCAGAAAATTATGAGACTGTTATGGAGAAGGTTGCAAGTGGGGATATGAAAGCTGTTGAAGCAATGCGAGAGATGGGGATTAAGAAAACCACTTTTTATAAGCTGAAAAAATTATATCCGATGGAGGTGACTGTATGAGTATCGAGGATGGTATCAGAAATTTTGTGGAAAAAAATCCTAAGTATAATATTTACGAAAACTACTCAGGTCGTGGAATGTTTGGCAGAACTTGTTTAGGTGTAGTAGTTAGCCAGCAGGATTCATTCATGGACTTTATTATTAAGCTCACAAAGTATCTGGATGACAATGGTATTGAAGATGTTGATTTCTCATTGGAGGGGGTATCCTACGATGCCTTGGGCTTAGACACGATTGTGTATTTCCCAAATATAGGGGGGATTGTGTATGACTAAGTTAGCAAAATGGCATGTTGAAGAAATTTTGGAAAATTTTGTGTTGGGAGGCTTTCCTGTAAAGGATGATGATAGGTTCTTAGCTTGTTCATCTATTCTTACATCTATGATTGATACGGTTGAGGTTGATGAGCCTAACAAGGCTTTTATTTTCCATACAATGTCTGGCAGTGAATACCTTTGTCCATTCGAGGACATTAGATGGACTGATAGGTTTGCCGAATTTTCCAAAGACAATTTGGAGCGTTTAAAGGTTGTTCCACATTTTGTAGACGAAGCAATAAAATTAGCTCATGAAAAAGAAAGTTCTTTTGTTGCTTGGTTAGAGAAGGAAATCTTTAATGGAGATTTATTCATTGAAATAGGAGCTGGTGGCATTTTAAATGTTCATTTCAAATATGAGGATAAAGTTCATCGCTTAAGTAATCAGATACATATGGGAATGTTTAAGGATTCTTATCTATACCAGCTTTCAGGGATAGTTGATTTTCGTCATTATGAATTTATTGGCGGTTCAGTAAACACTTACCATATGAGCGATTCAATTAAGAGATTGGTTGTAAACAATATAGGCAGCAGACCTGTAACTATAGGCAATGTAGTTTATAGGCATGGAGTAACTGTTACTCTTGTAACTGAAGAAAACCATCCAGAAGGACTGATTAGTCCTGATGCATTCAATGGCAAGAGTTTACTTAGTGATTTTATGGAAGGAGTTGATTTGCTTGATTAAAGTTATTCTTTACCACCCAGGACAATATGGTGTATTTAGTGATGATACATACCATGTATGTGAAGATGTGTATGCTAGATTTGAAATGCTTGTAGGGAATGAAGAATTTCCTTTTCGAGATGAGGCATCTATAGCTTTTCTAAAGAAGAGAAATTGCAGTTTCATAGAAGGTGATAGATATGCTATTCGTAATGGAGCTGATATTGATAGAGTTTTTCCTATCACATATATCAATAGGTGTGAGCAGGAAGGTCTTATTTTAATTAGCAATTCACAAAAGGGTATCTATACGCATACAAAGCATCTTGACCGCTTAGTTATCAATGCTTTAAAGAAATTAGATATTGATATCTTGCTTGCAGTATGTGTGGATGAGGATTATGTCTATGGTATTTTATCTGCAGTAAAAGATTTTGAAGCAGTTAATTTTGACTATGGTGAAAACTTATTTACTTTCTGTCGTAAGTTTGATTATGACTGGAAACGAGATCTACCAGATATAGCTCAATTAATAGACATGAAATATCCAGAGGGTTGTGAAGTTATCTTAACTTACAAAGAATGGTTTGAGGCTGGTGTAATTTGTGATAAGAAAATATTTGCAAAAACACTTTTAAAAGAAAAGCTGAGAAGTAGAAGACTTGCTATTATGTTGATTGATTTTATGAAAGACAAGTCAGTCAGGTTGTCAAAAATCAATTCAACAAAGAACCCAGATACTAGACTTCTTTTTGATGATCTGCCATCTGTTGCAGATGATGTAAAGAGGACATTTTATCTAATTATTGATATTGATGAAACTATCCGCAGTGAAAGAGATATAGTTGATTATTGTATCTATGGTGGTTGGATAAATAAAGAGTTTGTCGAGGTATTGGGTAAGGAAGAAGCCTTACCTATATTTGAGGACTTGATTCCATTTATTCTTAGAGAGGAGATGATTTTATGTGGCTGAGTTACCATGTTCCTTGTTTCTATATTAATCGGGGTGGTATATGTGCCTGTTTCAACAAAGATTTCAAAGCAGAGCTTTTAAAAGGTTTAGAAAAAGAGGGAGTTACCTATATTAAGCTGGAAACAGTCAAAGTAAAAATGGGTGATGATTTTGTGGATGAGGAGATTTTAAGTTTTTATACAGATGATAAAAATACACATGAAAAACTACAGACTTTCCTCGATATTTTTGATGATGCAGTTAATAAGTATGAGTCAGATTTAAAACAGAACTGTTATTTCTTTGAGTTTGATTGGTGTATGTTGTATGTGAATTGCTCAGGGGAAACTACAAGAAAACGTGGTCGTATATCACCAGTAATTAGAAAACTTGAAGAAGTATGGAGAGAGCATCCAGATCTGCGTTTGGGACAGCTTTTGGTTAACTGTGCAGGTGACAAGGATTTATTTAACTTGGAGGATGACGAGCTGATGGAGGTGCTGGAAAGGTTTGGTGGTGAGCTATGAAAATTGTTAACAATGTTATTATGCCGAGTTGGATAAAGACATTATAGAAATAATGAGTGTTTGTGTGTTAAATAGTGGAATTGCAGAATTATAGGGTAGACATTTATGCGATGTTAGCAATTTTTTGTTAGGAGTAGCAGAAATAATAAGGCAAAATAAGTTTATCTTAGGCAAATCGAAATATGCTCCAGTAAGGAATATCATAACATCATCGAAAGAAATCAGTGCACAGTTTTCTCGATAATATTAAATATCAGGAGATTACTAATATGAACAAAATATATTTTACTGCAGATGATGTATCACAGATGCTTGGAGTATCAAGAGGTCAGGCTTACAAGATTATTAAGAGACTTAATGAGGAGCTTGAAAAGAAAAAATATATTGTGGTTGCTGGTAAAGTGCCAAAGAAATATTTTTCAGAGAGATATTATGGCGGAGTTATGGAGGAGATGTAAGATGGCTTATTTTAAAAGAAATCCTAATGGAAAATGGTTTGTGCAGTTTCGCTTTAGAGACTGCACTGGGGCAACCTGTAGAAAGCAAAAAGGTGGTTTTAATAGGAAAAGAGACGCTGAGGCTTGGATGGAAAAATACATATTTGAGATGCAAACTGGAAAGAAAATCACAGTAGAGATGGAAAAATTTAATTTGAACATCGCTATCTGCAATATTGGAAAGTGCAATGTAGATGTACAGATAATAGAAAAGTCTCAAAGTAAAAATAGAGGAGGTATCGCCTAATGGCATCAATTAAAGAAGAAAAAAACAATACTTACTCAATTCAATTCAGATATAAGAATTATGCAGGTGTGAATTGTAGAAAACATAAATTCAATTTTAAATCAGAAAAAGAAGCTAAGGAATGGATGGAAGAATTTATACGAAAAGAGCAATCAGATGTTAGTATGACATTTCAATCATTTTATCAGGAGTACCTTGAAAATCAGAGTGCTGACTTAAGAGCCAGCACTCTGGCAACAAAAGAGCATATTGTCGCTTTGCATATTATGCCATACTTCAAAGATAGGAAACTGGAGAGTATTACTGCTGTAGATATTATAAAGTGGCAAAATAAGATTAAGAAGAAAGGATTCTCTGACTCTTATCTTAATACAATACATAGCCAGTTAAGTGCTATTTTCAACCATGCATGCAGGATTTATAATTTGTCGACTAATCCTTGCAAAGCAGCAGGAGGAATGGGAAACAAAGATTCTGGAAACATAGGAGTTTGGACTAATGAAGAAATGGAACGATTTCTAAATGCAGTTTCAGATAAACCAGTAGTTAAATATGCTTTTTTCTTATTATACTGGACAGGCATTAGATTAGGAGAGCTTTTAGCTTTGAATATTGCAGATATTGATTTTGAAAAAAAGACTTTAAGTGTAACAAAGTCTTTAAATCGTATAGATGGAAAGGATGTAATTTCTTTGCCTAAAACTAAGTCTAGTATCAGAACCATTTATTTGCCACAATTTGTGATGGATGAAATGAAAGATTACTGTGGAATGTTATATGGTAGAGGTGCTAAGGATAGATTGTTTGTTGTTACCAAAAGCCATCTTGAAAAGGAAATTAGGAGAGGAGCAGAGCTTGCAGGACTTACTCCAATAAGGGTACATGATTTACGACATAGTCACGCATCTTTATTGATTTCTCAAGGTGTAAATGTGGCTGTTATTTCAAGACGATTAGGACATAAGAGTATAAAAACAACATTAAACATTTATGCTCATATGTTTGATAAAGATGCTAAGGAAGCAGCAGATATGTTGGATAAACTTTACAATGGTGAGGAGGACTAATAATGCCAGGGGTACATAAGAATAAGACTATTGCTTTTAGACCAGAAGAATGGGAGCGTATTATTATAGAAGAAAAAGCAGCACTTAGCGGAATGAGTAAGAAGGATTTTATTGCTAAGAGCTGTATATATTCTAATATTTGTGTTGTCGGTAGTAAGGTAAATATTAAAAAAATCTTGGATACAATACAAGAAATGAAATATAGTTTAACTGAAATCTCCAGTAGTATATCTGCTGGGGATTTCCCTTTGTCAGAGGAAACATTTACTGAAATGTCGTTGCGATATGTTTCAGTGTGTAGTATGATTATAGACATCTTAGATGGTGCATCATACCTTTTTGATAAGAAACCACCATTTAGAGGTTCGGTCTTAGAAAGAGAGGAACATTTGAAGCAATTATTAGAGTCCATAGGAAATCCGGATAAGGACGGGACACCAATTCAAGACGGGTCAATTATGGGACAGAAAAAATGCGATGGTGGAGACGAGACGCAATAAATGCGATAAAAAGGTCGTATTTTATATCAAAAAAGTCGGTTTATAACCAGAAATAAAGAACTCGAAGCGGAGTTTGAATAACGGATTAAAATGCCGAAAGCCTGTATTTATGCGGGCTTCCGGCATTTGTTTTATCAAATGGCTCTAGTTTGGCTCTATTTGTGGGGAGAGTAATTGATGCAAATATAATTATTCAGAAGAATGAAAAGGAAAAAATGATATGAAGAAATGCAAACTTCTTTTATTTGATTTAGACGGAACTTTATTACAGAGTGACAAAACAATATCAACCAGAACATTATCAGCTCTAAAAAAATGCAGGGGAAATGATATATTGATAGGTGTTTCCACCTCCAGAAGTGAGCAAAACTCTTTGGTATTTTTAAATGAATTGATGCCCGATATTTTAATATCGAGTGGAGGTGCATTAGTAAAATACAAAACAGAATATATTTATAGGGCAGAATTTTCCGAAGAAGAAACGAATGTGATGATTGACATGGCAAGAAATATTTGTGGAAATGATTGCGAAATTACGATAGACACAATAGATGCACATTATTGGAATTATAAAATAGATCCTAAGAAGTTAGATAAGAGTTGGGGAGATAGTATTTATACAGATTTTTCAGATTTTAACGAATGTTCATTAAAAATGTGTGTTGAGATATTTAATCAAGATAAGGCAGATAAGCTGACTCGAAGTCTCTCTGATTGTGATTGTATTCGTTTCTCTGATGGATTTTGGTACAAGTTTACAAAAAAGAATGTGACGAAAGAAAACGCAATTATGAAGATTACGGAAGTATGTGGATTTAGTACAGATTCAATTATTGCATTTGGAGATGATTATGCAGATATCGGAATGCTTGAATTATGTGGAACAGGTGTTGCAATGGGGAATGCGATTGATGAGGTAAAAGAGAGAGCTGATATTGTAATTGGTTCAAATGATGAAGATGGTATTGCGGGTTTTATTGAAAATGAAATATTATAGATATGTACATGGAGAGGAAATATGGTGGAAGTAAAATTTTATGATACGGTTAATGATGAACTATTGAAATTTGCAGTGATTATCTCACAGAGTAACGGCAAGTGGGTATTTTGCAAGCATAAAGAAAGAGATACATATGAAGTGCCGGGAGGGCATAGAGAAGATGGTGAGGATATTCTTGAAACAGCCAAACGAGAACTATATGAAGAAACAGGAGCAATAACTTTTGATATTACTCCAATTTGTATATATTCTGTGACTGCACCAGATAATTTCGATGGAATGGAGACTTTTGGAAAATTATTCTTCTCAGATATACATACATTTGAAAAAGAGCTTCACAGTGAAATTGAAAAAATAGCAATTATGGATGAACTACCGATTAATTGGACTTACCCAGAAATTCAACCCAAACTGCTGGAAGAAGCAAGAAAAAGAGGATTTTGCCCCAAAAAGGACGAAATAAAATGGCTATTTTTTGATGTTGGGTCGACATTGGTTGATGAAAGCAAAGTTTATGAAGACAGGATGAAAAGGATAGCGGATTTATCAGGTTTAACTTACGAGCAAATTTATAAATATGCCATGTCGTTTTATAAAGAAAACAAAAAAGGAGACTTAGAGGTAGCAAGGCAATTGGGCGTGAAACTACCTAAATGGGAATCGCAATACGAAAGGCTGTATACAGATACCAAAGATTGTCTGAAAAAGTTAAGTAGAATTTATAAAATTGGTGTAATTGCAAACCAATCACTAGGAACTTCTGAGAGATTAGAAAATCTTGGAGTACGAAAATATATTGATTTGATTATCGCATCAGCAGAAGAAGGTGTTTCAAAACCAGATAGGCGAATATTTGAAATTGCATTGGAAAGAAGCCGTTGCAGACCAGAGAATGCAGTTATGATTGGTGACCGTATTGATAATGATATTGTACCTGCAAAACAGTTGGGTATGAAAACTATATGGGTAAAACAGGGATTTGGAAGTTTGTGGAATATAACAGATGAGAGTGAAAAAGCTGATATTGAAATTAATAACTTATCTGATATATTAAAATATTTATAGGGAATGAGTCTATGAAATAAGATTCAAATTACAATTGTTCTTGCAGAACATATGATATATATGCTAGGGTACTCTTTAAGGAAAGTACCCATGACAGGGCGTTAAGCATCTGGGGGCACTTGCTTAGTACCGATGACGGCTTATGAGATCATTTCGATTTTCATTGGGATATTAGCATTGCTGATGTCCTTTGGTAGCTTGATTGTAGCGTTGCTTGCCTTTCTCGATAAAGAGAAAAGATCTTCGAGGAAGAGCAGGCGAAAATAAAAATGCCTATCCTGTCTGCCAACAGGATAGGCGGTGTCTGTAAGGACATTTCTTTAGCCTAAACTCGGAGCATCCACCTTTGGAGAGGGTCTCTTTCATATTTTGAAAACTACTTGATACTCCATTTTCTACACTCTTACTCATTGTGTAAGTAATTGTTGTTGTAGAGAAATCTTTGCTATAAGAAACTTTAATTTTTAAAATTCCAATCCATTCTTGCATATTTATCTGGAACAGGGATATTGTGTGCCTTGCAATCATCTTTCATCTTTTGAAAGAAGCGGTAGAAAGCACAAGCAAAGGCATCTGCCATGTGGTTGTTGTAGAGGAGCTTTTCATCCTTAGGCAAGAAAAAGATAATCCAATGTGGGATGACCGCAGCTAGAGAGTTCCTTAAGAAAATAAATCATGAGGGACTGCCATTGTTTAATCCTTTGCATGGAGAGGGAGGAACAGGGAAGAAAGGCAGTAAGACCTCTGGAGGTAATGAATCCAAAGAAGTGAAGTGGAATCCAATTGCAAAACAGCTATATAATGCAATCATGTGGGTGATTGTAATTATAGATGCTAAGCCAAACACCGCAATATATGAGGTCAAGGAAAAGGTGTGGAAATTTAAAAGCTATGAGCCATTTCCAAGTCAAGTGAAAGCTGTAAATACTATAATAGGAAAGAATATAGTCGGAAAAACGTTAACCGAAGCCATTGATGAATTTAGGGTAAATAATAATGTAAGGGATAATATGTGCCGATTTGATGATTTGGTGGATATTATAAATAATTACACTGATAGGAATGGAAATAGGGTAGAGTTGGAAGCGAATTTTTAAGGAATAGGTTTGGCAAAAAAGGAGAAATCCACCCTAGATGATTTTGTTGTTATACAGGGTGGATTACTGATATAATAGAAAGAAATAATTAAACTATAGATTAGAAAAAAATATAACAAGGTTTTAGATGGACACAAGAGGATGAGATTAGGATATGATGTAAAGGAGCGGATTTTGGATGAATATACTTGTAATAGGAAATGGATTTGATTTAGCACATGGACTGCCGACAAAATATAGAGATTTTTTGAAATTTGTTGAGGTGATTAGGCAGGTATTAAATGCAAAAGGTAAGGAGATTGATTGGAAAGATATACATTTAGAAATTAAAGAACTTATAAAAATTAATATGAAGAATGTAAGGAATAATATTTTTTCGCAGGAACAGATATGGCGAGAACTGTTAGAAGAAAATTTTTGGATTGAGTATTTTTTACAATGCCCTATGTACCAAAAAGAAAATTGGATAGACTTTGAAAGTGAAATATCAAATGTAATTCAAAGTACTGATTTTGATATGAAGAATAACAATTTGAAATTAGATGATGACGCTTCTATAGTAAGTAACTTTTATCTGGAAAAGTTTTTTCATAAAAGATTGCCGGCAGCTGTGTTAGATTTTGGAGAAGACACACAAGTGATTACATTTAGAGAAATGCGAGATGTTTTATATCAAGATTTAAACAAATTAACAAGAGCCTTTGAGATATATTTGTGTGAATATGTAGGAAAGATACAAAGTGTGAAAATTTCAAAAGAAATAAAAAGTCTTAGAATTGACCATGTTCTTAGCTTTAATTATTCCCATACATACCAAAAGCTCTATGATAAATTAAAAAAGATAAAATATGATTATATACATGGAGAAAGCCGGTTTAATAGCACCTTAGAATCTAATAATATGGTGCTTGGCATAGATGAATATTTAAATAAGAAAAGTAAGGATAAGGAAATAGATTTCATTGCTTTTAAAAAATATTATCAGAGAATTTATAAAAAAACTGGAAGTG
This sequence comes from Roseburia sp. OM04-10BH, assembly GCF_003462605.1. Lineage (NCBI taxonomy): Bacteria > Bacillati > Bacillota > Clostridia > Lachnospirales > Lachnospiraceae > Roseburia > Roseburia sp. OM04-10BH. Next base: position 306,727 of record NZ_QTZI01000001.1, read on the forward strand.
AATATAAAAATTGGGTTGATGAAATTGCTAACAGTAGATATGAAAATGAAGTGGCATTGCGTGAACGATTTCCAAAACAGATACCATATAAAAAATTCAACTCTAAACATAAGCTATATATTTTCGGACATTCATTGGATATTACGGATAAGGATGTTTTAAGGGATTTGATTTTAAATGATAATGTGTATACGACAATATATTATTTGAACAAAGGAGTAATGGGGCAGCAGATAGCAAATCTTGTTAAGGTCATTGGACAAGATGAATTAATAAGAAGAACTGGTGGAAGTACGAAGACTATTGAATTTAAGTTACAGGCTAAGCTTGTGGAAAGAAAGGGATAATTTGATATATGAACGAAGAATTAGAATTGGCAAAGGTATCGTTAAAAAATGCAAATGATTATGCGGACATAAAAAGTAATCCAGTAGTGGAATCTGTTTTAATGCCGATAGTGAAAGCGATTCCTGTTATTGGGGATATGATAGATTCTTCTATGAATAAAGTAATTGAAGAGTTTCAGGAAAAGAAAGAGAATGAGTTGATAGAGGTTATTTTGAAGGATAAAAATAGTATCACATCCGATATGGTTAATGATGTGGAATTTATTGTAAACTTTGCAAGAACACGAGAAGCAGTTCGCAGGTTAGCAACTAATGATAAGGTAAAATATTTTGGAAATCTCATAAGAAATGGTTATCTATCGGGTGAACATATTGAAAATAGCAAATTTGAAGAGTATTTGGATATATTAAATACTATGTCATATAGAGAGATTCAGTATTTGATTGATTATAAGAAATATTGTGAAGAAAAAAGTAAAGGAAAAAAGGTGAAATATAATAGATGGGCTTATTTTAGGAAAGAATATGCAGAAATACAACAAGTTACAGAAGTTGAACTTTGGAGCGTATTTATGAGAATTAAAAGAACCGGCTTCATAGAAGAGGAATATGAAACAGAAAGTGGAGATGTTGATGCAGATGATAATACATTTAATTCATTAACTGTTGATAGTAATGGTTTTTATATAGATAACAGTTTTCATGGATTCTATGATATGGTTTTAGAAGTGGAAGGATAGTAGAGAGAAGAGAGGGTTTATGAAATTTCAGCCATTAGAACCATGGATTATGGGGAACGGAAGTATTACTCCTGAAAATTTCTATGGAAAGTTGAAACCAGATTTTAAAATGGGAGCATATATATTCTTAGATAAAGCAGTGGATTTATATTTGGCAAATACAGTTGATACAGGAAATTTGCGGGATTCTTGGAGATTAAATAAAGGATATATTGAAAAAGTTTGTGAAATAATAGAAGTAGATGAAGAAAATGGGTTTGATTTAGACAATGAGCAAAAACGATGGATTTTAGATGAATTAGGAGAACCACCGGAATGTTGCTATAATCTATACTTTATAACCATCTATAATGAAATAGAAGAAAAATTGGTATATGTTGGCAAAACAGATTCTAAGAAAAGTAGATTTGTGAATGGACATCTCGCAGCATTAAAATTACATAATCCAATGTATAATGGTTATAACAAAAGAATTTATTTTGGAACAATTATGTTTTTATCAGAAATGAAAGAGTATGTTCCTTTGGAATTTATCACACCGTATAACTTGGCAGAAAAATATTTAGGCGAAATGGAAGCATTTTTGATAGATAGATTAAATTCTGAATTAAATGTAAAGAGTGAGAGAATAGGAGAAATGGAAGAGTTAGGTGTGGTACATATACAAAATTTTAGTGATGTGACTATGTTTATGCATGATAATTTTGTGTATTAGAAAGAAATTGATAACTGCAATTTAATTAAATTAATAAGAGTTCTAGCACCAAGTGACATTGAATGCTGAAAGTGGTTGAGGTATATGAATACATATGATAATTATACTAAATTAAAAAGAATAAGAAGAGAAAATGAATGTTTATTTGAGGGTGTAGCATTTCAATGTGCAAGACAAGGAAAATGTAAGACAGAAAAAAATCATTTGATTCAAAAATCATCGTATTTAGAACGAATATCACATAGGGGAAAGGTTTTAGTGTTTGATTTTGAAAATAGGGATTATATTAAAAATAGTAGAAAATTAGCAGAAAGGGCAATAAAAAAAGCAAATACTTTTCATGTGTTATGTGGAGAGCATGATAAATATTTGTTTGATGAAATCGAAAATGATAAGGCATTTGATGAAAATAACAAAAAACAATTATTTCAATTTGCGCTTCGTGCTTTTATATTTTCCTTGTCCGAAGAATTGATGAAAGATAATTTTGAAAATATTATGAATGATGATATTTCAAATAAAGTGGCTAAAGTACATTTGAAAATTAATAATGAAAGGTTGGAAACTTATAAAAAATTATTACAGAATCAAGAATGGGATGGTGTAGAAACAAAAGTAATAAAATTAAATAGGGAAAGTAATTTTATTTCGTGTGTATACAAAACTCCGAATTATGGGTTGGTATTTCCAATTCAATTAACTAATTGTGGTATTTCTTTCAATGCATTCCCCAATAACGGAAAGACTATAGTTATGTTGTCATATTTAAAAGGAGATGTGACGGCTAAAGGGGCAGAAAGATATTGTAATAAATTAGTGAAGTTAGCAGAAAAGAATGAAGAAAAATTTGTAAGATATATGAATAAATTTATAGCTGCATTTGACCATAATATTGCTATTTCTCCTGTGTTTTGGGATGATTTGAATGAAAGTGAGAAACAAAATTTTTATGAAATAGCACAGATTTTCCCTAAATGTAAAACGTTATTTGGTGGATGTATAGGATTTATCAAGTTAAAGTTAAAGAAAAAGGCACCCAAGCTAATTCTATAGTTGTTTATAGGATAGGGGAAGAAATATGCTGACAAAGTAGAATATTTACGCTATAATACCCTTACAAGGTCAAATATCTCCTTATAAAAAGGCAACGCCCTTTATCCTCAAGGGGCAAAAATCTTTAGCCTAGGGAATGAATAAAATAACGAGAAAATAAAGACCTTGTAGAGCGGAAAACCGTTCTATGAGGTCTTTTTCTTTTACTTAAAACCATGGAGAAAACCTTGAAAATAGAGGAATATCGAGAGATAAGAGAGAAGAAATAGAGAGCAAGCCAAGACCTTGAAGGAAGTCCAAAGAAGCCTTGAAAGAGAAAATAGGTGAGGATAAAGGATTTTGCCTTTTGAGGATAAAGAGGGTTGCCCGAATATAGGATTTTGCCTCGCAAAGCTTGTATTTAAGGGCTTTGTGGGGCTTTTTCTTTAGTTAATGGTGTGGTAATGGTGGCATTTTCAGCTATTCTTCTTGGAAAAACTTTATTTGGTATTCTAAATAAATATGCGGAGGTACTGCATGGATAAAGCATTACTTACCACAAAGGATGCAAACAGTCTTATTGGCTGTTCGCAGTCAACCTTGAGGAACTATGAGGCTGTAGGTCTTTTAGTCCCAACAGTAAAGGTTGGCAATCGGAGATATTACTCTGGCAATCAGGTTACTTATTTTATTCTTGACTGCTGTAGCGGTAGTATTGATGATAGAATTGAACAGTGGTACTTTTTATCAAACTCTGAGGTTGGAAAAAGGTTTGCTATAAGCTATGAAGACTTAGAGGAACTTGACCAAAAAGGTGTATTAGTTCCTTGTAGGAGGTTGTCACTCAGCCATGGGATATTAGGATAATTGATGGAGAATCATATCTGTTTTGTCCGCTGTAATATGTTTACGAGGAATAAAATGATAAAGAGTAGCATTAAACAATAATTTGTTAAGATATTGAGGAAAAAGAATGGGTAAATATGATGAAGTAAATATAGAAAAAATAATGAATACTCCAAGAGCAAATACAGAATTATCACGATTTGCAAAAATATATGACGCAATGACAATGAAAAAATTTCAGATATTTCAGGGAATTCTGCGTTGACAGAAATACAGAAAATGTTTAGTAGGTATGATGAAATACTTAAACCGTTACATATGGAATTGCTTGGTATGATTGGAGAATTAATAGAAGAACAAACAGCAGGGATAAAAAAATATGATTTATCAGGATTCAAAAGTTTTATAGAGGATGGGGGGAACAAATTAGAAGAGGATCATTCCGTTCAGACAGATATCAGTTTACTGTAGTAATGCCGAACCTGAACTATGATGTTTCTCAAGAATTTGAAGAAAATAAGACAATGTCCGAATCAATGTCCAAATTAATGTCCGAATTGGAAAGAACAAGAATGCAGATTATTTTGCACTATCTCGATACAAATAAAGAAATAAATAGCTCTATTGCAGCAAAATTATTGAAAGTGGAAATAAAGACGGCAAGCCGACTGTTATCGAAGGCAGAAAAATTGTACATTCTTAATAGTTATGGAAAAACAAAGAATAAAGTATATTTTAGAGAATAGAGCAATGAAATAGAGAGAAAGACATCAGCAGATCCAATTAATCATACAAATGCTTTTATGTTGAAGTCAATAACTCTTATAATGAAGATGGGGAATGTCACAGAAAATGTCATAGAAATTTTGAGAAAAATCAAGTAGCTAAAATCAGAATATTTTAAGAAGAAGCATTCTAAAGCGTATGAGACTCTATGATATAGCAAAATGCGATAAAATCGGGATTTGCAGATAAATTATAAAGTTGTAGTCTCAAGACAGTCTCATTTTTGAAATCGTTTGTTGAGACTAACATGAGACTGAGGAGGTTCAAAATCATGGACATAAGTAAAAAAGATTGGAAGCTATTTCGAGAAAAATTATCAGGTTGGCAGGAAAATTATATGGAAGGTCTTGTTAAAGAGTATGCAAATTTTATGAATGATGATAAAAAGCCTGCATCAGAGAAATTCTGGGAACTTGCAAAACGGATAAAAGAAGATAAGCGTCATCCGGGTGTTATCATGGAGATGAGTAAATCAGAGGCAATATGGGATATTGTTCGTCTCATTAGACTGAAAGTAATTACATATGATGATTTATCAGACTTTAGTGATGAATTACAGATGGAAGTAAAAAGAATACTTGAGATGAGCAGGTGATACATATGGAGATTGGTGCAACAAAAGCAGTTCAAGATCGACTAAAAACAACAAAGATTGAAGAAAGCAAAGGTGCTTCACTTGTGTTCTGCTGGGACACACATTTGACGAAAATAAAAGGAAGAAATGTTTTGTTTATTGTGAATGCCAGTAATCGTTATACAATAGCAATGACAGATATTGAACCAAGAAACTGGAATTACTATACAATGTATATCCGCAGTGTGATTCATGGCGTGATGCAGGAAATGGGATATTCCGAGGAACAGATAGGGCAGTATTTTAAAATGTCAGGCGATACAACTGTAACAAAAACTCATGGTAGGAAATCGGTTGGTGGCATTAACAGAATGGTAATGGATGCACAGTATTTTGGTAAGAAGCTGGAGAAAGAAGCAAAGTATCAATGGGAACTTAATGAGTATCTGAACAGAGATATCTGCCAGCCAGAGGGATTTGATGCGTATGGATATCCGAGCGAACTTTTTAAATTAGACATAGAACGATTAGGGATTGCTGCTAAGAGAAAGCCTGCAAAGGTAATTGATTTTACCAGGTACATAGATACTAATCGCAGTTCTAACCATTAGCGCAAAAGAATTGTTAAAACAATTGTTTGGGCATAAGAAGTTAGTTTGCAATGACGAAAAGCAAGATGTATAAAATAATTCGTCGCTAAAAAAGTGACGAAAAAAGCGACGGAAAAGGAGAACATTTATGAGCATAACATTTGAAATAGTCAAATTTAAAAAGCCAACAAAAGATGATTTGTCTAATTTACATATGTTTAATCCTTATGGTTCTATTCCAATATTAGATGATGATGGCGATAGCACGGGATGGAATATTTATATGTTCAGGGATGATGATAAGGATATACAGAATATTATAAATAGCAGTTATGCAGTCAAAATGGAACTCCCAGAATGCATTACAGATTATGATAGTTTTTTTGAAGATTTGGGATTCCCTAAAGAGGTAGTAAGGAATGGAGATGTTCGCATTATAAAATCCAATTCCAGATATATTACTATTTCTTATGGTGATAAATCAAAGGAGATAGAAAAAAGCAGGCTTGAAAAATATAAGGTGATGGTTCAAACAAAATGTGTTGTTTTGAAGATTAAGGCTTTATGGAACGGCAGTGAAAATAATCTATATGGTATAGATAAAAAGAAAGCTATAAAGTGTATACCAGATATTGAAAATTATGAATATGTTCCAGTTAATAATAGTATGCTGGCAAAAGCAGAAATTCCCTTCTTGATATTTGAAAGAAACGGGGGAAAATGTTTTATAGAGATGTATTGATAGAATCTAGAGAAAGGAATGCGTTTATGAGCAAAGAATTACAGATAAGAAATAGCACTGTGGATTTTCTAGTTTTTACACGAGATGCAGGAGAAGAAGGAATAGAAGTCAGGGTTCAGAATGGCAATGTTTGGTTGACGCAGAAGGCAATTTCACAGCTTTTTGATGTAGATAGAAGTGTGGTTACAAAACATCTGAGTAACATTTTTAAAGAGGGCGAATTAGATGAAAATTCAGTTTGTGCAAAATTTGCACAAACTGCGGATGATGGAAAAACATACAATTATAAGTTCTATTCGTTAGCAGCTATTATTGCTGTGGGGTATCGAATTAATTCAGAACGGGCAACACAGTTCAGGACATGGGCAACCAAAGTGTTAGATACATTTACAAAGCAGGGTTATGTTCTTGATAAAAGCAGATTGATTAATGGACAGATTTTCGACGAAGACTATTTTGAGCATCTTATTGCTGAGATTCAGGAAATCAGAGCAAGTGAGAGAAGATTTTGCCAGAAAATTACAGATATATATGCAACAGCAGTTGATTATGATAAGAATTCACAGGTGACAAGAGAGTTTTATGCAACAGTTCAGAACAAGATGCATTATGCAGTTCATGGTAATACAGCGGCAGAAGTGATTGTTGCAAGAGCTGATCATAATAAAGAACATATGGGACTTAAATCATGGAAAAATGCGCCTGATGGTAAAATAGTAAAAACAGATGTGTCAATTGCAAAAAACTATTTAGAAAAAGAAGAACTTGCAGAATTGAATGAGATTGTGACAATGTATCTTGATTATGCAACAAGACAGGCACGAAGACATATTCCTATGACTATGGAAGATTGGAAAACAAAGCTTGACGCATTTCTTAGATTTAATGATGCAGAAGTACTTCAGGATAAAGGAAAAGTTACTGCAGCTATTGCAAAGGAATTTGCAGAAAGTGAGTTTGAAAAATACAGAGTTATACAGGATTCACTATATGAAAGTGACTTTGATAAATTGATGAATGATATGGAGAATTATGGTACTACCCATTAGTACCACAAAATTTTTCCTTGCAGAAATATCGCTTGGAGATTATAATTTCCATAGGTGGACTTGCAAACCGACAGAAATTTATTCTGTGAATAGTAAACAAACCTGCAAGCCACCGGAACTACACACAATAATGACAATATAGCAATGGTACTGGATTGGTACTAAAAATATGTGAAACGAAGAATAACGTGTGGAAAAAAGTATGAGTTATCAATATAAAACGGTATAGATAACTGTACTGAAATAATCAAAATCAAACCAGACTTTGCGAGTTTGAGTAGTAAACTGTAAATTAGCAAACTCTATTATCCTGAAATTAGTAAACTTCATTGTCCCGTCATAGGTAGAGTCCTAAACATATTTTTTGGTATGTTTGGGGCTCTTTTTTTAATGGAGAAAGAGGGTACATATCAATCCGTATGGCAGGAACATCAGAGGATTTTGTCAAAGTTCACAAAAATATTATAAATATTTTATTAAATATTCCAGATAGACAACATATATTTTTTCTGATACGATTACATACAGTTATTAAATAGTTACGAATCAGAAGGATTGTTACTGAAATATTTATTTATCGTCAGGCAAGACCTTATAGTAGTATAGGAATAGGTTTTCTATATACTGTAATGGTCTTTTTTTTGTCTGGCAACGGGGGAACAGGAATATGGTTATCCATAAGATTTTGAATAATAATCTGATACTGTCCAGGGATGGACAGGGACATGAAGTTATTGTAAAGGGCTGCGGAATTGCCTTTCAGAAAAAGAAAGGACAGCAAGTGGAGGAGTCCAGGATCGAGAAGATCTTTACTGCGGAAAATGCCCAGATCAGCAAGGAGATACAGGGTTATCTGACTGCTATTCCGGAAAAATATCTGGATTTTGTGGGAGCTTTTGTAAATGAAGTGAAGGAAAAAGAGGGGATGAAATTAAATGACAGTATTTATTTTTCCCTTAGCGACCATATCATGGGTGCGATCTCCAGACTTGAAAACGGGATCCGTCTTCAGAATATGCTGCTTCTGGATATCAAGCAGCTTTATCATAAGGAATATGAGATCGGCTTGGAATTACTGAAAAAGGTAAATGAGATGTTCGAGGTAGATCTTTCTGCAGATGAAGCAGGATTTTTTGCATTACATTTTGTGAATGCGGAAGATGGCGGCAAGACGGACAGCTATCAGATTTCCATTATCGTACATCAGATCCTGGACATCGTGGAGAAGTATTATGACAATATGGAATTTCAGGAGGATAATCTGTATTATCAGCGGTTTCTCACGCATCTGAAATATTTTGCCCAGAGATTCCTTCATAAAGAGCTTCACTATGATGAGAATCAGGAGCTTTTCAAGATTATCAAGGAGCAGTACAGAGAAGCTTACGGCTGTGTAAAAATGATCTATCTTATGATGGAAGAGGAATATAAATACGCTATGACTGAGGACGAAATGCTGTATCTGACGATTCATATCCAGAAGATCACAGAAGACCATAAACGTCTGAAAAATCTGTGAAAAGAGATTGTTTTATAAATTAGGTGTTAATGGATTGTTACTGAAATACGTGCCATGTGCGTATCTTTTCAGGCAAGACCTTTAATATAAATTTCAATATTTATTATTAAAGGAGGTCCCCAAATGAAAAAGGACTATGCAAAAACTGCAGACACACTGATTGCAGCGCTGGGCGGAAAAGATAATATCACCCGTCTGTTCCACTGCATGACAAGGCTTCGTTTCTATGTGAAAGACAGATCGAAGATCAATGAGAAAGAGATTTTAAAGCTTTCTGAGATCTCCGGCGTTAACTGGCATGAAGATCAGTTCCAGGTTATCGCAGGAAACGAAGTAAACGCTGTTTACAAGGCATTGGAAGACAAAGGCGTTCCTACCGATGATGCACCGGCAGCGAACTCTGACAGCTCAAAGAGTGTTGTTTCAAAAGTTATCGATGCCATCACCGGATGTATGACCCCGATGATCCCTGCCCTGACTGCAGCCGGTATGATCAAAGTTGTACTTACCCTGCTGACAACTTTTCATCTGGTATCAGAAACAAGCAGTACCTACCAGGTGATCAGTTTTATCGGAGATGTTACTTTCTACTTCATGCCGTTCCTGATCGCAGCAAATGCTGCCAAGGTTTTCCGCGTGAACCAGTCACTGGCGCTGTTTATTGCCGGTGTTTACTTAAGCCCTACCTTTGTAACTATGGTAGCTGGTGATGCGGCCATCACACTGTTTGGTCTGCCGATTACAAAAGCAACTTATTCTTATTCCGTTATTCCGGTTATCCTGATGGTATGGATCACACATTATATTGAGATTCTGGTTGATAAGATCACACCAAAAATGGTAAAACTGATCCTGAACCCGACACTGGTAATTCTGGTCAGTGCACCGATCGCCCTGATCGTAGTTGGACCGATCGGAACAATTATTGGTAACGGACTTGCGGTAGCCATCAACTTCCTGTCCGTAAAACTTGGTTTCATTATTGTAGGTATCCTTGCAGCAACCTTCCCGTTCATCGTTATGACCGGTATGCACCATGCGCTGACACCGATCGGACTGAATGCCATTGCAACCGGTGGTAGCGATACACTGATCTTTGTATCTCAGGTATGCTCTAACCTTGCACAGTCCGGAGCTTCTCTTGCAGTAGCTGTAAGATCCAAGGACAGCAACATGAAACAGCTGGCAAGTGCAGCCGGTGTTTCCGCTCTTATGGGTATCACAGAGCCTGCTCTGTATGGTGTTACACTGAAACTGAAAAGACCGGTTGTAGCAGCTTCCATCGCAGCCGGAATCGGTGGTATCGTAGGAGGACTTCTTCAGGTTTCTCTTTACATTGCACAGAATTGTATCATGGCGATCCCGGCGTTTATCGGCGAGAAGGGATTAAGCAATCTGATTTATGGAATCATTATGATCGTGGTATCTTTTGTAGCTGCTTTTGTTCTTACACTTATCTTCGGATTTGAGGATGTAAAGGCTGAGACAGAGGATGAAGTACAGAACACAGATACAGAAAAACAGCCAGTACAACAGAACGCTCCGCTTGTAGATAAGATCGAGCTTTGTGCACCGGTAGCAGGAACTGTAAAAGCACTTTCCGATGTTCCGGATAAAACTTTTGCTGATAAGGTTTTAGGTGACGGAGCAGCGATCGTTCCATCAGAAGGAAAGGTTTATGCACCGGCAGATGGTACGGTGGCAAATATCATGGAGAGCAAACATGGAATCATGTTTGTGACAGAAAGTGGAGTAGAAATTCTGATTCACATCGGACTTGATACTGTAAATTTAAATGGTAAATATTTTAAATCCCATGTTTCTGAGGGAGATAAGGTAAAAAAAGGAAAGCTTCTTGTGGAATTCGATATGGATGCCATTAAGAAAGAAGGATATGATCTGATCACACCGGTTGTTGTGACCAATATTTCTGATTATATCAAAGCAGTATGCATGGAAAAAGAAGATGCAGCTGTAAATGCAGGAGATAAATTTCTGACTATTGTATAAGAATAACAACGAAACATCAGGCGGAGATAACAGATCCGCCTGATGTTTGTAAAAAGGAGAAAATTAAAAAATGAAAAATTATAACCGTATGCCGGAAAAATTTCTCTGGGGCGGAGCAACTGCTGCAAACCAGTATGAAGGCGGTTGGGATGAGGATGGCAGAGGCCCGTCCATTGCAGATGTCCTGACAGGAGGAAGTGTGGATAAGGAACGTCGTCTTACACCGCCGGCACCGTTACCGGAAGAATTTTATCCCAATCACCAGGCAACTGATTTTTATCATCACTGGAAAGAGGATATTGCTCTTTTTGCAGAGATGGGATTTAAGGTATATCGTTTTTCTATTTCCTGGTCCAGAGTGTTCCCAAATGGGGATGAGGAAACTCCAAATGAGAAAGGCCTTAAGTTCTACGACAATGTGATCGATGAGTTGAGAAAATATAACATTGAGCCGCTGATAACGATCTCTCATTATGAGAATCCCCTTCATCTTTCTCTGGAGTATGGCGGATGGAAAAGCCGTAAGATGATCGATTTCTATCTTCGATTTGCAAAGGTTTTATTTGAGAGATATAAAGGTAAGGTAAAATATTGGCTGACTTTTAATGAAATCAATATGCTGACGCAGGACTTTGGTGCGGTATTCTGTGCAGGAATGCTGGACCCGAAGGATGTATGTGAGCAGAGCCGTTATCAGGCAATGCATCACCAGCTGGTAGCAAGTGCACTTGCAGTTTCCATGGCTCATGAGATCAATCCGGAGTTTATGCTTGGCTGTATGCTTGCTTATCACAATGGTTATCCATATACCTGCCATCCGGATGATATCTTATATGCACAGCAGTTTGGGCAGATCCACAATTCCATTGCCGGTGATGTTCATGTAAGAGGATATTATCCGGGATTTGCAGCGAGATACTTTGAGGAGCACGGAATCCAGCTGGAGGTTCTTCAGGAGGATAAAGAGATCCTCAAGAAGGGTACGGTGGACTTTTTCACCATCAGCTATTATTCCAGTAGCTGTGTCAGCGTGACAAAGGACGGAGAGAAAACGGCCGGAAATGGAAGTGACAATCTGAAAAATCCATATCTGAAAGCTTCCGACTGGGGCTGGCAGATCGATGCAACTGGTCTTCGCTATGTTCTGAACCAGATCTATGACCGCTATCAGATTCCAATCATGATCGTGGAAAATGGTCTTGGGGCGGTGGATCAGCTGACAGAGGATGGAAAGATTCACGATGATTACCGTATTGAATATATGCGCCGCCATATAGAGCAGATGAAGGAAGCAATCCATGACGGAGTAGATCTGATCGGCTACACCTGCTGGGGCTGTACAGATCTTGTCAGTGCCTCCACCGGAGAATTCAAGAAGCGTTATGGTCTTATCTATGTAAATAAAAATGATGACGGGACCGGAGACTTTTCCAGAATCCGCAAAGATTCTTTTTACTGGTACAAAAAAGTGATTGAATCCTGCGGTGAAGAGCTTTAACTGAATCAACTGCGAAGCAGTTATCTGGTGTAGAATTATGTGGCGAATGCGGTTGCTTTTATCCGGTTGATGACAAAATCCTGGAGTATGACAATGTACTCCGGGATTTTTTGGAAAGGTTGACTTTTACACGGTAAAGTGTAATACTTATTGTAAGTGACGAATGTGATGAGTGTTTTTTATGTCGGATGAAAAAGTACTGCAGGTAGCGATACTTATATGGGGATGTGTATTTTGTGCCATAGCTGCATTATGTATATTTCTGAGCAGTAATTATGACAGGGAAAAGCGTCGGTATCTTATCCTGATGGAGAGTTTTGCTTCCCTGTTATTGCTGATGGATGCCATGGCACATATTTTCAGCAGATATCCCGGAGTTCCGGGCAGTGTGATGGTCTGTATTTCGAGTTTTCTCGTATTCCTTTTAAGTGACGTATTCCTGCTGTGTTTTCACATTTATGTGTGTGTTTATCTGTTTTCGAAGAAAGAGCGGAGAACATTAAAAAGAGTAAAAGCCGGATATGTTATTGCTGCCGCAGGGGCTGCTTTTGTGGTGATCTCGCAGTTTACTCACTGGTATTATTACATAGATGGGGATGAATCAGGAAATGTATCAGCTGATAAGCAGAGAGGGCAAGATAAAGGAAAGACTTGAGATCGCAACGATACTGAATAAATGCATTGCTGAGCTGATATCAGGAGAAGATGAAGATGCGGCGATTTTGTTTCATGGTGTTCTCCTTCCCAAAGATACTTAGCACTATCAAGCAGATCAATGATAGCTGTAAGCATATTGTTATAGTCGGTCTGTAGTTCCTTAATTTCATCATTGGTAGGAAGATTGCTTAAATTTTGTTGATTACAGCAATTAGTAAATGCTTTCTGTATTTCAAGTAATTGCAGATATAATGCATTAACAGTCTGCACAAGAGGATATATAGTTTCTTTCTTGCCGACAACGCAGATGCGGTTATAGATGCAGGAACGGACAAAGTAATCTTTCTTCATCATGCCACTGGCAAGAATGCGGGCTTCGATTTATTTGCGTTCAGCATCGCTGATTCTAAAACTTATAGTTGGATGTTTGTGTTGATTGCTCATGGTAAAGCTCCTTTCATAGTGGGGTGACAGCAGGTACAGTTAAGCACCCGCAAGCCATATTTGATTATTCTGAAACGCTTGAAAGGATATATGGGGTATGCAAACATAATATCTGTCATATACATGGGATAAGAGAGATAAATTATGAAGAACAAAAACGTAAGGATATGGTTTCAATTGGCAAGGATTATAGTAAACTGATTATTGGATATGAGGAAAAATTATTAAATTTAAAAGAGCATAATTTACTTTATAATGATGAAAACATAAGAAATGCTATTCATATTGCTAAAACGGGATTAATAAAAGATACGAATCAAAATATATTTCATGAAAAAGAATTTTTTGAAGATATCGAAAAAGCAGATATTCAGTAGGTTTATCATATTCAGATGTAGATATGCCATATGTTAAGGAAATATGTGATAGACTTAGAAAATCGAAAAAAATGAGAGCGAGTAGGTGGTATCTTGAAGAATATGATTCAGTTGAACGCAGAAATGAATTTAAAAGAAAAATTACAAAAGTAGGATATAGTGGTAATTTCGCAGAATTTAAAATGTAGATGTATTAGAGTATATGTTAAGACTTTAAACCAGTCTCTTATGTAAAAGTGAGACTGGTTTATTCGTATAAGATATAATTGAATCATCAGCTGTGCAGGTGTGCCAACAAACGTTTTAACTTATAATAAAAAATCGCTAATGTTATACTAAGTATAGGTTTGCCAACTATATTAAAAACAAAGGAGACTATCATAAATGAATGTTAATAGTTTGGCACATACAAAGTGGAATTGTAAGTAGTATATTGTATTTGTGCCCCAAATACAAGAAGTCATATCTATACAGCAGAGTAGTATGCATGGAAGAAAAACAGAGTATGGTGAAATAATATTTAAAAATATATTATTGACAATGATGGTATATTTACCAACAAAAAAGGAGAACATACAAATGAATCAGAACTTATATTCAAGACGTTATATGTACATGTATTACGGACGTACACAGCTATAAATATGCAAGATTAGTGCATTAGTTTATGGCTTGTAGGTCTTTTAGTCTAGTGCATTAAGCCAGAATATAAGAGATGATTTAACATATTTTAGATTGGAAATATCGCACTGGACTTTGAGGGTTTAGTGCGATTTTTTATGTTGTCAGGCATCCGGAAGGAGCTGCCGGTGGCAGGTTTTGTAGGTGAAAGAGCATTTGTAAAGAACTGTTGGAAATAGGTTTACAAGAAGGAGAGATAAAAAATGAATGATGTAATAGAATTGGAACTCATAACAAGTGGAGAAGCAGAAGGTTTGCATAAATTGCAGGTAGAAGCATTTATAGCGTTATATGAAAAATATCGGGATGATATTACAAGCCCGGCAAAAGAAAGTCTTGAAAAAATAACACAGAAGATAATTGAAGACAATTCGGATTTCTATTTTATTTTGTTTAATGGTAAGAGAGTAGGTGGTGTAAGAGTTAAATGGCATAATGGGAGAAATGTAAAATGGATTTTCCCTTTTTTTGTTATTCCGCAATTTCAAAATAAAGGAATAGAAAGTGCTGTAATAGAACGATTATTTGAAGTGTATTCTTCTGACACAATAGAATGGCGGTTAGATACTATTAAGCAGGAAGAAAAAAATTGCTATTTATATGAAAAATGTGGATTTGTCAGAGTCGGCAATGAAACAGTTATAAACGAAAAAATGACTTTAGTTGAGTATACAAAAACTTGTAAAAAATCATGAGGCAGAGTGACCTAAGGAGGCAGAAAAATAATAACAGAGGCATTTGATAATTCAGAGGCAATAATTAGACAGGAGGATTTTTATGGGGAGAAAAAGCAGTTGTGTGATAAGTGTATTATTGTTTTTTCAGAGCAGATATTTGACTATATACTGAAAACATATGCACATGAGCAGGCTGGTACAATAAAGTGTTGCAATGGAATTACAAAGGTATATGTTTTTGAAATAGATAAAATGAAAATTGCCGCATACTTAAGCCATATAGGTTCTGCAATGGCAGGGAGTGATGTGATAGATGCAAATTGGCTGACGGGTGCAAGCAGGTTTATTATGTTTGGTTCAGCAGGTTCGCTGGATAGAGATAAGACAACTGGAAAGTTTGTTATTCCAATAGAAAGTTACCGGGAAGAAGGAATGAGTTATCACTATGCAGAACCATCAAATTATATAAAAATTAGAAATCATCAGATTGTGAAATCCATATTTGACAATTTAGGACTTCCTAATGTGGCAGGAAAAGTCTGGACAACGGATGCAATATATCGGGAAACGAAAGCGAAGCTTGACGCAAGGAAAAAGGAAGGATGTATTGCCGTGGAGATGGAACTGGCTGGAGTTCAGGCAGTCTGTGATTTTTATGGTTGGGATTTATATAATTTTCTGGTTACAGGCGATGTGCTGGACCGGGCAATTTATGATGCAACTGGACTGGCGGCAGCAAACCATGACGTGGACAAATTATATATCGCAATTGAACTTGCCAAGAGAATTTGACACGTTGATATTTATTGATGAATCCAGTAGTAAAATATTATTTATAGATAGAAAAATCAGACAATTTGTCAATAAAAGGGTTGCAATTTGTAAAAAATAGTCGCATAATATCTATATCATATTTGGGAGAGTGAGTTATGAGAAATGAGCGCAGATATTATAATAAGAAAAAAATTAGAAGTTCACAAAAGAGACAATGCTTAGGGTGTTGGCTTTTTTGTGGGCTTTTTTGTATTTAAAATTTGAAAAAAACAATTAGAGAAAAATTTCAAAAAGTCATAATTGGTTTTAGATACTACTAGAATTGCATTGGAGGTACAATGGATAAAATAGAATATTGGGTACAAATAATAAGGGAATATATTTTGAACAATAATTTAAATGTTGATAAAGCAACTTTTTTGACCATAGTAATTGGACAAATTACAATATATGGAATATTACTAACATTTTACCAATTTGTGGCGTCATATCAGGGAAGTGAAATAGGAATAAATAGGTATTTAGGGATTAATATAAAAGAATTTTTTGTAAAGAAAAAGATAAAAGTTTTTAATAATTTTATATCAAAAAAAGGTTTTGGCATTATAGTTATATTGGAAATTTTGTATAAGCCTTTTATAACGATTTATAGGGCAGTTCTTCCTATAAAAACCATTAGTATAATGAATTTTATTTGGTTTGGATTTGCAATTACATATTTTGTTTTATTTGTAATTATTTTTTATCAATGCACGAAAAGTGTACTAGTAATAAAAATGTTATCTGATGCAAAAACGCAAGAGTTTGTGATGGAGGATATTAATAGAATTTTTTTGAAAAAAACAGTAAAAGATAGAATTAAATATACAAATATAGAATTATTACGTAAAGACTTTAGATGTTTATATTATGCCATTAAAGATGATGATAATTATGGATTACAAGAGAAATATGACAAATTGATTTCGTTTATTTTTGAAGATTATAGGAAACAAAAAGAACATGAATTCTCTTTGGGAAAAAAATATAATATAGAATTCAAAAATCAAAAAAATTGGATATATAATACAAAAAAGGAAGTATCTCTATTACAAGAGATTATAGATGAAAAATATTTTCGGGTAGATAAGGAAAATATAGAAAAAATTATGAATTTTTATCTGGATGTATGTAAACAAAATATTTCGAGAGCTGAATTAGAAGGATATGATCAAATTAATTATAATAAGTATATTAGTTTGTCGTTGAACGAGAATAATAGTATATTTGATGCCAGTGGGTGGAAGGAAGTATTATTAGAAATATATATAAAAATGGATGATGAAAGAAGACAATCATTGATACATCGCTTATATATAGAAATATGTAATAGACAAGAATTATATGCATCATATTGTGACGAGTGCCTTAAAAGTTTTATTACAATGGAAGTAAACGATATATTTAAGGAGAAAAGAAAACAAAAAGATGTTATTGATTTATTTGGAACAATCATAAATGAAGAAAATTTTAATGACTATTTGACAGAAATAATAAGAGATAGAATTGATTATTATAATAAAATTGATATAGAAGAAATATTAAAACAGTTAAGCAAACAAAATTGTACATATTTATTTACATATATTGTTATGTATTATTCTTTGTATAGATTCCGATTGGAGTGGGAATTTTTTAATATAAAGATGTTAAGAGTATTATGGAATTATCATGGTGATATGAAAAGTGATGAAGAAGCAGTGATACAGAAGATAAAAAATACAAACATAGGGCATCGGTTTGAAAAGAAAATGTATACAAAGTTGATGGAGTATATTGACGCCAGTCCAAATGGAAATTTATTTAATACTGTTTGTAAAGACGGGATATTAGATGCGTTTTATATTTGGACAATAAAAAGCAGTGTTACTAATTCAGATGAGGTGATGTATTGTATATATCAAGATGATTATGATATGGCGTCACAAATAGCAATTATAAATGAAGTGTCAAAGCATGATGAATTATTAGAATGCCAGACTATTGCCGAGTGGCTCCAATATATGAAATACAAAACATTTGCAGGACAAACTAGTTTTCCTGAAAAATTAGAGATTTCACTTAGATGTCTTTTGTTAACAGGCATGCATGTATTGGTTGTTATAGCATTTATGAGGGAAAAGAGTTATTTACGTGCGGATATTTTTGGAATATATATTTTAATTAAGATAAATGAGTTGTCGCATAAGGTGCAAAATCAGGATGATATAAAAGGAATTGTAAGAAACGCATTTATAGCAAGAAATATGAATGTAGATGAATATATAGATATGATAGAAAGGGAGTGCAGCATATGCAGGAGTGAAATTAATTATGTTCAAAAGGAGAAGATGAAAGAATATTTGTTGAAAACTTTTTGACAGAAATGAAATAAAACTTCTGAAAGAATAGTTTATGAACAAATTCTTGATGCTAAAGAACTGATTTATTTTCCATATAAAGTTCCCGCCGCCTCTATTCCAAAACGCTTCCCAAGACCCTGCTATGAACTACCCACCAAGATTTCAGCCATACTTGAAGCAAAGCAACCTATCGACCCGAAACATTACAAAACAAACAATTATAAACCATGAACACAATTTGCAGAGATATCTTCCGGGCCATTCATGAGAGAAAATGGCTCAGTATAGAGTACAGAAACGGAAAAGATGAAGTAACAAAATATTGGATTGGAATTATGGAGATAGACCCTATCCGGAAATCCATGCATGTAATGGGACTGCATTTGGGGCAGTATACCACAATGAGCCTTTACATTTATATTGATTCCATACTGTCATCGGCAGTAATAGAAGGCTCTTATTTTGAAACAAAGCGGGAGCTGATAGATGATATTACATATAATCAGGGAAAATACCGGAGAATCTTTGATAATGTTGCAAATCTGAAGGTGCTCAATTATCTTGTTGACTGCAATAAAATGGATTCTGTACCTTACAAAACAGATTATGCACTCATTGAGCATCTGGATGGTGAATGGCAGGGGACTTATAAGCTCACACCGGAGCAGTTTAGGCAGATTGTATCAAAGTTTCAATATGGAGCAAAGGATGCCGCTTCCAAGAAGAAAATGAAGCAGCTGGCAATAAATGTATTAAGTATACATACGCCCAAAGGCGTATATGTGCTGGCATACCGAAAGCTGCGGCTGGATGTGCAGAAGAAGACCTTAAGGCAGGATGAAGAAATAACCGTCTGCATGGAGTTTGCGTTGGAGAAGAATAAGCCGGAAGCAAAATTTGGAATCCGGAAATTTTTAGATGCAGATGACTATGAACTTTTAAATGATTTTGAAAAGAATCAGGAACTGATAAAAGATAAAATAACGAAGTCCAATCCCCAGATAAATGGTGTGGATGATATGCCATATGTAATTGCAGTCGGCAGGGATTTGCTGGTGGATCTTCATCAGGAGTATGAAGCAATTCATAAAATGTATGAAAAAGATGAAGTGACCATTCCGATAAAAGCATTTTTCGGAGAACTGTTAAAACAGGTAGACCGAAGGAAAAATTATCCGATAACACTTTTAGACCGGAAAATCAATCTGGACCAGTTACTGGCAATTCATAATGCCATGAAATATCCGCTGGCATATATCCAGGGACCGCCGGGAACCGGCAAAACAAATACCATCGTAAATACTATGGTGACTGCTTTCTTTAACGAGAAAACGGTCTTATTTGCGTCTTATAACAATCATCCCATTGATGGAGTGTGCGATAAATTAAAGTCCATTCCTTATCGGAATAAGGGGATGATACCATTTCCGATTATCCGCCTTGGAAATGATAAATGCGTGCTGCAGGCACTGGATGATATTCGGGATTTGTATAAGCGGACAAAGGATATTTCCATATTTGACAGTACCCTTGAGAAGAACAAGGACGATAAGACGAGAAGGACGGAGAAGCTGACCAAGCTTTTACAGAGGCATGAAGAGAGAATCGAATTAAAGGAGCGGGAAGAAGCGATTCTTAAAATGATAGAGACTAATCAGCATCTGACCTTTCAGACAGAATTGCAGGGTGTTCAGCTTCAGGAGGTACGGAAAAAATTAGCAGAAATTGGTGAGATTACAGATGAAGAAGCATTGAAACTTGTAGTGGAAGATGAGGAGCTGTTTAAGAAATATCTCTACTATACGTCTGCAAAATATATTCAGCGTCTGAAGGAACCGAAAAATCAGGATTTGATGGAGATTGTAAACTGTCCGGATGAGGAAAAGAAAGTCAAGCAGTTTAATACCTATATCCGTCAGGAAGAAAATTTGAAGAAGTTCCAGAGAATTTTCCCGTTTATTGCAACTACATCCATATCGGCACATAAGATTGGTGAGCCGGGAACTTATTTTGATATGGTCATCATGGATGAGGCAAGCCAGGGAAATATTGCCATGTCATTAGTGCCGATTATCCGGGGCAGAAGTCTTATGTTAGTAGGTGACCCGCAGCAGTTGAGCCCGGTAATTCTGCTGAATCCCATAGATAATGAGAAGCTTAAGCGGATTTATGGAGTGACAGATGAGTATGATTATATAAAGAATTCCATTTATAAGACCTATCTGGCATGTGATGCAGTCAGCGAGGAAATTCTGCTCAGCCACCATTACCGCTGCAATAAAAAAATTATTTCATTTAATAATAAAAAATATTATAACAACAAGCTGATTATCAACAGTCCGGATAAAGAAGCTAATCCGCTGATTTTTAAGAATATTCCAGCAAATACCACCAACTATAAGAATACAGCGCCGCAGGAAGTGGAAGAGATTATTTCGTTTATCAAAGAACATCCGGATAAGAGTATTGGTATCATTACTCCGTTTACCAATCAGAAAGAGCTGATTAACAAGGCGTTGAAAGACAATGGGATGGAAAATATTCCCTGCGGAACGGTTCATGCATTTCAGGGAGATGAAAAAGATGTTGTGCTTTTTTCGCTGGCAATCACCCAGCAGACTTATCAGGGAACTTATGACTGGCTGAAAAATAATAAAGAACTGATTAATGTGGCAACCTCCCGGGCAAAAGACCAGTTGGTAATATTGTCGGATATCAAGGAACTGAAGCGTCTGCATTCCGCTGGGGATGATGATATTTATGAACTGGTAGATTATGTCCAGACCAACGGTGAGGCGCAGGTGACAGCAAGAGAGACCTCTTCCAGGGCATTGGGAATCAAGCCGTACAGCACGCAGACAGAGGCTGCATTTTTAACCACATTAAATCATGCACTAGATAATGTGCTGAATACAAATAACCGCTGCGTTGTGCAGAGAGAAGTCAGCATTGCACACGTATTTCAGGAAAATGAATCCTATGACGACCTTTTTTATACCGGAAGATTTGACTTTGTGGTATATGAAAAAGGATACCGGGGACAGGACATGCCGATACTCGCCATTGAGTTAGACGGAAAAGAACATAAAGAAAATGCCATTGTACGGGCGAGAGACGAGAAGAAAAATGCAATTTGCCGGTCACATGGATTTGAGTTAATCCGGGTGGAAAATTCTTATGCTAGAAGGTATAATTACATTAAGAATATACTGATACAGTATTTTAAGAGTGTAAGGTAACGAAAAACCCCTTGACATCTCACCCAAAACTTATTATATTTATAACAGTGTTATATAACACTGTTATAAATGAAACGGAGGCATCAGTGACTAAACCAATCGAAGGCGTATCGGAAAGAATACTTTCCTGCGCAACGGAAGAATTTTTAGAAAAGGGTTATTCCGATGCATCGCTTCGCACCATTGCGGCGAAAGCGGGAACAACCACAGGTTCTATTTATTCCAGATTTAAAGACAAAGAAGGGCTGTTTGTAGCAATTGTAGGACCGGTGGCAGAGTATATGATGAATCTTTTTGTGAAGACGCAGGAAGAATTTCATGCAGTAGAGCCGGAGCGGCAGCCGAAAGAAATGGATGACTATGTAATATCCGGAATGGATGAAATGCTGGATTACATCTATGATAATTTTACCGCATTTCAGCTGTTATTAGAGGCGTCCTATGGAACGAAGTTCCAGAATTTTGTAGAACAGTTGGCAGAAGTAGAGACAGAATATACCTACAAGTTCATGGAGGTTATTCATTTTCAGAATGAAGATGGAAATGAAGTGACGGAAGAGTTCATCCATATCATGACCAGAGCATTATTTGACAGCATGTTTGAAGTTGTCCGCCACAAGATGGAGAAGGAGACAGCTCGGAAATACATACATATGTTGGAAAAATTCAACTATGCAGGCTGGAATACCATTTTAAAATTCGAAGTGTAAAAGATAGTAAGACTGCTTATCTTGTAACAGCAGGAAGCAGTCTTTTCTTAAAAACACAGGTTAGTCAAAACTAATTTACATTAGATACACTGTACGATGGAAATATCAAAAAGGTGCATTCCAGAATCCCAAAAGTCAGTTCTTCTGCCTGAATACCAACAGTGAGGTGGCACTTGGCTGTGAAAATATGTGGCAGCAGCACACCGGGAGCAGTTTTTAAAACAGTTTTCGTTTCAATAAGAAGAAAGAATCAATTATTTTTAAAGGAGGAGAAGAAAAAGTGAAAAAGGAAAGTTCCTTATCAAAGCTTTTTGCCTATGCCGGTAAATTCCGCTATCTGACCATAGCATCCTGGATTTTATCGGTAATCAGCGCATGGCTGGCTTTGGTACCATTTTATTACATCTGGAGAATTATGAAAGAAGTACTTTCTGTGGCACCGGATTTTGGCAAAGCAGCTCATTTAAAAGAATATGGCTGGGCAGCTGTTGGATTTGCCATTTTATCCATGATGGTTTATGTGTGCGCGCTGATGTGTTCCCATCTGGCAGCATTCCGCGTCCAGGCAAATATCCGCACCAGCCTGATGCGGCATATCCTGACACTGCCAATGGGATTTTTAGATAAAGACGGAACCGGCAAAATCCGTAAAATCGTCAATGAATCCAGCACAGCAACAGAGACCTATCTGGCGCACCAGTTACCGGATCAGGCAGGAGCCATCGCAACACCGGCAGGTCTTTTGGTATTGCTTATGGTATTTGATTTCCGGCTTGGTCTTTTGAGTCTGATTCCTGTGGTGGCAGCATTTTTGATTATGGGAACCATGACCGGACAGCGTATGAAAGATAAGATGGAAGAATATCAGAATGCATTGGACGAAATGTCCAGCGAAGCAGTGGAATATGTCCGTGGAATCCCGGTAGTAAAGACTTTCGGACAGTCGGTATTTTCATTCAAACGCTTTCAGACCTCTATCAGGAAATATGAAAAATGGACGATTGCGTACACGAAGGAAATGCGGGCACCGATGACGGGCTATACAACAGCAATCAATGCGGTATTTGCAGTGCTGATTGCAGCAACATATTTTTTTGCCGGAAAAGGAGGAGATAATACCTTTTTATTGAATCTTTTGTTCTATATTATCATTACGCCGATTATCACTGTGACCATGAATAAAATTATGTATTCCAGTGAAAATCAGCTGATTGTAGCAGATGCAATTTCCCGTATCGAAAGTATTTTAGAAAAGAAACCGTTACCGGAAACCGCCCATGCACAGGAGCCGGAGAACAACTCCATTACCTTTGAAAATGTATCCTTCCGTTATGAAGATGCCGGAAGAGATGCACTGCATCAGATTAATCTTGTCATCAAAGAAGGCGAGCATGTGGCATTTGTAGGACCGTCCGGCGGCGGAAAGACGACGCTGGCAAGCCTTGTGGCACGATTCTTTGATACTACGGAAGGGCGCATCCTGATTGGAAATAAGGATGTGAAGGAAATTTCTTCCAGGCAGTTAATGGATATGGTGTCTTTTGTATTTCAGGACAGCAAATTATTAAAAACTTCCATTTTGGAAAATGTCCGCATGGGAAAGAAGGAGGCAACCAGAGAAGAAGTCATGCAGGCGTTAAAGGAAGCCCAGTGTGAAGATATTATTGCGAAGCTTCCGGATGGAATTGATACAGTAATCGGAAGTAGCGGAACCTATGTATCCGGTGGAGAAGCCCAGCGGCTTTCCATTGCAAGAGCCATGTTAAAGAATGCACCGATTCTGATTTTGGATGAAGCAACAGCCTTTGCAGACCCGGATAATGAAGCAAAGGTGCAGGAAGCGTTTTCCAGACTGTCTAAGGGCAAGACCGTAATTATGATTGCCCATCGTCTGTCCTCTATTGTAGACGCAGACCGGATTTGCGTTTTAAAGGATGGCAGTATTGCAGAAGAGGGGACCCATGAGACGTTACTTCAGAAAAATGGTGTATATGCCCATATGTGGGAAGAATACAACAAATCGGTACAGTGGAAGGTAGGTGCGTAGCATGAGCTGGAAAGAAAAATTACAACATAAATATGCACTATCAGAGCAGGGCACAAATGACATGATAAAGGCATTTCTGACAGCAACCGTTTCCAATATTGTGTTGATGTTTCCGGTGGGACTGCTGTATTTTCTGGTGGAGGATTATCTGAATGATAACTTAAGCGGCAGAGGCGTGTTCTACCTTGTGGGAAGTATTCTCTGTCTGGTTCTGATTGCAGTGACAACGTATATCCAGTATAACTGTACCTTCCTTGCCACCTATGTGGAAAGTGGTGTGCGAAGAATTACGCTGGCAGAAAAATTAAGAAAGATTCCATTATCTTTCTTTGGCAAAAAGGATTTATCCGATTTGACCAGCACCATTATGGCGGACTGTGCCACGATAGAAATGGCATCCTCCCACTATATTCCGGAGCTTTTTGGAGCTTGTGTTTCCACCGCAATGATTGCTGTCAGCTTCTTCTTTTTTGACTGGCGGATGGCACTGGCTGCACTGTGGGTACTTCCGGTATCATTCCTCATTGTGCTGAGTGCCGGAAAATTTTTAAGATATCTTAGCAGAAAACAGATGAAACTGAAAATGGCCTGCGCAGATGGTATTCAGGAATGCTTGGAGACGGTCCGGGATTTACGGGCAAATGATGCGCAGGAAAATTATATGGCTGGACTTGAGAAGAAGATTAAAGCGGTAGAAAAACATGCAGTGGCGGCAGAACTTGGAAATGCTGTCTTTGTATCCGGTGCCCAGATGATTTTAAAGCTTGGAATTGCAACGGTGGCACTGGTTGGCGGAATCTTACTTTCGAAAGGAAGTATTGATTTACTGACTTTCTTTATGTTCTTATTACTGGTATCAAGACTTTATGACCCGATGCAGATTTCCCTGCAGAACCTTGCCGCCATAATCAGTGTGGATGTGCAGTGCGAGCGGCTGGACGAAATCTTATCCCATCCGGTACAGAGTGGAAGCAACGAGATGAAATATGATGGATATGATATTGCATTTTCCCATGTGGGATTTTCCTATGACAGTAAGGAGAGTGTGCTGAAAGATGTTACTTTTACTGCAAAACAGGGCGAAGTCACAGCATTAATCGGACCATCCGGCGGCGGTAAGACCACGGTCTCAAGACTTGCCTCAAGATTCTGGGATATCGATAAGGGAACGATTACGGTAGGCGGCATGGACATTTCAAAGATTGACCCGGAAACACTGATGTCTCTTTATTCCATTGTCTTTCAGGATGTTACACTTTTTAACAATACGATTATGGAAAATATCCGTATTGGACGTTCCGATGCAACAGACAAGGAAGTCATTGCGGCAGCAAAATTGGCACACTGTGATGAATTTGCAGATAAACTGCCAGAGGGCTGGCATACCATGATTGGGGAAAACGGTTCTGAATTATCCGGCGGAGAACGTCAGAGAATTTCCATTGCAAGAGCATTTTTAAAGAATGCACCAATTATTTTCTTAGATGAAGCAACTGCATCCTTGGACGTAGATAATGAAACACTGATTCAGGAGGCACTGTCCCGGCTGATTCAGGATAAGACGGTTATGATTATTGCACATCGTATGCGTACAGTGGCAGATGCAGATAAGATTGTGGTATTAAAAGATGGAGTGGTAGCCGAAGAGGATGTGCCGGAAGAACTTACAGCAAAGGATGGCGTTTACCGGCATATGGCAAAGACACAGCTTCAGGCAGCAGGCTGGAAATTGTAAAAAGCAGTTGACCTCCCCTTTATTCCGTCATAAGATAAAAAAGATAGCGAGTATGCTATTGCGGAAATAGATAACGGAGGAAAAAAGAAAATGAGTTTTTCAGAAAGAAAAAACACAAAAGATGGTATGGCAGCAGGTCAGAAAGCCAGCGTAGATAATATTTATGCGCTGGATGGCAAAGTGCCGGTTTTAAATGCAATTCCATTTGGCTTGCAGCATATTTTAGCTATGTTTGTAGCCAATATTGCACCGATTCTGATTGTGGCAGGGGCCTGCGGAATGGATGCAAAGAATACGGCAATGATTATTCAGAGTGCAATGATGATTGCTGGAATCGGAACATTGATTCAGTTATTCCCAATCTGGAGAATCGGTTCGAGACTTCCGATTGTCATGGGAATTTCCTTTACCTTTGTATCCATTGCCTGTGTCATTGGCGGACAGTATGGCTATGGAGCAATCATGGGAGCGGTTCTTGTTGGAGGTATCGTAGAAGGTGTCCTTGGACTTTTATCCAAATACTGGATGAAACTGGTAACACCGATTGTAGCAGCTACCGTTGTAACAGCAATTGGATTTTCCCTGCTTGAAGTAGGCGCAGATTCCTTTGGTGGTGGCAGCAGCAGTGCAGATTTCGGATCTGCAACCAACTGGATACTTGGAACTGTGACACTGGTATGCTGTATCGCATTTAATATTGTAGCAAAATCCTATTTCAAACAGTTATCCGTACTGTTTGGACTGATTGTAGGTTATATTGTGGCACTGTGTATGGGGGTAGTTGATTTTTCTGCACTTTCCGATACAAGTCTTCTGGCGCTGCCACATCTGATGCCATTTAAAATGGAATTTCATGCAGATGCCATTATCGCATTTGTTCTGATATTTTTAGTATCGGCAACCGAGACAATCGGAGATACTTCGGCACTGGCATCATCCGGCTTAAACCGTGACGTTACTACAAAAGAAACTGCGGGCTCGCTTGCCTGTGACGGATTTGTCAGTGCATTATCTTCGGTATTTGGCTGTATGCCGATTACATCCTTCAGCCAGAACGTAGGTCTGGTTGCCATGACCAAGGTTGTAAACCGTTTTGTCATTGCAACAGGAGCTATAATTATGATTCTGGCAGGAATTTTTCCGGTAGTGGGCGCAGTACTTGCCACACTGCCAAGTGCAGTTCTGGGCGGATGTACAATTATGATGTTCGGAACTATTGTAATCAGTGGACTGCAGATGATTGGAAAATGTGGATTTTCCCAGAGAAATATTACCATATCGGCACTGTCCTTAAGTATCGGATTAGGCTTTACTCAGCTGCCGGATTTATTTGCAATCTTCCCAGGCATTATCCGTTCTATCTTTGCAGAAAACTGTGTAGCAGTTGTATTCCTTACTGCCATTATTTTAAATCTTGTATTGCCTAAAAATATGGAAGTAGAACGTCAGGAAAAGTAGCAGAGGAGAGCATATGAATATAGCAGTATATTGCGGTTCATCCGCAGGAAGTAAGGAAGCATATACCATCGGTGCAGTAACCCTTGGCATGTGGATTGCAGAGAACGGACACACACTGGTATACGGTGGAGCCCGGGGCGGATTGATGGGAACCATAGCCAATTCCGTATTATCCAATGGTGGAAAAGTTATCGGTGTACTGCCACAGGTGGAATCCATCCAAAACCGCAGACACCAGTTTTTGACAGAGTACATAGATACGAAAGATATGGCGGAGCGGAAAGCGAAAATGATAGAGTTAGCAGATGCTTACATCGCACTGCCGGGTGGTCCGGGAACCTTAGACGAGTTATCGGATATCATATCCCTGCAGCGTCTTCACATCAATGAGAATCCATGCATTCTTTATGATATTGATGGCTTCTATCAGCCACTGAAAGCATTTTTCGAAGAAATGCAGAGCTCAGGCTTTGCAGCAAAAGAAGATTTTAACCGTCTGCTGATTTCCAAAGATTTATCGGAAATTGAAGCATTTATCCTGCAGCATTAAATGAAGCAGGAAAATAAAGCCGGGGATTACAAATACAAAATACAGACCAAAAAGAAAACTCATAGTAAATTCCAAACGGAATCTGCTATGAGTTTTCTTCTTTCGCAAGCAGCGATATCTTAAAAAATTACTTGAAATAGTTTTATCCTAGCAACTGTTCTACATAATCTTTAATTGCCATATTGTCTTCCGGCATCTGGCAGCCGACGATATACATGCCTTCGTCGTCGGAACTTCGGATAATATGACCTTCCAAAGCAGCCTGATCCGGTAAATCAAAGGAAAGGATATTTAAGAGAATATCAGTCCCTTTGCTATCTGCAAAGAACGGTGCATCGCAAAGGAAAGCAAATCCGTTGGCACTGATATTTTCCATACGTCCATGGAAGGTTTCTCCGGTGTTCTTAACTGTAATATTACAGAAATTGGAAAGGTCGGCACGAGGATATTTCCGTCTGTTTAAAATATTTGGACTGCCGGTGATTTCTACGACGAAATCAGAGGTTATTTTATCTACATGGATGGAAGCATTATCCCAGCAGTATAGTACATTTCCAACAGTAATCTGGATGGAACAGGATTTGTTGTTACGAAGAGAAAGCTTTTCTTCCAGGGAAAGTATAATCTGGTTGGAATACTGTTTCAGAACTTCACCATGGAAATCATGGTCAGGGTTTTCCGTCAGGCGGATGGTTGCTTTCATACCAGGATTGATATCTTCAATACCCATGAAGCCGCCGATTCCAAGCTTGCACATCAACGCCTGGATTTCATTTTCTATGCTGTTAATATTGTTAGCACTTTCATCATATTTACTTACCATACGCTGACTGATATCATCGGAATCATGAATGCAGAGTGTCATGGTATCGACAATTTCAGAAATATACTTCATGTTTTCTACTAACTGTCGGTTTGATGTTTCCACTTCTTTGATTGCATTGTCAATGACCTGTATATGCTCACCCATCTGAGATGAGTCAGCGGTAATTTTATTTACGTTTTTGCCGGTCAGTGTGACTTTCTCAAGAGTAAGCTGAATAAGTTTTAAGGTCTCTTCAATGGATTTTGTCATCTTGCCGGAGATTTCATCCAAACGCATCAGCGCATCCTGGATCTGTTTGGATGAAGCCTTGGTTTCAGTGCTCAAGGTACGGATTTCTTCAGCAACAACAGCAAATCCTTTTCCTGCTTCTCCGGCTCTTGCAGCTTCGATGGAAGCATTTAAGGCAAGGAGGTTTGTCTGACCGGAAATATTATCAATGGTTCCGGTTTCTGATTTTACTTTTTCAAATTCAGAAGTAAATTCCGTAAGAACCTGTTCTACTTCGCTGGAAAGCTTTGACATAGTGCCGGCAGTTGTAACCAGACCCTCTAAGTCAGCAGAACTAATCTGTGCATGGTGAATGGATTCATCCGTCAAAGATACCATTTCGTGAATCATGGATACAACATGCTCAACCTGGGAATTGATATCGGTAGTCATATCAAGGGAAGAAGTCGTACGGTTCTGTAATTCCTGATTGTTGTTGGTCAGATTGTTCATTCCTTTTAAGACAACGTCAGAACCGTGTTTATTTTCATTAGCCAGTTCCCGGACAACGGTGATACCGTCCATAACGTTATTGCTGGCAGTTTTCACCTTTTCTACGGTATTTACCACACGATGTAAATCATCCTTGATACTGTCTGTCAGTGCACCGTCAGCCTCATTTAAATGGCGGATGGACATGATATAACAGATATAGCATAGAATCAGGCAGGATATCTGCAGCTGATAATTCTTTACATCAGTAGCAGTGGTGCAGCTTAATACCATATAGCGGTAAATAATACTGATCACTACGCTGATAGTATTTGCAATACCGCACTGCAGCATGAATTTCCGGTCTTTAAAAATAATTAAAAGACTGGTTACCGGCAGAATGTAGGTAAATGCAATTGGGGATGCTGTGGTACATAAAAGATAAGTATAAAAGATACCATAACCAAGCACCAGTATATAGCGATAGATGTCAGTAGTTTTGCCTTTGATTTTTAGAAATAATTCTCCAATAAAAAATGGAATCCAGCAGAGCAGAACAAAATAGAGATACTGCTTCGATGGATAGAGACCGTTGGACATATCGGCACCATAGTTAGCGGTCAGCAGCAGGGAAAATACAAGCCAGATTCTGCGGGCTTTGATATTGGCCTTGGCTTTAAAAACATTTTCATCATAATTCATAGATATTCTTAATCCTTCTCTTTCGTACAATGATATAATAAGCTAAACTAATTCTAAGCCATTTTTTTGTGGTTTTCAAGGTATTTTATGGAAAACATAGCTTGCTTTTTTATGGGGAATGTGTATAATGAAAATCGTTGAAAAACGGGGTGCTCGCATAGGCGGGCTGAGAGTAAGCAGAAGCTTTAACCCAGAACCTGATTTGGATAATGCCAACGTAGGGAGATAACGAAACGCAGGTGTGATTACTTAGTGTGCAGGAATCTTTTTTACAGAGGTCCTGCACTTTTGTTTTTGCAGGTAGTGAGGAGAAATCACATATGAATATTACAAGAGAACAGCTTCTTCTTTATGCCATTACCGACCGTAGCTGGCTTAAGGGAGAGACCTTATATGAGCAGGTGGAAAAAGCATTGAAGGGCGGAGTTACTTTAGTGCAGCTTCGGGAAAAAGAATTATCTGAGCCGGAATTTGAAGCAGAAGGCAGAAGCCTTTTGGAACTCTGCCACCGTTATAGGGTACCATTGATCATCAATGATAATGTGGAACTGGCAGAAAGGATAGGAGCCGATGGCGTGCATGTGGGACAGTCCGATATGGAGCTGACCCGTGCAAGAGAAATTCTTGGAACAGATAAAATCATCGGAGTGACTGCGAAAACAATAGAACAGGCACAGGCAGCAGAAAAAGCCGGTGCAGATTACTTAGGAAGCGGAGCCGTATTTGGCAGCAGCACCAAGACTGATGCAAAGCCGATGGAACTAACCCTGCTGCAGGAAATCTGTCAGAGCGTCACCATCCCCGTAGTCGCAATTGGCGGCATCAACCACGATAACATCCTGAAATTAAAAGGATGCGAAATTGCAGGAGCAGCAGTTGTAAGTGGAATCTTCGCATGTGAAGACATCGAAGAGGGAACGAAAGAACTGTTGCAAAAAGTAAATATGGTAGTAAAAAATCATGAATAAGATAGGACATAAAAAAGTCTTACTTATATAAAGTGCAGATGATGATAAGATGAGTCTTATTTTGAATGAGGAAACACGCTGTCCTTGGAATACCATTTCTTTGTCTTTCCTGGGACACTTGGATTTCCCCTATTCAACAGGCAACGCCGGCATCATGGATGTGCCGGCGAGGCGGAATGGAGCATGGATGCAACTTTTCGCCGTTTGCCGGAAAAAAGATATACTTATGGGAAATTCTAGTGACCCTGAAAGACAAAGAAGGTATGCAAGGGCAGCGGGATTGCTCATTGGAAATATAGTAAGATATATCATCGCCTGCAATGTAATAACAAACCACAGCGGCAGATTGGGGGCACCACCTTAGGTCGCTATACAAAATTAATGCAAAGGAGACAAATGTATGAACACAGCATTAACAATCGCTGGAAGTGATTCCAGTGGAGGCGCCGGCATCCAGGCAGATATTAAGACGATGACCGCCAATGGCGTATACGCCATGAGTGCGATCACGGCACTTACTGCCCAGAATACAACCGGCGTAACAGACATTATGGAGGTAACTCCAGAATTTTTGGCAGAGGAGCTGGATCGTATTTTTACGGATATATATCCGGATGCAGTGAAGACCGGAATGGTCTCTTCCAGTGCTCTGATAGAGACAATTGCGGACAAACTGACAGCGTACCACGCAAAAAATATAGTCGTGGATCCTGTTATGGTAGCGACCAGCGGAGCAAAGCTCATCAGCGATGACGCTATCGGTACATTGAAAACTAAATTATTGCCTCTGGCAACTGTTATAACCCCAAATATCCCGGAAGCGGAAGTGCTTTCCGGTATGGAGATAAAGACAGAAGCAGATATGGAAAAAGCAGCAGAAATCATTTGTAAAACCTTCGGTTGTGCCGTGCTGTTAAAAGGAGGACATCAGTTAAATGATGCCAATGATTTGCTCTGGCAGAAGGAAAAAGAGCCTGTATGGTTCCACGGAAAGAGAATTGATAATCCAAACACCCATGGAACCGGTTGTACCTTATCATCTGCCATAGCATCTAATCTTGCCAAGGGACGCGGTCTGGAAACATCCGTGCAGTATGCAAAGAATTACATATCCGGCGCACTGGCAGCCATGTTAGACCTTGGAAAGGGAAGCGGCCCGATGAATCACGCATTTGCAATAGAAGGAGAATATACCAATGAATGAGAAGAAGACATCTGTATTCAGTAACGGATTAATCTGGTTTGGAGCCGGTGTATCCATAGCTGAAATTTTAACCGGAACTTATTTTGCACCACTTGGATTTGGCAAAGCCATGGCAGCTATCTTATTGGGACACTTAATCGGTGGACTGATGATGTTTGCAGCAGGGATGATTGGTGCAAGAGAACGAAGAAGTGCCATGGAAACCGTAAAAATGAGCTTTGGAGAGAAGGGAAGCCTTCTTTTTGCAGCGTTGAATGTATTGCAGCTGGTAGGATGGACAGCCATAATGATTTATGATGGCGCACTGGCAGCCAATGGTGTCATTTCAGTAGCAAACTGGTTCTGGGCAGCTATTATCGGAGTCCTCATTATCCTTTGGATCCTGATTGGACTTACCAATCTTGGAAAGCTCAATACCGTTGCAATGACTGCATTATTTATCCTGTCACTGGTATTGTTTAAAGTGATTTTTATTGGAAATGGAGCCATTCCGGCAATTGTGGATGATGGAAGCCTTACCTTTGGCGCAGCCGTAGAGCTTGCGGTAGCAATGCCACTTTCCTGGCTGCCATTAATCAGTGATTATACAAGAGAAGCAGAAAAACCATTTGCAGCAACCGCAGTCAGCGTTGTTGTATACAGTCTGGTCAGTATTTTCATGTATGTCATTGGTATGGGTGCAGCACTTATTACCGGTGAATATGATATTGCACAGATTATGTTAAAGACCGGATTTGGTATCGTAGGACTTGTGATTATCATTTTCTCAACAGTAACAACGACTTTCTTGGATGCTTATTCTGCAGGTGTTTCCAGTGTATCCATTTCTGAGAAAATCAATGAGAAATGGGCAGCAATTATTGTAACGGTAATCGGAACTGTTGCAGCAATTGTATATCCAATGGATAACATTACAAATTTCTTATATCTTATCGGTTCTGTCTTTGCTCCGATGATTGCCGTACAGATTGCAGATTACTTTATTTTAAAGAAAGCCAATGCAAAAGACATGGCATTTCAGTGGCGTAATCTTGGTGTCTGGCTTATCGGATTTGTGCTTTACCGTGTGCTGATGCACATTGATACTCCGGTTGGAAATACACTTCCGGATATGGTGGTTACCGTCATTCTCTGCGTGATTGTGGAAAAAGTTGCAGAAGCAGTAAAGAAAAACTAAGAGGTTCCCGTCCTCTCGGATGGGAACAGAAGAGAGGACAAAATGAATCACAAATCAAACTTAAAGAAATTAACCGTAACAGCAATTTTTGCAGCAATCGCAGTCGTAGGAAGCCTGTTTTCATTTCCGGTATTCGGCTCAAAATGTGCCCCGGTACAGCATCTTGTAAACGTACTGTGTGCTGTTCTGGTAGGACCTTGGTGGGGACTTGCCCAGGCATTTATTGCATCCTTAATCCGTAACCTTTTAGCACTGGGAAGCCCACTGGCATTCCCGGGAAGTATGTGTGGAGCACTTCTTGGCGGACTCCTTTATAAATATGGAAAGAAACTCCCATTTGCATATATCGGTGAGGTAGTAGGAACCGGAATTATCGGTGGAATGCTTTCTTATCCGGTTGCTTATCTGGTAATGGGAAATACAGCAGCTGCATTATTTACTTTTGTAGTACCATTTTTAATCAGTACCTGTGGCGGAACCATTATTGCAATGATTATTACCATTCCTTTAAAGAAATCAGGAATGTTAGCAAAAATGAAAGACAGTCTGGAGAACTAGAATATGGAATTAGAAGCCGGAAAAATTGCAGAACTGCATCATGAGATAAAAAAGAAACGTCCGGTCATTCACTGTATAACCAATGCGGTGACCGTCAATGACTGTGCCAATATTCTGCTGGCAGCAGGCGCATCTCCGACCATGGCACATCATCCGCTGGAAGTGGAAGAGATAACAGAAGGGGCAGCAGCCTTAGTCTGCAATCTTGGAGCTATTGCGGATTTTGAAGCTATGGAAAAAGCCGGAAAGAAAGCGGATGAAATGGGACATGCCATTGTATTAGACCCGGTAGGAATTTCCGGTTCTACTTACCGGCGGATGAAATGCCAGACTTTGATAAAAGAAATTCACCCGACCTGCATTCGGGGAAATTATTCTGAGATTCGTGCACTGTTAAAGGACTGCAATACCGTAACCGGTGTGGATGCATCGGATAAGTCTGTTGATGTGGAAAGCATGAAACAATATGCGAAGGTACAGAAGACCATACTGATTGCATCCGGTGCAGTGGATGTGATTACGGATGGCGTAGAAGTCTTTGAATGCAGAAGAGGCCATGAAATGATGGCGCATATTACCGGAAGCGGTTGTATGTCATCGGTTATGCTGGGTGCATTTCTTGGAACAGAAGCAACCATAGAAGCGGCAGCAGCCTGCTGCAGTTTTATTGGATTGTGCGGCGAGGCAGCCGCAGAAAAAACAAAGGAATGTCAGGGCGGTACCATGACATTCCGAAATGTTTTCATTGATGAAGTTTCGTTGATGACACCGGAGAAAATTTATGACCGGTATCAGGAAAAGTAGTTTTGTATACCAGATGATGCATTAATCATTTGGAGTATTGTGAAACCGGCCTTCCAATTCCTCCGTCTTTACAATATTGATAAATGCGTGTGGGTCGATGGAACGTATCATAGGAATTAACTGGCGCTTAGCCTCCGTATTAATGACGGAGTAGATAAGCGTCTTTTCTTTTTCTTCATAACAGCCAATGCCCTGAAAGAGGGTGGCATCGTGGTTGGTGGTTTCCCGGATCGCATGATAAATTTCATTGGATTTATCAGAAATAATAAACAGAGTCTCTTTCTTGTAACGCTTATAAAGCATCTGAATTACCTGTGTGCTGCAGAACTGGTAAATAATGGAATAAAGTGCAATAGACCAGCCAAAGAGAGCACCTGCAATGGCAAGGATAATGACATTGCCAAGGAGAATATAATTCCATGCATCAATTCCCTTCTGGGAAGAAAGATAAATACTGATAAAATCGGTTCCACCGGTAGTAGTTCCAACGTTTAAGCACAGGCAGATGGCAAATCCGTTTAAAAGACCACCGAACACACTGATTAAAAGAACATCCTGTGTAAATACATAAGCCGGCAGCAGGTCTACGAAAATACTGGATAAGAAAATCGTAAGAATCGAGTACCAGGTAAATTTTTTCCCAAGGAACCGGAAACCGATATAGATTGGGAAAATATTTAAAGCCACGTTGAAAAAGGTATATGGAATATCAATATGGAAAAAGGTCAGTCCGATTTCCTGCAAGAGCAGGGATACTCCGGCAAAGCCGCCCGGAAATAATCCGGCAGTTTTCGCAAAACAACGCAGGTTCCATGCATACAGAATCGATGCAAAAAATACGATGAAAATCCGGAAGACCTGATAAAATTTTGGATGTTTGGACTCAATGGAAAGAAACATAATGATTACCTCCTGTTATCAGATTTTTTTATAGGGACTGTGTCCATAACACTTCTCACAGACCCGGAACGGATAACCTACCGGCAGCGTTACGCCGCAGTATTTACAGGTGCGGATATAATCCTTCTTATCTTTGGTAAGAAGCTTCATAATTGTATCTTCTGTCTTTTCCCGTTCCCGGTTTAATCGTTCGCTATCAGAAATTTTTCCCATTCTGGTGGAAAACTGATGGTACAAGTCCAGCATTTTATAAAAAGTTTCGTAACGCATCAGTCCCTTGTCATTACACATAATCAGTGATGGAAAATGAAGGGAGACATCAGCAGTATAGGTTTTACAGTAATAGAGCCACAAATCAACGATATCCCGGTTTTTGATATCAATGGAGCAGGTCAGCATCCGGTAGAGGGTATGTTTATCCTCAAACCCATCGATTTCTTTACGGGCTTTATATGCCTTATCATATAGAAAGAGAATTTCGTCAATGCTGATTTTCTCAAAAGGAGCAGAGGGCTCTACGGATTTCCATATTTTTAAAATGGCATTTAATGGCTCGTCCATATCTAAAAGGACATGTGGGAAACCAAGGCTTACCTTCTTAATAACCGGTTCCGGCTGGTCAAAACGTTTGGCAATATAATTTCTGGCATCCTCGCCCATGGCATTGACATAACCGGTGTCATACATGCCAAACCGTCCGGCACGTCCGGCAATCTGCCGTATCTCCGGAATATTAAGCGGGCGGGTGGAAATGCCGTCATACTTTTCTGTCTGGATAAAAACAATTCTTCGTACCGGAAGATTCAGTCCCATACCGATGGCATCGGTGGAAACCACTACTTTTGTTTCGTGGCTTAAGAAAAGACGAATCTGTCTTCTGCGGATTTCCGGTGGAAGACTGCCGTAGATGACACTGGCACGAATTCCCTCACGTTCTAATCGTCCGGCAATGTCTAAGACAGCACGCTTGGTAAAAGTGATTAGTGCATCACCTTCTGTGACATCATCCGGAAAAACAAATGCCTCTTGCTCACAGACCAGTGCAGTTTTCCGTTCATAGTGGCGAACCTCAAAGGTGTCATCGCAAAGGGCTATGAGGTGGGTAACAACTTCCTCGGCAGCAGGACTCATGCAGATATGGATTTCATCTGCTTTTACCCCCAGAATAGCGCGGGTCCAGGAGTGCCCACGGTCACGGTCTGCAATCATCTGTGCTTCATCAATAACGGCAATATCATAGTGTTGTTCCATGTCTAACATTTCAATGGTAGAAGAAGTAATCCGGCTGTTTTCCTCCGGAATGCATTCTTCTCCGGTAAGCATTGTACAGGCAATGCCGGCATCTTTCATTTTCTCATAGATTTCCAGCGCCAGAAGACGCAAAGGACCAAGATAGACTCCGCACGAAGCCTCTTTTAAACGCTCTAATGCGTGATAAGTTTTGCCACAGTTGGTAGGACCAACATGCAGGATAAAATGCCGCTGCATGCCTCTGGTCTGTGGAAATTCTGTTTCCGGTTTCAACGGAACCATCCCGACAATCTGATGACGCATTCCAAATTGTCCATACTGATGGCACAAATCCTTTAAGGTGCGCCGGCAGATTGCAAGGGGCATTTCCTGATATAAAAAGTTTAAGAAACGCTCTGTAATTAATTCCGGTTCCTCGTCCCGCAGGGAACTGATATCAAGACGGACCAGCTCAGCAACAAGATAAGTCTCAAACTGCATAATATAAATGGGATTGGCATCCCGATAAACAAAATAGGAAAGATTACGGAGCTGACGGTGATAATTCTCCAGCTGCGGTTGTTTTATCTTCGGAGAATGGATAGCCAGCAGTTCCTTGGAAAGCCGCTGCATCCGCTTCGGATAAGGACCTGTTTCCGGTATCGTTTTTTTATGCTTCTTTTTCGCAAAGGTTTTATACTGGGCACAATAGAATTGTACCAATTTATCTGTCTGTATCATACGACCTCCATATCTATGCTAAGTATACCATTCTTTGGGTATGGTTGCAAAAGACATATTTTTCACTTTACAGGAAATTGCTTTCCTGTAAAGTAAGAAACGCTCCGCGAGGATGCGCACTGCGGCGTATAAGGTAGATGTCGCAAGCGACCGCCGCAGGCGCGAGAATGTGCCAAGGCACATTCTATGTTCTATGAAATCTCTTCCACCGCTGGTTTGACTTCGGAGAAAATGGGTGTTACAATCGTTCGGTATGAAATGCTTTATGCAGGCGATGGGGAAAGCTTATAAGATACAATAAATATCATTGGTATTTAGAGATTGACTGGCTTTGACCTAAAATGCCTACAGTTCTTACACATATGTTTTTCTTGATTGTAAACTGTCTTTTGCCTGCTTTGACTGGAATACTGTACTGTCCGCTGGATACGGATGCCACATAAGTCCTGCAAGGGGCACTAGGAATTTCGATTTACAGCCTGCTTTGTCTGGCAACCGGCACAAATTCACATCCATGTTCATCTGTGCCTCGCTGGTACATCCCTGTACCAGCGTTGCCTGTTGCCAGACGAAATTCCAAGTGCCCCTAACAGTCCTTGAAATGCATCCGCATTTCAGCGAACGGTGCAGTATTACTGTCAAACATGAAAAAGACGGTTTTCATAGCAGAAAGAAAAACATATGTAATAGAACTGTGGTATTTTATGGTCAGGTCAGACAAGCTATGAATACCAAGGATATTTCTTTTAACTTATTGTCTTTCCCCCTCGCCGGAGAAAGAAAGGAGACCGTGATGGAACACACAGTAGAAACTACGAAGAATCCGCTGGCGGAAGAAAAAATAGGGAAACTGATTGCCCGCTTTGCAATACCGGCAATCATCAGCATGCTGGTAAGTTCCCTTTATAATATAGTAGATCAGATATTTATCGGACAGGGCGTTGGCATGCTTGGAAATGCCGCAACAAATATTGCATTTCCGGTATCCATTATCTGCACGGCAACGGCATTGTTACTTGGAATCGGAAGTGCATCCAATTATAATCTGGAGACCGGAAAAGGAAATGTAGAAGAAGCAAATAAGATTGCAGGAACAGGACTGGGTCTTCTGTTTATCTGTGGAGTGATAATTGCAGCAATCGTATTGCTGTTTTTAAATCCGCTGCTGTATTTATTTGGTGTAACACCAGATGTGCTGCCATATGCACAGGATTATACATTTATTACAGCCTTAGGAATCCCGTTTCTGGTATCCACAACCGGCGGAACGCATCTGATCCGTGCGGACAGAAGTCCGACCTATTCTATGACCTGCATGCTTGTGGGTGCAATTATCAACACGATTTTAGACCCGTTATTTATTTTTACATTTAACTGGGGAATCAAAGGAGCCGCATGGGCGACTGTAATCGGACAGTTTGTATCAGGTCTGCTTGTTATTATATATTTTGTAAAATTCCGTAAAATGGAACTTCGGCTTTCCATGCTTCGCCCAAAGGTAAAATATATGAAAGCGATTGCAGCATTGGGAATGGCTTCCTGCATCAACCAGATAGCCATGGCAATCGTGCAGATTACCATGAATAATACGTTGCGTCATTACGGAGAAATGTCTGTATATGGAACAGATATCCCCCTTGCCTGCGTTGGAATTATCTCAAAAGTAAATATGGTATTTATGGCAATCTGTATTGGAATTTCCCAGGGCTGTCAGCCAATCTGGGGCTTTAATTATGGAGCGGGAAGTTTCGAGAGAGTAAGAAAAACATTCTGGCGTGCCTTTGAGATATCTATGCTGGTAGGTGTTGCATTTTTTATTGTATTTCAGATATTCCCACATCAGCTGGTGGCGGTATTTGGTGATGGAAGCGCAGAATATTTCCAGTTTGCAGAGCGGTATTTCAGAATTTTTATGTTTATGACATTTATCAATGGAATTCAGCCAATGTCTTCTGGTTTCTTTACATCCATTGGAAAAGCCAGACTTGGTATTGTAGTATCGCTGACCAGGCAGGTGCTGTTTTTGCTGCCGCTGATTCTTATTTTCCCTTTGTTTATGGGAATCGACGGAGTAATGTATGCAGGACCAATCGCAGATGCAGCTGCAGCTGTCGTTGCCATTTTCTATGCACTGCGTGAATTAAATATCATGAAAAATTTAGAAAAGAAAGCAGTATAAAAAATATTAATATAAAAAACGTCAAAAAGAATCCCATGGAAAACAGAAATATTCTCCATGGGATTTTTGCTATTTCCGGACATATGCAGGAATTTGCCGGTGGCAGGTTCTACAGGTTATGAAATAGCGGTATGAAACGGCAAAAGGCAGGTCTTGGGATTAGAAGCTGTGACCGCCGCCACCGCCGCCACCGCCACTGCTGCTGCCACCGCCGCCACCGCTGCTGCCACCGCTGCTGCCACCGCTGCCGCTGCTGGAAGGCGGACTGTAGACACGGGATTGCCGGATAAAACGGACATTTGGATTGACAATATTGCACTGTGTAAATACCTTTCCTAAAAGATCTGTTTTCGATGGTCTCTTCGCACGGGAGAAGGAACGTACCAGAAAATAATTTAACAACAAAGCAATGATAACTGCTAAAAAGGCATTACTGATATATTTCATCGGCTGCGCAATTTTTCGCCCTTCGAGCAATGTATTAATCTGACCAAAAGCGGTAAATGCACAGGTGTAATAATCACCATCAGAGGCATATTTGTATACATTATCGGTGATAGTGTTGGCATAACTTTTCGTAATGGTTTCATAAATGGTTCCGTTGCTGTGAATCCAGATGTTCCGATTGTCCATATCAATGAGAAATACGGTTGCACTGGTGGAACCGAAGGTGTCGCGGTAATAGCTTCGGATATAATCCTCAGTAGAATAGTAAGGATTGTAATCGATGGATTTAAAAGCAACACTTCCGTAAGTGGTAATCGGAGCCATCTCTTTTCCAAGGGTGGTTTCTTCCTCGTCTGTTAAAAGGTTGGCATCGTCCTCAACGATAACCTGATAACCGGTGCTTTTATTGGTATAGGTCTTGGTTTCGGCTTTGCAGGTAATACTTCCGTTAAGTAAGAGGAAGAAACATGCAAGCAGGCAGCCAAGAATTATTTTTGCAGAAAAAGAGCTGTATTTCTTCTTATATGTATCAGGCACGGTCATCACCTCCCTGTCGGTTAAACTGCGGCAGTTTCCGCATGGTAAGCATATTGTATTCCTTTAAAATGCTAAGAAGCGTAAAAATAATACCGGCAAAAGATACAATTGCACCACCATAGTAATAAAGGTCGGAAACCGGATGCAGGAAAGTAATCATTCCAGCAGCAGCAATGGAAATTAAAGCTCCTAGGAATCCCGGAATTTTTCCACGGGTGGTTGTTTCGCTGAACTGGGAAAATCCAAACAGCGAAGTCAGAACCCCACCGCCGATAACAATAAGCATGACAATTTTAGAAAATGAAAAACCGCCGGAACTAAAGATTCCCATTAGAACCTGAATTGCAAATACACCTAAAAACAGATAAGGAATTATTTTTTCGAATTTAGATTTCATGCTTTTATGGGGCTTTAAGTTTACTTTTACGTTGGCTTCTTTCTTGACATTTCCCTGTTTGGACTGATATCCCCTGTCATTCTCATAGGTTTCCTGACTATGGATTTCGCTCAGCTCCACAAAATAAATAATGGAGGCAAAAAGTGCCAGTGCCGCAGAAAGTATCAGGGTTGAAGCAGGCCGTATGGTAAAGAAAAGATTTAAAAGCAGAAAAACCGGGATAGCCAGTAGAAAGGAACCGAGTAAAAATTTACGTCTATCTACCGGGATATCAGCAGCAACCTTTCCGGTCTGTCCATTGACCGTAGCGTAGGCAACGCGGTCTTTGTTACGGTAGGATAAGAACCATACCGGAAGCATGGCGCTGGCAGCTTCCTTGCATTCCGTATTTAATGCATAACTCATATAATGGTTTGTTTCCGGATAAATAAAATTAAATTCCTGGAAGGCAGGTATTTTTTTGACTTTGGAATAAGTCTGTTCATTGGCAATGGCTTTTGCGTCCTCCAGATAAATATCGCTGTCCACATCGGCAGTATCAGCATAGAAACCACACAGAATGGACGGAGTAAAACTTTTCATGCCGCGCACATCAAAGGGAGCAATATTCTCGCTGATAACATCCGAAAAAGAAGAAGACGCATCATAAGAGAGACCTTTATAATAGGCATCCGTCTGGCAGAGCAGATTATAGTGGTCGGTTACAATATAGTTACCTTCCCGGTGGCTTTTTTCAGCCGGCAGCTGTACTGTACCTTCGTGGGTAATGTTATATACCCAGTAAGGCATATAAATCCCACGGAAATTGTCTACATTGCGTGGGTCTTTCAGTTCCTTAGGGGCAAAAATGGCATGGCGCATCATTTTGCCATAAGCCTTCTTGCAGTCCTCCTTGGTAATCTGGAAAGGAACAATGTAGTCCGGACGTTTTTCCCTGGCAATCCGGCTGTCAAGAATCGTAGAAGCACCACAGAAACTACAGAATCCGGTTGCAGCATTCTCGGTACTTAAGATTTCACCGCCGCATTGCGGACAGGTGAAAATGTTGACATCATAAGTAGATGTCTCCACAGCATCGTGATCCTTCTGATAGCTGTAAGGATTCAGCTGTGTGTGACAGTAGTCACAGAAAAGTGATTGTGTTGGAATATCAAACCTCAGATTTCCTCCACAATTGGGACATTCATACATAACATTCTCCTCTTTTGATTTAATATACTCAGGTATTGACCGCACAAGGATACGTTGTCCCCGGAAAACTTCTGGTATCGAAGACCTTTGTTTTAGATATAAAAATACCGAATTTCTAATGTGTGTGTTTCACTTTTGGTTATAAAAACTATCTTTCCAATGTTTGACAAAATCACTGTACGGTTCGTCGAAATGCAGATGCCTTATAACGACTGCTAGGGGCACTTGGAATTTCGCCTGAAAACCGGCAACACTGGCACAGGGATGTGCCAGAGAGGTGCATATGAGCACGGATGTGAATTTGCACCGGTTGCCGGATAAAGTGATATATTGTCCGAAATTTCCGGTGCCCCTTGCAGCCGTTAGGTGGCATCTACAATCGACGGACAGTGCAGCGATTCCGTCAAAGCAACGGAAAGACAGTTTACCATCAAGCGAAACACACACATAAGAAATGCAGGTATTTCATATTATAAAAACAAAAGGTTCTTCGATACCAAAGTTTTCCGGTATCAACTTATCTCGTTGACAATGACCTAATGTAATATACTAATATGGTAATAGAAATATAACAGAAAGTAAATACATTTTACTTTATATTTTCAGAAAATTGAGTTATAATATATATATCTAGAAGTAATACGAGAGAGTTGTCATACGACCGTAGAGGAGGGGTGCTTATGAGACAGGAATTTACTTATAACCAGATTGCACACCTGAATGCAGCGTT
Organism: Roseburia sp. OM04-10BH; assembly: GCF_003462605.1. Lineage (NCBI taxonomy): Bacteria > Bacillati > Bacillota > Clostridia > Lachnospirales > Lachnospiraceae > Roseburia > Roseburia sp. OM04-10BH. Next base: position 350,195 of record NZ_QTZI01000001.1, read on the forward strand.
ACATGAACAACGCCTGCCATACCGTATTAGCTTTCATGATGCGGAGACAGCCGTTGTAGAACCGTTAGGATTTTGTGCATGTGATGGTAAAGAGGGTATGCTCAAAGCGGCAATTGAAGCATTTTTTGAAAAAGAGGGAATGACCGTAACATTCTCTGACCATTGCGAAATTATTTCACCGGGATGCCGGACCGTTTCTGTGGCAGCCTGCCAGTAGAAACAGGTGAGACCGGAAAGATGGGCAGATTAGAAGGAAGAAGCCGGAATTCAAAAATCTTTGAGATGGGAACAGATTTTTGAAAATACCTTCTCTTTTAAGTCCTCATCAGAACAGAACATTTGAATCGCTATATCCACTGCTTTCGGAGAGAGAGCAGTGGATTTTTTGAGCCATGAAATATCAGCGGCAGACTCTGTCCCTGTAAGAAAATGATTTACAATTTCATTTAACCGGTGGCAGAATTCCATCAGGGAATGATAATCATGAATCATATCTAAAAGGTTGTGCCCATAAAGTTCCTGTTCAAAGGAACAGGTAGAAATCACCTGCATGCAAAGGTGCAGTTCACCGGTAATATCAGAAGCTTCCATCAGAATGTCCGGGCGTTTCGCATAGCTTTCCATGAAAATGGACTGGGCTTTCTGGTAGTCACCATCTGCGAAACATTTTGCCAGAGATTCCCGGAGCACTCTTGTTTCATGTTTTTCGCCGGACATCCCCACCATACATTCATAAGTGGAGAGATTCTGCTTCGCAATGTAAACTGTTAACAGAAATTCCGACAGGAATCCAAACAACCGCTTGCAGTAATTATCATAGCTGCTGATATCGACCCGGCACTCCACTTCAAAGAGAATGTCAAACAGCCATTCACAGTAGGCATCAAATCGTTCTTTTGAAGTAATGAAAATATTCCCAAAATAAGTATGTACATCATGAACCATATGGTGAAAAACAGGCACATAGTCCGGGTATTTTTCAGAAATAACCTGCTCAGTAATCAGCAGATCCTTCTGGTGATGGTTCTGGCTGAAACCATTAAAATACGAAGTATTTAAAGTCAGAAGCTTTGGTGTGATCATGTCATGATTCTGAAGCAGCCGCATCAGCTCTCTTTCCGTGAAAATAAGCCCCTGCCTATTTATGAGATAGCGGCGGTAATGACAGATGCCGATATAATCGCAGGCATGGTAATTTTTCCAGAGCCAGTAGATGCCGGTCAGCTCGCAGAAACTTTTGTTTTTCCGGGAAATATTATCTCCGGTATCATCCGCAAGATAGCCCAATTCCGGAGAAATTGCATGTCCGACCTGCAGGGGAACATACATGGAATCAGTGGGAGCTTCAAATTGTTTGTGGGTCATAACGAATATTTTAATGGACATAATACACCTCGCAAAAACATGCTTTTCCTTTACTGTATACGCAATCGCATTCCCTGGCAAGAGCAAATCGGGGAACCAATCAACATTTTTGACATAAACTAATACGAAAGTAAGAAAGAATGGAAAGAGGTCAGCGTGAACTGCAGCAATTCAATCGAACATACCGTGGAAGCCGGGGATACATTATACAAACTTTCCCGGCAGTATAAGACAACGGTATCCTCTATTATTTTAAGCAATCCAAGGATAAATCCTTACAATTTACAGATTGGAATGAAGATAGAAATATGTCCGGGCAGAGAATACACAAGACCGGAAATGCTGGGAAATACAGGAAATTCCGGGATTTCCAATAACAACGGAAAAGGAAATTTAAAAGAACTGATGCGGATGGCATGGCTGAATCATACTTACCTGCTCCGGATGCTTTTGGTCAGCATGGCGGCGGATTTGCCGGATCAGCAGGAGCTGGTTACTGCATTAATTGATAATGCAGAGGAAATAGCAGACCTTTTCGGCAGATATTATCCGGAAAATACGGTGCACAGCCTCAGAGATTTACTGGTGCGCCATGTAGAACTTACCGGTGGACTGATTACCCAGAAAAAAGAAGGGAGAACGAAGGATACGGTGGAGCAGGTACGCCGGTTAAACGAAAATGCAGACCGCATCGCAGAACTTTTAGCATCTGCAACACCGGAATATGAAGAAAGTGCATTAAAAGAAATGTTCCGTATGCATGTAGAACTGATTGGACAGGAAATCAGTGAGCGGCTTGCCGGTAATTATGAAAAAGATTTACAGACATTCTGGAATATCCAGCGGCAGATTATTGCCATGGCAGATTATCTTGCCAGCGGACTGGAAACAGAGGCAAAGGAATCCGGGCTTCGTTAAAGAAAAGGCATTAAAAAGTATTATTTCTTATGGTTTCACAGCAGAAGCGGCTGTGTTATAATAGAAAAACAGGACAAAAATAACTGGGGCTGTCCGAATGCAACTGCGGACAGCCACAACATAAAAGTACAGAACAAAAACAATAGTAAATAGAAGGAGACAGCAAAAATGACACCAGAATTTTTAAACAGCACATTAGAGCATTTATATGAGAGAACCAAAGAAGGAAAGCAGCACTGGAATGTTGAGATGAAGACCAGCGAATATAAAGAGGAATCCGAAAAGCCGGTTGTAGAAGCCGACGGAAAGCAGTGGGTAGTAGATGAGTGTTATACAGCCTATTCCTGCGAAGAGCATGGAAATGAATTTGCAATGATTACTTATGAAAATATTGAGACTTGTGGAGAAGAAGTGCGGAGCACCAACATGGTATTCCTGCCGGATCCGAATGTCCGCTATTTTGATTTGGACCGGCTGGCCCAGTATGCAATTCTTCCAAGCCAGAAATTGATGGAGACCATTCATCAGTTATTTACTCTTCTGCTTTCTCTTCAGAAGGAAGAAAGTGCCCAGGTAGAGTGGAAAGTCAGCGAATAGGAAATGGCATCGCAGACAGATTACAGTTACATATGTTTCCTGTAGTTGTTTTAACAATTTAAATAAAACTGAAAATTCAGATAATTTACACAATATATGCAATATAATAAAGTAAATACGAAAAATAATTAAGAAAATTCTAAAAATAGTGTTGACAAATGAACTATAGTTAGATATAATCAAATCATCAAAAGAAACAAATGAACGGAAACAAAGTAAGGAGGAGATTCCACCAGAAAGAGAAGGAACAAACTCATAATAATGTAAGAGGAGGTCGATACCACCAGGATATTAAATCAGAATCGGACAAGCGTTTAGACGAAGAGAAACGCAATAGTAAGAAAGGAAGGTACGGTCCAATGCAGAGCTGATAGATATTATGAAACCTGACATAATAAATAATAAAATCAGATTCAGTTCATGGATTCAGAATCGGAAGGAAAACCTGAGGTAAATACAAAAGAAAAGTGGATGGAGAATCAGAACGGCAACGTAAAGATATGGTTCCAGTCCAACAGGACTCAGAAGCGAACGGATTCAGGAGGAAGGGTTCAGGGATTGAAGACGAAATATACGAAATGAGGTAAAAGTCCAATGGACGAAATAGTATGAAAGGGCATCATCTTAAGAGAATTTAGATGATGCCCTTTTTCACTTTACAGGGAATTGCTTTCCTGTAAAGTAAAAAACGCTCCGCGAGGATGCGCACTGCAGCGTATAAGGTAGATGTCGCAAGCGACCGCCGCAGGCGCGGGAATGTGCCAAGGCACATCTTTGTTCTGTTATGCTTCTTTTTTCTGCGCTTCAAGGGCTGCTAAGCATGCCTGGGCAAGTTGGTCGCCACAGGAAGTGGATTTGAATCCACAGGTGATGCCCTTTAATTTTTCTTCTACTTCTTCTACCGTTAATCCTTCTACCAAAGAAGAGATAGCCTTTAAGTTGCCGTTACATCCGTTGGTAAAGGTAACATGTTTTAAAACATTTCCCTCTAAATCCAAATCAATCTGGGTGGAACAGGTTCCTTTGGTTTTGTATGTGTAATGCATAAGAAACTCCTTTCTATACCTGGACTTGTTGTCAGGCGATTGCAAAATGAAAAATAGTGTATGACATATTTTTTATGAGGTGAAAGGCTCCTCTTCTTTTCCAATATGAAATATTGTAACTCTAAGCGCTTTATTTTCCTTTTTGTTATATCGACTGTCTTTTCAATGTTTGACAATGATTCCAGAATTGTCCGCCGGAGTGCGGATACCTTGGCAAAGCTGCTAGGGGCACTTGGAATTTCACTGGCAACCGGCAACACTGGCACAGGGATGTGCCAGTGAGGTGTATTTGAACACGGATGTGAATATACACCGGTTGCCGGACATAATCATGATTTCATCGAAATTCCTAGTGCCCCTTGCGGGTTTGGCGTTGTATCCGCAACCAGCGGACAGTTCTGGAATCCTATGTCAAAGCAACCGGAAAGACAGTCTTCAATCAAGAAAAATAAAGTGCTAAGAGTTACGAGATATTTCATATCCATTAAAAAGAAGTGAAGTCTTTCACCTATAAAAATATCTTATTCTGTTTTTCCATTTTGCAATCGCCTGTTCAATCTTTGCCTATTATAGCATCTGTTTGTAAAAAGTCTACTGATTTAACAAAAAGTTTATAAAACGTTCATTGGATTAGATATTGTGGAGAAAGGCAGATAGTGGTACAATATTTCATAGTTGCGTAAGCAAAATTATGGATAGGAGCATTATATGAAAGCAATAGAAAAAATCTTTGGAACACATAGCGAAAGAGAATTAAAAAGAATTTATCCGCTTATAGATAAGATAGAGTCTTATCGGCCTGCCATGCAGGAACTGACTGATGAGCAGTTAAAGGATAAGACAAAAGAATTCAAAAAGAGACTTGCTGATGGTGAGACATTGGACGATCTGCTTCCGGAAGCATATGCAACCGTTCGTGAGGCAGCAAAGAGAGTGCTTGGAATGGAACATTACCGTGTTCAGCTGATTGGTGGTATTATCCTGCATCAGGGACGTATCGCTGAGATGAAGACTGGTGAAGGAAAAACACTGGTATCTACCCTGCCAGCATACTTAAATGCATTGGAAGGAAAGGGCGTACATGTTGTAACTGTCAACGAATATCTGGCAAAACGTGATGCTGAGTGGATGGGACAGGTTCATGAATTCTTAGGACTGACTGTTGGCGTTGTGTTTAACGGCATGGACACTAAGGAACGTCAGGATGCATATAACTGCGACATTACCTATATTACCAATAATGAATTGGGATTCGATTACCTGCGTGATAACATGGTAATTTACAAGGAACAGTTAGTACAGCGTGGACTTCATTTTGCGATTATCGATGAGGTCGACTCTGTGTTGATTGACGAGGCAAGAACACCGCTTATCATTTCCGGACAGAGTGGCAAATCCACCAGCATTTATGAGGCATGCGATATTCTGGCAAGACAGATGAAACGTGGTGAAGATCAGAAGGAATACACCAAGATGGATGCTATCATGGGAGTGGAAATCGAAGAAGATGGAGACTTCGTGGTAAATGAGAAGGATAAAGTAGTCAATCTGACATTAGAAGGTGTAAAGAAGGTAGAACAGTTTTTCCACATTGATAACCTTGCAGATCCGGATAATCTTGAGATTCAGCATAATATCATTTTAGCACTGCGTGCACACAATCTGATGTTCCGTGATCAGGATTATGTGGTAAAAGATGATCAGGTATTAATCGTAGATGAATTTACCGGACGTATTATGCCGGGCCGGCGTTATTCTGATGGATTACATCAGGCAATTGAAGCAAAAGAGCATGTAAAAGTAAAACGTGAGAGCAAGACCCTTGCCAATATTACATTCCAGAACTTCTTCAATAAGTATGATAAGAAAGCAGGTATGACCGGTACCGCTTTGACAGAGGAAAAAGAGTTCCGTGACATCTATGGAATGGACGTTATCGAGATTCCTACCAACAGACCGGTTATCCGTGTGGATAAAGAGGATGCTGTTTATAAGACCAAGAAAGAAAAATTCCATGCTGTTGTGGATGAAGTAGAAGAAGCATACAAGAAAGGACAGCCGGTTCTGGTTGGTACCATCAATATCGATACTTCTGAGCTGGTAAGCTCCATGTTGAATAAGCGTGGTATACCACACAAAGTTTTGAATGCAAAATTCCATGAGTTAGAGGCTGAAATTGTAGCACAGGCCGGTGTACATGGTGCGGTTACCATCGCAACCAACATGGCTGGTCGTGGTACTGATATTAAGCTGGATGATGAAGCAAAGGAAGCCGGCGGTCTGAAAATCATCGGTACTGAGCGTCATGAATCCAGACGTATTGATAATCAGCTGCGAGGACGTTCCGGCCGTCAGGGAGACCCGGGAGAATCCCAGTTCTTCATTTCGCTGGAAGATGATTTGATGCGTCTGTTTGGTTCTGAGAAGCTGCTTAGCATGTTTAATACTTTGGGTGTGCCGGAAGGCGAGCAGATTCAGCATAAGATGCTGACCAGTGCAATTGAAAAGGCACAGAAGAAGATTGAGGGAAATAACTTTGGAATTCGTAAGAATCTGTTGGAGTATGATCAGGTTATGAATGACCAGAGAGAGATTATTTATGCAGAACGTCTCCGTGTATTGAATGGCGAGAGCATGCGTGATGTTATCTATAAGATGATTACCGACAGAGTGGAAAATACAGTAGATACCTGTATTTCACCGGATTTACCACCGGAAGAATGGGATATTAATGAACTGAACCAGTTATTGATTCCAATTATTCCACTTCAGCAGGTGACACCGGAACAGGCAAAAGAATATAAGGATCAGAAGAAGTTAAAACATGCTTTAAAAGAACAGGCTGTAAAACTCTACGAGGAGAAGGAAGCAGAGTTCCCGGAGCCGGAAGCTGTCCGTGAATTAGAGCGCGTTATTTTACTGAAAGTTATTGACCGTAAGTGGATGGATCATATTGATGATATGGATCAGCTGCGTCAGGGAATCGGTTTACAGGCTTATGGACAGAGAGACCCGCTGGTAGAGTATAAGATGAGCGGTTATGATATGTTCGAAGAGATGATTAACAGTATTCAGGAAGATACCGTCCGTCTGTTATTCCATGTCAGAGTAGAGCAGAAGGTAGAAAGAGAGCAGGTTGCAAAAGTAACCGGAACCAATAAGGATGAGACTGCACAGGGCGTACCGAAGAAACGTGCGGCAGCAAAGGTTTATCCGAATGATCCGTGCCCATGCGGAAGTGGCAAGAAATACAAACAGTGCTGCGGAAGAAAAGCTTAAGAATAAAAATACAAAAATTAAATCGACTTATAATAATTAAATTACATTATAACAGTAAATATGACAAAAGGAGGAAAATAGATGCATTGCACAAGAAAAGTAACAGAAGATATAATCTGGATTGGTGGAAGTGACAGGAGACTTGCTTTATTTGAAAACGTATTCCCGATTCCAAGAGGCGTATCCTATAATTCCTATCTTTTAAAAGATGAAAAAACAGTATTATTAGATACCGTAGACCGTTCCATTGCAGGACAGTTTTTAGAAAATCTGGCATTTGCACTGGATGGAAGAAATCTGGATTACATGATTGTAAACCATATGGAACCGGATCACTGTGCATTAATTGAAGAAATCGTAAGAAGATATCCGGAAGTAAAGGTTGTGGGAAATGCCAAGACCTTTGGCATGATACAGCAGTTTTATGCCTTTGATATTACAGACCGTTCCGTTACCGTGAAAGAAGGCGAGACATTAAATACCGGAAAACATACCCTTCACTTTGTAATGGCACCGATGGTACACTGGCCGGAAGTAATGGTAACATATGATGAAACGGACAAAGTATTATTTTCAGCAGATGCATTCGGAACCTTCGGTGCATTGAACGGAAATATTTTTAATGATGAAATTGATTTCGACCGCGACTGGCTGGATGACGCAAGACGTTATTATACCAATATTGTTGGAAAATACGGCGGACCAGTTCAGACAACCTTGAAGAAGGCAGCAGGACTGGATATTTCTATTATCTGTCCGCTGCATGGACCAATCTGGCGTTCCAATCTTGGTTACATTCTGGATAAATACAATACCTGGAGCAGCTATGAGCCGGAAGAGAAAGCAGTTATGATTGCTTATGCGTCCATGTATGGAAATACAGAAAATCTTGCAAATGTACTCGCAGCAAAGCTGGCAGAAGCAGATATCCATAATATTGTAGTATATGATGTATCCAATACACATGTTTCCACTTTGATTTCAGAAGCATTCCGTTGCAGCCATATTGTACTGGCAGCTCCGACTTATAATGGAAACGTTTATCCGGTTATGGAGAACTTCTTGAATGACATGAAAGCACTTGCCGTACAGAAACGTACCGTTGCAATTCTGGATAATGGTACCTGGGCAGCAACAGCTGGAAAACAGATGGCAGATAAGATTGCGGAAATGAAAGACATGAAGATTATTGAACCAAAGGTAAGTATTAAATCTTCATTAAAGAACGAACAACTGGAACAGCTGGATGAGCTGGTGGCAGAGATTAAGAAAGATTTCTAAAGCACTGGCATTCATTAGAAGAGCAAATGAAATAGAAATAAAAAAGGTCAGAGTAAAATGAGTACAGAACAAACATTCGATTTTGTTCTGTACTTTTTTGTTGAGGGATGCTATAATGAGCGGAGAAACGTGGTAATACTAAAGGAAGAGTAAATGAACAGAGGAGAAATTGAGTGGATCATTTTAAATTAGTTTCCAAATATCAACCCACTGGAGACCAGCCGCAGGCAATTGAGAAGCTGGTGAAGGGATTTAAAGAGGGCAATCAGTTTGAAACACTACTGGGTGTAACCGGTTCCGGTAAGACATTTACCATGGCAAATGTCATTGCCCAGATGAATAAACCGACATTGATTATTTCGCATAATAAGACGCTGGCGGCGCAGCTCTATGGAGAATTCAAGGAATTTTTCCCCGAAAATGCAGTAGAGTACTTTGTCTCCTATTACGATTACTACCAGCCGGAGGCATATGTGCCATCCACGGATACTTATATCGCAAAGGATTCTTCTGTGAATGATGAGATTGATAAACTGCGTCTGTCTGCTACAGCAGCATTGACGGAACGGCGGGATGTTATTGTCGTTTCCAGTGTATCCTGTATCTATGGACTGGGTGAACCGGAGAACTTCCAGAAGATGATGGTATCTCTGCGGCCGGGCATGGAACGGGATCGTGATGATGTGATCCGGCAGTTGATTGATATACAATATACAAGAAATGATATGGATTTCCAGCGAGGCACCTTCCGGGTACGGGGAGACGTTTTGGAAATCTTTCCGGCAGACCGTGGAGAGACTGCTATCCGGGTAGAATTCTTTGGCGATGAAATAGACCGGATTACAGAAATCGATGTATTGACCGGCGAGATTAAGAATAGTCTGAATCATATCAGTATTTTTCCGGCATCACATTATGTAGTGCCAAGAGAGAAAATCCTGCGTGCATGCGATACCATTGAAGCAGAGCTGGAAGAGCGTGTGAAATACTTTAAGGGGGAAGATAAGCTCTTAGAGGCACAGCGGATTGCCGAGCGGACGAATTTTGATATTGAAATGTTAAAAGAGACAGGCTTCTGTAGTGGAATTGAAAACTATTCCAGACATTTATCCGGACAGCCGGCAGGTTCGAGACCGTTAACACTGATTGATTATTTCCCGGATGACTTTCTGATTATGGTAGATGAGTCCCATATTACAATTCCGCAGATTCGTGGAATGTATGCGGGAGACCAGTCCAGAAAGACAACGCTTGTGGATTATGGCTTCCGTCTGCCTTCGGCAAAAGACAACCGTCCAATGAATTTTGAAGAGTTTGAAAGCCAGATAGACCAGATGCTGTTTGTATCTGCAACGCCAAATGATTATGAAGAAGAACATGAACTTTTGCGGGTAGAGCAGATCATCAGACCGACAGGACTTTTAGACCCTGACGTGGAAGTGCGTCCGGTAGAAGGCCAGATTGACGATTTGATTGGAGAGGTCAATAAAGAGACTGCGGCAGGACATAAGGTGCTGGTAACGACACTGACCAAGAAAATGGCAGAGGATTTGACAGAATATATGCGTGAAGTGGGTATTCGTGTGAAATACCTGCATTCGGATATTGATACTTTGGAAAGGGCAGAGATTATCCGGGATTTACGGCTGGATGTATTTGATGTGCTGGTGGGAATTAACCTTTTGCGGGAAGGACTTGATATACCGGAAATTACATTAGTGGCAATTATTGATGCGGACAAGGAAGGTTTCTTGCGTTCCGAGACTTCGCTGATTCAGACTATCGGACGAGCGGCAAGAAACAGTGAAGGTCATGTTATCATGTATGCAGATAAGATTACAGACTCCATGCGGGTTGCGATTGATGAGACAAAGCGCCGCCGTGAGATTCAGCAGAAATACAATGAAGAGCATGGTATTACGCCGACTACCATTCAGAAATCTGTCCGTGAGTTAATCAGTATTTCCAAGAAGGTAGCCAAGAATGAAATGGAATTCAAGAAAGATCCGGAATCCATGGATAAGAAGGAATTGGAGAAGCTGATTGCAGATATTCAGAAGAAGATGAACCATGCTGCTGCAGAGTTGAACTTTGAGGCTGCGGCAGAATATCGTGATAAGTTAATTGAGTTAAAGAAGATGCTTCGCGATTTGTAAGGTAGAGAAAGAGGAAGAAAAAGTGGCAAAGAAAGAGAGAAAATATATCAGGATTCGTGGCGCAAGCGAACATAATTTGAAGCATATTGATGTGGATATACCAAGAGATGAATTTGTGGTACTGACAGGACTCAGCGGCTCCGGTAAATCCTCACTGGCATTTGATACGATTTATGCAGAGGGACAGCGGCGTTATATGGAGAGCCTGTCATCTTATGCAAGGCAGTTCTTGGGACAGATGGAGAAACCGAATGTAGAGAAAATAGAAGGTTTGTCTCCGGCAATTTCCATTGACCAGAAATCCACAAACCGTAACCCGAGATCTACTGTAGGAACGGTAACGGAGATTTATGATTATTTCCGTCTGCTCTATGCGCGGATTGGAATTCCGCACTGTCCGAACTGCGGCAAGGAGATTAAGAAACAGACCGTAGACCAGATGGTAGACCAGATTATGAAGCTGCCGGAGCGTACCAGGATACAGCTTTTAGCACCGGTAGTCCGTGGAAGAAAGGGTGAACACCAGAAGCTCTTTGAACAGGCAAAGCGAAGCGGCTATGTGAGAGTACAGGTGGACGGAAATACCTATGAACTGACGGAAGAGATAAAGCTGGATAAGAACAAGAAACATAATATCGAAATCGTAGTGGATCGTCTGGTGGTAAAGGAAGGTATTGAAAAGCGTCTGACGGATTCTATTGAAAATGTGTTAGAACTTTCAAACGGACTTCTGATGGTGGATATCATTGATGGAGAGACCATGCAGTTTTCCCAGAGCTTTTCCTGTCCGGATTGTGGAATCAGTATTGATGAAATCGAACCGAGAAGCTTTTCCTTTAACAATCCATTCGGAGCCTGCCCGGAATGCTTTGGCCTGGGCTATAAGATGGAATTTGATGAAGAACTGATGATACCGGATAAAAGACTGAGTCTTGCAGAGGGCGCAATTCAGGTAATGGGCTGGCAGTCTTCTACCGATAAGAAGAGCTTTACTTATGCAATCCTTAAGGCACTTTCTGAAGAATATGGCTTCAGTCTTGATACACCATATAAGGAATTGCCGGCAGAAGTCCGGAATATGCTGATTCATGGAACCAATGGAAGGTCTGTAAAGGTATATTATAAAGGTCAGCGTGGAGAAGGCGTATATGACATTGCCTTTGAGGGACTGATTAAGAATGTGGAGCGTCGTTACCGTGAGACCGGCTCTGATACCATGAAACAGCAGTATGAAGAGTTTATGCGGATTACGCCATGTAAATGCTGTGGCGGGCAGAGGTTGAAGAAGGAGTCACTGGCAGTAACGGTTTCCGGTAAAAATATATATGAAATAACAGCGATGTCCATCCGTAATCTGGATGCCTATTTAAAAGAAATGGAACTGACGGAACAGCAGCATCTGATTGGTGACCAGGTTTTAAAAGAAATCAGAGCGCGGGTAGGCTTTCTGATGGATGTGGGACTGGATTATCTGTCCCTTTCCCGCGCGACCGGAAGCTTATCCGGTGGAGAAGCACAGCGAATCAGACTTGCAACCCAGATTGGTTCCGGACTTGTAGGCGTGGCTTATATTCTGGACGAGCCTAGTATCGGTCTGCATCAGCGGGATAATGATAAACTTTTGAATTCTTTAAAGGGGTTAAAAGACCTTGGAAATACACTGATTGTAGTAGAACATGATGAAGATACTATGCGTGCAGCAGATTATATTGTGGATATCGGACCGGGAGCCGGTGAACATGGCGGAGAAGTCATTGCTACCGGAACAGCAGAGGAGATTATGAAAAATAAGAACTCTATCACCGGTGCTTATTTAAGCGGAAGAATCAAGATTCCGGTACCGAAAGAAAGACGGAAACCAACCGGATTCATTACTGTAAAGGGTGCAAGAGAGAATAACCTGAAGAATATTGATGTGAAGATTCCACTGGGTATTATGACCTGCATTACCGGAGTGTCCGGCTCCGGAAAGAGTTCACTGACCAATGAAATCCTCTATAAACGTCTGGCAAGGGATTTAAACCGGGCAAGGTGTATTCCGGGTGCCCATGATGATATTGAAGGTCTGGAACAGTTAGATAAGGTAATTGATATTGACCAGTCTCCAATCGGAAGAACACCCCGTTCCAATCCGGCTACTTATACCGGTGTGTTTGATATGATAAGAGATTTGTTTGCATCCACTCCGGATGCCAAGGCAAGAGGATACCAGAAGGGAAGATTCAGCTTTAATGTGAAGGGTGGCCGGTGTGAAGCCTGCTCCGGCGATGGTATTCTTAAGATAGAAATGCATTTCCTGCCGGATGTATATGTTCCGTGTGAAGTGTGTCAGGGCAAACGATATAACCGTGAAACACTGGAAGTAAAATATAAGGGCAAGAGTATCTATGATGTGCTGAATATGACAGTGGAAGAGGCACTGGAATTCTTTCAGAATGTGCCTTCTATTGCAAGAAAGATACAGACCCTTTATGATGTGGGCTTATCCTATATCCGTCTGGGCCAGCCATCTACTGAACTGTCTGGTGGAGAAGCACAGAGAATTAAGCTTGCAACAGAATTAAGCAAACGCAGTACAGGAAAGACTATTTATATTCTGGATGAGCCGACAACAGGACTTCATTTTGCAGATGTCCATAAATTAATTGAAATTCTGAGGAGATTGTCTGATGGTGGCAATACCGTAGTTGTAATTGAACATAATCTGGATGTAATCAAGACGGCAGATTATATTATTGATATGGGACCGGAAGGCGGAGACGGTGGTGGAACTGTGGTTGCCCAGGGAACGCCGGAAGAGATTGCCAAAGTACCGGAATCCTATACCGGACAATATGTAAAGAAATATCTGGAACAGTAATACCGGATAAGCATAAGACAATGAAGAATGGCATCTGCTAGAAACTGCCAGTGGCGGGTTCGGCAGGTGCTATTTTCTATAGGCACATTCTTTGTTCCTGTTATGAGCACAAAAAAACTGCTGAAACATTCAGCAGTTACTATCTTGGGGAGTACCCTCCGGACATCCCGAAGGACATCCGAAGGGCTGAGTTATGAAAAATTATATTAGCTTAATAGCTAGTACATATGTGATAATATAGAAGACCTGTGACTATTATGTGAACAAAAAGTTAAGACAATTAGAAAGCAAAAGAAAGTTAAGAAGATGTTGCGATTTCATTAAAAATAAGTAAAAACAGAAAAAAACCTTTGAAAAATGCCATTTATTGTATATAATGTGATTATATATGTAAGAATATGATTGAATGCGTAGTCTGTCTTTTTTTGAGATAGATTACTCCACATATAATGAAACAGATGAAAGGGGAAACATTGACATGGTTTCAACAGATATTGGAATTGATTTAGGAACAGCCAGCATATTGGTTTATATTAAAGGAAAAGGCGTAGTTTTAAAAGAGCCGTCCGTAGTAGCGTTTGACAGAGATACAAACAAGATTAAGGCGATTGGTGAAGAAGCAAGACTGATGCTTGGTAGAACACCGGGCAACATTGTAGCAGTAAGACCACTCCGTCAGGGCGTTATTTCTGATTATACTGTAACAGAGAAGATGATTAAGTACTTTATTCAGAAAGCACTGGGAAAGAAAACCTTCCGTAAGCCAAGAATCAGTGTCTGTGTACCAAGTGGTGTAACAGAGGTTGAGAAGAAGGCAGTAGAGGATGCAACTTATCAGGCAGGAGCAAGAGAAGTTGCAATTATTGAAGAACCAATTGCAGCAGCAATTGGAGCAGGCATCGATATTGCAAGACCTTGTGGAAATATGATTGTAGATATCGGAGGAGGAACCGCAGATATTGCAGTAATTTCACTGGGCGGTTCGGTAGTAAGTACATCAATTAAAATTGCCGGAGATGATTTTGATGAGGCAATTGTCCGTTATATGAGAAAGAAACATAATCTTCTGATTGGAGAAAGAACTGCAGAAGATATTAAGATTAAGATTGGAACCTGTTTCCCGCTGGCACAGCCGGAAACGATGGATGTCCGTGGACGTAATCTGGTAACAGGACTTCCTAAGACAGTAACTGTTTCTTCTGAAGAGACTGAGGAAGCATTAAGAGAACCGACTTTACAGATTGTAGAAGCAGTACACAGTGTTCTGGAAAAAACACCACCAGAGCTGGCAGCAGATGTTGCAGACAGAGGAATTGTGCTGACAGGTGGCGGTTCATTACTTAGAGGACTGGAAGAGCTGATTGAAGATAAGACAGGAATTAATACAATGACAGCAGAAGAACCAATGACCTGTGTAGCAATTGGTACAGGTAAATTCGTAGAATTCTTAGCTGGTAAGAGAGACGACGATTAAGATTTCGGGAGGACTGTAGATGGTAAAAGGATTATATACCGCATGGACCGGAATGTTAGACGAACAGAACCGTCTGGATATTCTGACAAATAATCTGGCAAATGCCGACACAACCGGATATAAGAAGGAAGGTACCACAAATCATACATTTGCTGATACACTGGCAATTAAGATTAAGGATACTTCTGATTATGGGCAGCCGCGGGTACTGGGAAATATCAGTATGGGTGTGCATATTGGCGAAGTATATACCGATTTCAGCCAGGGAAGCTTTAAAGTGACAGACAGAAGTACCGATATGGCATTGGATGGAAATGGTTTTTTTACGGTATCATTTACCAATAAGAATGGTGAAACATCTATGAAGCTTACCCGGGATGGAGCATTTACACTGACCAGAGAAGGCTATCTGGTGACCAAAGACGGTGATTATGTGCTGAACCAGAATGGAGCTTCCACTGGCAATCCTGGTGCAGAGAATTATATCCGGATTAATCCGAATCTGGATTTTGAAGTGCTTTCCGATGGAAGCATTATGCAGAATAATCAGGTGGTTGCAAGACTTGGTGTGGTAGATGTAGATAATTATGACTATATCAGCAAATATGGTGAGAATCTCTATGATGTAGTAAATGGCGGACAGCTTGTGGCATCGAATGCGAGAGTAGAGCAGGGTGCATTGGAAGCTTCCAACATTAATGTAGTATCCGAAATGGTAGATATGATTACAATCACCAGAGCTTACGAGGCTGGACAGAAGATTATCCAGACGATGGATTCAACACTGGACAAAGCCGTAAATAATGTAGGTAAAGTATAAAAAGAACTAAAGAAAAGAGCAAAAGAAGCCGATATAAATAACTAGGAAACAGGTACGTTTCATAAAAGGCTGGCCACGGATGGCGCAAGAGAGATAAGGAGCGCAGGGCTTATGATGAGAGCATTGTGGACTGCTGCATCAGGAATGATTGCACAGCAGACAAATATTGATTCGATTTCTAATAATTTATCGAATGTAAATACAACAGGTTACAAATCCGAACAGGCAGAGTTTAAATCGCTGCTGTATCAGACACTGCAGTCTAAGACAACTTCTGCAAATGGTGATGAAAAGCCGGTTCCGGTTCAGGTAGGACTGGGAACCAGAGTAGCCTCTATTACATCTGATTTTACCAATGGAGCATTAATTGCCAATTCCAGCAATACAGCATTTGCGTTGGAAGGAAAAGGATTTTTCTCGGTACGTGGAGAAGATGGACAGACATACTATACCAGAAATGGTAAATTTGGCTGGGCAATCGGAACTAATGGAACGACACTTTGCAATGAAGCCGGACTTCCGGTATTAGATAGTAATGGAAATGAAATTGTTCTGCCGGATGGCGTGACTGCATCATCTATCGAAGTATCAAATGATGGAAAGTTCTATTATAAAGATGCGGCAGGCAATACCATAGATATGAACAGACAGATTGGCGTATATCAGTTTACCAATCCGGCTGGACTGGAAAAGGATTCTGGAAGCCTTTTGGTTGCAACAGCAGCATCCGGTAATCCGATGAATGAGCTGACTACTCCGGGACTGACCAGAAGCAAGGTATGCCAGAATTATCTGGAAGCATCCAATGTCCAGGTGGCAGACGAGATGGTTAATATGATTATTGCACAGCGTGCATATGAATTAAACTCTAAGGCGATTCAGGCAGCAGATGAGATGCTTGGACAGGCAAATTCATTAAGAAGATAGTTCTAAAGGCAGGGTAAAGTATGAGTATATCGATGGATAATATTTCGACATTGCTGAATACAACTTCATCACAGGCAAGTAACAGTTCCAATGGACTGGAGAAGACATTGAATTCAGATTTATCAGGTGCAACGGATGACGAACTGATGGATGTCTGCAAGGAATTTGAGGCATATTTCTTAGAACAGGTTTATAAGGAAATGAAGAAAACCATTCCGGAGAACGAAGACCAGGATGCCAGTATGAGTCAGATGACGGATTATTTTGAAGACGAGATGATACAGAAGCTGGCAAGCCAGTCAGTAGAACAGAGTGGCGGAAGTAACAGTCTGGCACAGCAGCTGTATGAGCAGATGAAGCGTAATTATAATATGGAATAGAATTTAAAAAAGACGATAAAAGGGGCTGTCATATGATGACAGCCTTCTCTTACTTTACAGGAAATTGCTTTCCTGTAAAGTAAAAAATGCTCCGCAAGGATGCACACTGCGGCGTATAAGGCAGATGTCGCAAGCGACCGCCGCAGGCGCAAGACTGTGCCAAGGCACATTCTTTATTCTGTTGGAAAGGAAAGACGATGGAGACGATAACCGGTTATGTAGATCATATCATATATCGAAATGCTGACAATGGCTATACGGTACTGGTGCTGGTTTGCGAAGAAGAAGAGATTACCTGCGTGGGAATCTTTTCGGGAATCAGTGAGGGAGAGAATATCGAAGTGACCGGTGAATATACGGCACATCCGACCTATGGAAAGCAGTTTAAAGCTGAAAGTTATGTGGAGAAAGAACCAACCGATGAACTGTCCATTGAGCGTTATCTTGGCTCCGGAGCAATTAAAGGGATTGGTGCGGCACTTGCAGCAAGAATTGTAAGAAGATTTAAAGGCGATACCTTCCGGATTATCGAAGAAGAACCGGAGCGGTTAGCGGAAGTAAAAGGAATCAGTGAACGGAAAGCAATGGAAATATCAGACCAGGTCTCTGAAAAACGAGATCTGCGTCAGGCAATGATATTTTTGCAGCAGTATGGCATTACACTGAATCTTGCGGTGAAAATCTATAAAGAATACGGACAGGAAGTATACGGCATCATTCAGGAGAATCCATATCGTCTGGCGGATGATATCAGTGGTGTGGGATTTCGGATTGCAGATGAAATTGCTAAGAAAGTCGGTATTCATACAGATTCTGATTTTCGAATCCGAAGCGGTATATTGTATACACTTTTACAGGCATCCGGGGAGGGTCATACCTTTCTGCCGGAGGAAGAACTGACAAAGCGGGCAGGAGAACTTCTGGGTGTAACAGAAGAAGCAATCGAAAAGCAGTATATGGATTTGTCGATAGAGCGGAAAATCATTATGAAACAGGAGGGTGAACAGGTTCAGATTTATGGCGCACCACTCTATTATACGGAAGTAAATACAGCCATGATGCTTAAGAATCTGGATATTGCCTATGATGTGTCAGATGCAGAGATTGCCCAGCGAATCCATAAGATTGAGAAGCAGACCGGCATGGAACTGGATGAACACCAGAAAGAGGCTGTTTCGGAGGCAGTAAGAAACGGACTTTTGGTAATCACCGGTGGACCCGGAACTGGTAAGACGACGACAATTAACAGTATTATCAAATATTTTGAACTGGAAGGCCTGGACATTTTCCTGGCAGCACCTACCGGAAGAGCTGCAAAGCGAATGAGCGAAATGACCGGATATGAAGCTAAAACCATACACCGGATGCTGGAATTAAACGGTGGAATGGAAGGAGCGGTAGGATTCGAACGAAATGAAAGTAATCCACTGGAAACGGATGTTGTAATTATCGATGAGATGTCCATGGTGGATATCAGCCTGATGCAGTCCCTGTTGAAGGCAATGGTAGCCGGAACAAGACTGATTCTGGTAGGAGACGTAAACCAGCTTCCGAGCGTAGGACCGGGAAGCGTATTAAAGGATATTATCGACAGCGGACAGTTCCATGTGGTACAGCTTACCAAGATTTTCCGACAGGCATCCCAGAGTGATATCATTGTCAATGCCCATAAAATCAACCGGGGAGAAGAAGTAGTGTTAGATAACAAGAGCATGGATTTCTTTTTCCTGAAACGATATGATGCAGATGTGATTATCAATGTGGTACTGCAGCTGATTATGCAGAAACTGCCTAAATTTGTAAATGCACAGCCTTATGATATACAGGTGCTGACTCCGATGAAAAAAGGAAATCTGGGCGTAGAACGACTGAACAGTATCTTGCAGCAATATTTAAATCCTCCTGCTCCGGATAAGAAAGAAAAAGAGTATGGCGATAAAGTGTTCCGCGAAGGGGACAAGGTCATGCAGATAAAAAATAATTATCAGCTGGAGTGGGAGGTCTTGAGTAAATATGGATTTGCCATTGACCGTGGAACCGGTGTGTTTAATGGGGATACGGGAATTATCCGTGAAATCAATGATTATAAAGAGACAATGACCGTGGTCTATGATGAAGACAAGGTGGTAGAGTACTCCTTTAAAATATTAGAGGAACTGGAACTGGCATATGCCATTACAATACATAAATCCCAGGGTAGTGAATATCCGGCAGTTGTAATTCCACTTCTTGGGGGACCGAGAATGCTGATGAACAGGAACCTTTTGTATACAGCGGTAACCCGTGCAAGAAAGTGTGTAACACTTGTGGGAAATGAAATGTGCTTCTATGAGATGGAACAGAATATTACAGAACAGACCAGATACAGCGGTCTGCGGGCAAGACTGGAAGAAAATGTGTAGAGGTGGTTGACTGTACAGACATGTAGAACCTTCCTCCGACCGCTTCTTGCGGGTGCCTGGAAAGAAAAACCAGCCGAAATGCTGTATTTTGCAGAATTCCGGCTGGTTTTTGCGTGTCTGACAACTTGCAAAGCAAATCATTTGTCAATTTTCGTTTAAAAACCGGCAGATACCAATTACTTGGATAATAAAGCTTTGTCATTGGCAAATTCTTCGCCACTGATTTCTTCAAATTTCTCTAATAAATCTTCTACGGTAAGATTCTTTTTCTCTTCTCCGGAAATATCTAAGATAACCTGACCTTCATTCATCATAATCAGACGGTTGCCATGAACAATTGCATCACGCATGTTGTGTGTTACCATCAGAGTGGTAAGGTTCTGCTCTGCAACTATTTTATCCGAAAGAGTAAGAACCTTTGCAGCAGTCTTTGGATCCAAAGCAGCGGTGTGCTCATCTAAGAGAAGCAGTTTTGGACGGTTTAAAGTAGCCATAAGAAGAGTCAGTGCCTGACGCTGACCACCGGAAAGCAGTCCGACTTTAGAGGTAAGACGGTTCTCAAGTCCTAAATCCAGCTCTTTTAACAATTCTTTGTAATGTGCTCTTTCTGCCTTGGTAATACCGCTTCCAAGACCTCTGCTTTTGCCACGACGGGCAGCGAGGGCAAGATTCTCATCGATTCCCATGGTAGCAGCAGTTCCCATCATAGGATCCTGGAATACGCGTCCTAAGAAACTGGCACGTCTGTGCTCGGACATTCTTGTAACATCTACGTCATCAATAGAAATGGAACCTTCATCTACAAGAAAGACTCCTGCAATGGCATTTAATAAAGTGGATTTTCCGGCACCATTTCCACCGATGACAGTAACGAAATCACCTTCGTTTAAAGTAAGGGTAGTGCCGTTAAGAGCGGTTTTTTCGTTAATGGTTCCCGGATTAAATGTTTTGTAAATATGATCAACTTTAAGCATTGGTTTTGGCTCCTTTCTTTACTGGTTTTGTAAAATATTTCTTCTTCCAGTAAGGAACTGCAAGGAAGAAAGCAACCACAAGCGCAGATAACAGCTTTAAGTAGTTAGTATCAAGACCAAGCCAGATAACAATCTGAAGTACAGCGTAGTAAATAACAGCACCGATAGCGACAGATAAAAGCTTCAACGCAAAGTTGTGGAAAATCTTTTCGAACAATACAGTACCGATAATAACGGCAGCAAGACCGATTACGATAGCACCACGTCCTGCATTGACATCAGCAAATCCCTGATACTGTGAGTAAAGAGCACTGGCAAGACCAACAAGACCGTTGGAAATCATTAAACCGATTACGGTATTGAAATTTGTGTTGATACCCTGGGCACGGCTCATATTCGGGTTGCATCCGGTAGCACGGATAGAACAGCCTCTTGCAGTTCCGAAGAACCAGTACAGGATAGCTATAATGGCGATGACAAAGATAGCAACGATAAATATGGTGTTTTTATAAAAAGCCACATTTTTTACATATCGTAAAGATACAATTAAATCGTATTTGTCAGCGCTGATTGCCTGGTTGGATTTGCCGCCAAGAATCTTTAAGTTAATGGAGTATAATCCAAGCTGGGTTAAAATACCTGCAAGGATTACCGGGATTCCCATTTTTGTATGGAAGATTCCGGTAATTAATCCTGCCAGCATACCGGATATGGTAGCGGCAAGGATTGCTACCCAGATATTCTGTCCAGAAGCAATCAGAGTAACACAGACAGCACCGCCAAGACTCATGGTTCCATCCACGGTTAAGTCTGCCACATCCTGTATTTTAAAAGTGATGTATACACCGATTGCCATAATACCCCAGATTAATCCCTGGGCTACAGCACCGGGCATAGCGTTTAATAAATCAGCAATTTGCAATTCCACAATAAGTTCCTCCGGTTTCTAAATAAATAATTCAAAAGTAAAAATTACTCAGACATGTCTAAAGCTTTGTAATCGTCTGGGACAGTGATGCCAAGCTTCTCACAGATGTCAGGGTTGTACTGTTTGGTAACTGCTGGAGCAAATTCAACTTCCATAGTGGATGGGTCTGCACCATTTACTAAGATTTCGTATGCCATTTTACCTGTCTGATATCCAAGGTCATAGTAGCTGATGGATAAGGTAGCAACACCACATCCTTTGCAGATACCGGCTTCACCTGCAATAATTGGAACACCGGCTTCCCCTGCAATGTTATTGATAACTTCTGTATTGGAAGCTGCAGTGTTGTCGGTAGGAACGTAAAGAACATCGTTATCATTTACAGCACTCTGGACAACACTTGCAATATCGTTGGAATCAACGAAAGAATATGCAGTACAGGTGTAATTTAATTTTTCTAATTCTTCTTTGATAACATCAATCTGATACTGTGAGTTTGCTTCTGCGGAGCAGTAAAGCAGTCCGACATTTTTAGCATCCGGGAATAATTCATTTAACATAGCTGCCTGCTCGGACAGAGGAGCTAAGTCAGAAGTTCCAGAAATGTTACGTCCTGTTGTGCCTGACCAGTCAGAAATGTCAAGAGCGGTTGCGTAATCTGTTACGGAAGTTCCAAGAATAGGAATATCTGTAGTTGCAGCAGCTGCAGACTGAAGAGGAGCAGTTGCATTTGCAAGAATCAGGTCTTCGTTTTTGGAAACGAAGGAGTTGACGATAGTTGCACATGTGGCAGAATCACCCTGGGCGTTCTGCTCGTCAAAAACAACGTCATCACCTAATTTCTCGGTAAGATAGTCTTTGAATCCTTTTGTTGCAGCATCTAATGCCTCATGCTGTACGAGCTGACAGATGCCAACGGTGTACTTTGCGTTGGATGAACTTTTCTCTGTAGCGTTGGATGAACTTTTCTCTGTAGCGTCAGCGTTTTGGGTATCTCCTGCTTTGGAGCCACAGGCGGTCATGCTGAGTGCAAGAACTGCTGCAACTGAAAGAGAGAGAAATTTCTTCATTTTTTTCATAATAATTTCCTCCTGAAATATGTAATATTTTTTTGATTTAACGCGTTCGTGCGTCTGTGCGTTTATGCATTAAAGCGTTAATTCGAATAGACTAATTATAATAAGTAGAGAAAAATAAGTCAATAAATTAAATCCTATTTTTATCAGGAAAAATTAAGAGAATGTTAATGTTTTTGTAAAAGGGACTGTGCTAATATGTGCAAAGAGAGTTTTGGAAAGGAAATAATGAATATACTGGATATTATATTCCCAAGAAGATGCCCGCTGTGTGATGAGGTGATACCGCCGGATGGGGAAATCTGCCCGGAGTGCATCGGAAAGGCAGAACTGGTGCAGGAACCGGTCTGTAAACGGTGCGGAAAACCCATTGGGAATGCCAGGAAGGAATATTGTGGTGACTGTGACCGGAAAAAACATTTTTTTGATTCGGGAAAGGCAGTATTTGTCTATCAGGGGGCAGTGCAACACTCGCTGTATCGTTTTAAATATGCCAACCGGCGTGAATATGCAGCTTTTTATGGAAAAATGGCATGTATACAGTATGCCCGGTGGATTTCAAGACTGGGTGTAGATGCAATCATACCGGTTCCGTTGCATCGGAAACGCAGGAGGGAGAGAGGGTATAATCAGGCAGAACTCTTTGCAAAGGAAATAGGAAAACGTACCGGAATTCCGGTAGAAACGAAATTGCTATATCGGTGTATAAATACCAGACCCCAGAAGGAACTTAATGACCAGGAACGCAAGAAAAATCTGAAAAAGGCTTTTACAATCGCACAAAATATAGTACAATTAAGAAAAGTTCTGCTTGTAGATGACATTTACACAACTGGAAGTACCGTGGATGCAGCAGCAGAATGTTTGAAGGTATCAGGAATACAAGAGGTTTATGTGCTTTGCATTAGCATTGGCAGGGGGCATTAGGAGGAGAAAGAATGGACGTAAGAAACTGCAAAGGATGCGGAAGATTATTTAATTATTATGGGGGCGTACCGTTATGTAAAGCCTGCAAAGATAAACTGGAAGAG
The DNA here is from genome assembly GCF_003462605.1 of Roseburia sp. OM04-10BH. Classification (NCBI taxonomy): domain Bacteria; kingdom Bacillati; phylum Bacillota; class Clostridia; order Lachnospirales; family Lachnospiraceae; genus Roseburia; species Roseburia sp. OM04-10BH. The sequence continues at coordinate 373,709 of NZ_QTZI01000001.1, forward strand.
AAGTTCCAGGAGGTAAAAGAATATTTGCGGCAGAACCCGAATACTCCGATACAGGTTGTATCGGAAGATAATGATGTTTCTGTAAAACAGATTAAACAGTGGGTGCGTGAAGAAAGACTTGTCTTTTCAGAAGATTCACCACTTGGTCTGGAATGTGAAGGCTGTGGAGCAATTATCAAAACAGGACGTTTCTGTGAAAAATGCAAACGTAAAATGGAAACGGACTTCCAGAGTGTAATAAAGAAAAAACCGGTGGAGCCTCAGTTGGATAAGAGACCGAAGGAAAGAGATAAGATGAGATATCTGTAACTGTAGATTAAGAACTGCCGCAGTGACTGGTGGCAGTTTTTTCTTTTCAGAAGATAATATCTATGTTATACTAAAGAGAGTTTGTTTAGGAGCAGAGTATGATTAGTAAAGAACGCGTCAGACATATGACAAAGCTGTCAGAATTCGAAAATGAAGAAAGTAAAACCTGCCAGAAAGCAACACAGTATTTTAGAAGAGATTATGTTGCCATGGAGTTGATAAAAAGCTTTTTTGCCGGAACCATTGCGTTCGGACTTCTTTTTGTGCTGTGGCTTTTTTACGACATGGAGAATCTGGTAAAGAAAATTAATGATATGGATATGATTGGATTTGGCATCCGGATTGTAATGGTGTATCTGGTATTTCTGGCTGCTTATCTGCTTATTACTTATATTATCTATAATCGTAGATATACAAAGGGGAGAAAACAGGTGAAGGAGTATTATAACAGACTGAAGAGGGTGAGCAGTCTGTATCGTGAGGAAGAAAATATATCTAATACGGATGACTGGGAGGTTTAGGATGACGGGTTTACTCGAACTGAAGGAGCGGTTAATCCGCTTTTTTGGAAAAAATGAAATATATGTGGTGCCGGTACTTAAGTTTATTCTGGCAACAGTGGTATTTCTGCTGATCAATCAAAATATTGGCTATATGACCAGACTGGCCGGACTTCCGGTAACACTGGTACTGGCACTGTTATGTGCGGTGCTTCCGGTCAATGCTATCCTGTTGTTTGCATTCATTCTGATTGCTGCACATTTATTTGCACTGTCTATGGATGTATGCGTGGTAGGACTGATTCTTATGCTGGTTATCGCACTGCTGTATTTACGGTTTTCACCAAAAGATGGTTATTATGCAGTGCTGACACCGATAACATTTACATTACATATCCCGTATATCATGCCGATTTCAGCAGGACTGTTACGGACACCGGCATCTGCTGCATCTATTGTGAGCGGAACTGTGATGTTTTATTTCCTGAAGGGAATAAAGGAAAATGAGACAGTATTAAGTGCGGTGGAAGAGGACAGCAATGCGGCTTCAAAAATGGTGGTAGCAATCAACCAGCTGCTGGGTAATAAGGAAATGTATCTGGTACTGGCAACTTTTATTGTGATTTTACTGGTGGTTTATGTAGTGCGCCGCCTGTCCATAGATCATGCATGGACAGTAGCATCACTGGCTGGTATTCTGATTGGACTTACTGTGCTGATCAGCGGTTTTGTAATGCTGGGCATCAAGGGACGAATCGTCTGGATTATTGTAGGAAGCGTAATTTCTACGGTGATTGCATTGATACAGCAGTTCCTGTTCTTTAACCTGGATTATAGCAGGACAGAACGGGTGCAGTTTGAAGATGATGAATATTACTATTATGTAAAAGCGGTACCGAAGATTTATGTTACAACCAAGGAGAAAAAGGTAAAACGTATCGCAGCCAAGGATGAGGAAAAAGAACGTATTTCCCGCAAAGCATTGGCAGAGGAAATGGATATAGACGAAGATTTGCTGAAATAAGACAGAGAGGAAGTGGAACAGGTGCAGTCATTTTTGACAGTGTTGGAAAATTTTAAAGAAAATTATCTGGCGTGGGTAAGCGTTTTGAACATTACGGTATCAAAGACTGATATTGTAGAAATGCTTATTATTGCGTTCCTGTTTTATCACGTCCTGAAATGGATTAAGGATACACGGGCATGGATGCTGTTAAAAGGAATTCTTGTGATTTTAGCGTTTGTACTTGTGGCAGCAATCTTCCAGATGAATACAATTCTCTGGATAGCAGAGAAGACGATTAATGTAGCGATTATTGCAATCGTTGTTATCTTCCAGCCGGAGCTCCGGAAAGCACTGGAAGAATTGGGACGAAAAAAATTTATTTCATCCCTCTTTTCTTTTGATTTTGGGAAAGACGGAGTGGAACGTTTCAATGACCATACGATTGGAGAACTGGTAAAGGCAAGCTATGAGATGGGTAAGGTGAAGACCGGAGCCCTGATTGTAGTGGAAAATGAAATTATGCTGACAGAATACGAAAGAACTGGTATTGCGCTGGATTCCCTGGTATCAAGCCAGCTTCTGATTAATATATTTGAAAAGAACACTCCGTTACATGACGGAGCTATTATTGTACGTGGGGACAGGGTTGTCTCTGCAACCTGTTATCTGCCACTGTCTGACAGCCTGGAACTGAGCAAGGATCTGGGAACCAGACATCGTGCAGCAGTTGGAATTAGTGAAGTGAGTGATTCTCTTACAATTGTGGTATCAGAGGAAACCGGAAAGGTTTCTATTGCGATGGGTGGACAGTTGTACCGTAATGTGGATGCAGAGTTTCTGCGCAGCAAACTGAAATTTCTCCAGAGCAGCAATATCGAACCAAAGCGCTTCCAATTACTGAAGAGGAGGTTACGCAATGTTAAAAAAGCTGACAAAACTGGTGACGAATAATTTTGGACTGAAGGTTGCAGCATTATTCTTCTCTGTTGTGCTGTGGCTTGTTGTTGTCAACATTGATGATCCGACACAGGCGAAGAATTTTACCACGTCTATTACGATAACCAATTCGGATTATATGACACAGCAGGGCAAATACTTTGAAGCAAAGGACAGTAATCTGCAGGTAACCTTTAAGGTTTCTACTGTGCGTTCTGTTATGAAGAACTTGAGCAATACTGACTTTCGGGCAGTAGCAGATATGGAAAATGTTGAGCAGGTAGACGGTGTATACCGGGTACCGATTGAGATAACTGCAACACGATATGCGTCTGCGGTGAACTTCCAGGGCAAAACACAGTATATGGAAGTAAATGTAGAAGATCTGATGCTGTCACAGTTTTCTATTAAGGCAAAAACGGTAGGAGATGCAGCTGAGAATTATGCGGTGGGAGATGTGCGGGTATCTCCGAACATCTTAAAAGTAACCGGACCGGAATCGGTGGTGAATCAGATTGATCATGTAGAAGCAACCATTGATGTAACAGGTGCATCCGCAGACTTGACGGATAGTGTAGTCCCGGTTGTATATAATGCAAACGGTGAGGCGGTAGACACCTCAAAGCTGAATTTTAATATTGATAAGGTGACAATTTCGGCTACGATACTTAATATCCGTAACCTTTCAGTAGAAATTGAACCGAGTGGAACGGTTGCAGATGGATTTGTATGCACCGGAGTGACGATTAATCCGAATAAGATAGCGATAAAGGGAACGCCGGAAGCACTGAACGCAGCCGGAAGTATTGTGATTCCGTCAGACCAGCTGGATATCAGCGATGCAACTGGCAATGTAGTGAAGACAATTAACATTTCTTCTTATCTGCCGGATGATGTAGAGGTGGTCGATGCTGACAATCTGAATGTTGAAGTAACCGCAGTGGTGGAGCAGATTGTATCAGAATCTTATAGCATACCGGTTGAAAACATTGCAATTCAGAATCTGAAAGAGGGTTATGAAGCAGTCTTTGCAGAGAGTACAGTTACAATAACCTTAAAGGGACTGCGGAATGATCTGGATAAACTTATGGCAGACAGCATTAAGGGAAATGTAAATGCGGCAGGACTGGCAGAAGGTAATCATACCGTAACAGTTACCCTGGAGCTGGATGACAGCTTATATTCCGTAAATGGAACACAGTCTGCAGTGATAACCATAACAAAGAAATCAGAAGATACATCAGATACCACGAATACCGGAAATGACAATGGAACCCATACGGGTTCGAATGGTGGTACAGAAACGGGAACGGGCAGTACCAATGGAAATAATACGAATAATGGAAATTCGGAGGAAGATTAGAAAATGAGCAGAATGTTTGGAACAGATGGTGTAAGAGGTGTTGCAGGAGCGGAGCTGACCATTGAACTGGCAACAAAGCTTGGGCAGGCAGGTGCCTATGTGCTGACAAAAGAACAGGAACATCAGCCGACATTAATTGTAGGATGTGATACGAGAATCTCAGGCGGAATGCTTGCCAATGCACTGATGGCAGGAATCTGTTCTGTAGGAGCCAATGCAATCTATGTAGGTGTGATGCCGACACCGGCGATTGCCTATCTGACCAGAAAACATAAAGTAGATGCAGGCGTTGTGATTTCCGCATCCCATAATCCGATGGAATTTAACGGAATCAAATTCTTTAATGGAGACGGATATAAGCTTTCTGATGCGTTGGAGGATGAAATCGAAGAGCTGATCCGCAATAATATGAAAGATGTTGTACTGCCGATTGGATCCGGTGTGGGAAGAATTGACTATCGTTTTGATTTGCGTGATGAATATGTGAAATTCATGAAGAAATGTGTGCCGGTTGATTTGACCGGTATGAAGATTGTGATAGACTGTGCAGAGGGTGCATCCTACTATACATCGGTTAAGACATTAAAAGACCTGGGTGCAGATCTGGTTGCTATCCATACGAAGCCGGATGGAACCAATATCAATGCCAACTGCGGTTCCACCCATATGGAAGAACTTCAGGCAAGGGTTGTTTATGAAAAAGCAGACGTTGGCCTTGCATTTGATGGCGATGCTGACCGTATGCTTGCGGTAGATGAAAAAGGTAACCTGGTGGATGGCGACCAGCTTATGGCAATCTGTGGATGCCATATGAAGAAAAAAGGAACTTTAAAGAAAAATACCATTGTAGTAACCGTTATGACCAATCTTGGCTTCAGTCTGATGGGAGAGCGGGAAGGCATCCACGTAGAGAAAACCAAGGTCGGAGACAGATATGTCCTTGAAAATATGCTGGAGAATGGCTATAATATCGGGGGTGAGCAGTCCGGACATATTATATTTTTAGATGATAATACAACTGGTGACGGACTTCTTTCCGGACTTCATTTATTACAGGTAATGAAGGAAACCGGCAGGAAATTATCTGAGCTGGCAGAGGTGATGGAAGTATTGCCGCAGGCACTTGTGAATGCCAAAGTGCCGAATCACAAGAAAGAAAAATTCATGGAATATACTGAGATTGCAGAGGCAATCAAGGCATTGGAAGAGAAATTCAATGGGGAAGGAAGGGTACTGATTCGTCCATCCGGAACCGAGCCGCTGGTAAGAGTTATGATTGAGGGAAAGAACCAGAGCGAGATTGAAGAAGAAGCACAGAAGCTGGCTGAATTAATTACCAACACAATGCTGTAATCAGGAGGGGAATAGAAATGGTAAGTCAGAAAGTTAAAATAAAGAATCCAACAGGATTACATTTGCGTCCGGCAGGAATACTCTGCAAGGAAGCAATGCAGTATAAATCATTAGTAACATTTCATTATCGCGGAAATACCGCTAATGCCAAAAGTGTTTTAAGTGTACTGGGTGCGTGCATCAAATTTGGAGATGAAATCGAATTTGTCTGCGAAGGTGATGATGAGGACGAAGCATTAAAGGCAATGGTAGAAGCCGTAGAAAGTGGATTAGGAGAATAAAAGATGAAGAAGATATTGGTAACTGGATGCAATGGACAGTTAGGAAGAGCTATTCGTAAGGAATATGCAGAACAGAATATTGAATTCATAAATACAGATGTTGTTGCAGGCGATGGAATTGTATCACTGGATATCACCAATATTGATGTTGTAATGAACATGGTGAAAGATGCAAAACCGGATGTAATTATTAACTGTGCTGCACATACAAATGTAGATAAATGTGAAGAGCAGGAAGACCTGGCATATAAAATTAATGCGATTGGACCGAGAAACTTAAGCATTGCAGCAACAGAAGTGGATGCAAAAATGATCCATATATCAACTGATTATGTCTTTGAAGGAAATGGAACGAGACCGTATATAGAATTTGACAAGCCAAATCCGATCAGCGCATATGGAAGAACAAAATTAGAAGGCGAAAATTTTGTAAAACAGTTTGCTAGTCGTTTCTTTATGCTTCGGACAGCATGGCTTTATGGTGATGGCAGAAATTTTGTGAAGACGATGCTTTCTTTGTCAGAAAAGCATGATGAGTTAAATGTTGTCTGCGACCAGCTTGGATCACCGACAAGTGCAGTAGAACTTGCAAAGATGATTCATTTCCTGGAAGGAACAGATAATTATGGCATTTTTCATGCTACCTGCGAAGGTGACACAAACTGGGCAGAATTTGCAGATGAGATTATGAAACAGGCAGGAAAGAAGACCAGAATAAATCATGTGACCAGCAAACAGTATAAAGAGATGAATCCGGCATCTGCAAACAGACCTGCATATTCGATTCTGGAAAATTATATGATAAAGCTGACCAGCGATTACAGAATGGCAGACTGGCAGGATGCATTGACTGTATATATGAAAGAACTGCTGGGATAATAGGTGGAAAGATGGAACCATTAGTAAGTGTATGTATTCCGGCTTATAATAATGCCGGGTATATCAAAGAGACAATCGATTCGATTTTAAATCAGACCTATCAGAATATTGAACTTGTGATTGTAGATGACAATTCGAAAGATGAAACCTTAAAAGTTATACAAAGCATTAAGGATCCGCGGATAAAAGTCTATCACAATGAAGAAAACCTGGGCATGGTGGGAAACTGGAATAAGTGCCTGAGCCTTGCAAATGGTGAATATATTAAGCTTATATGCGCAGACGATATGATAGACAACAATGCGATAGAGATAGAAGCAAAAGCGATGCAGCAGAATCCGACGGCTAATCTGGTAGAGAGCGATACACGTCTGGTTGATATAAATGGAAAAAAGACTGGTGTATTTCACAGATATCGTAAATCGGGATTGGTAGATGGTAAAAAAGTTGCAAAAAAATCGTTATTAATACAGAACTTTTTTGGTGCTCCGGTTAATAACATGATTCGTAAATCAGCACTGGAAACAGTAGGATACTTTGATGAATCTTTTACATATATATTAGATTTTGATATGTGGATCCGGCTGGCCTGCAGTGGAGATGTATATATTATTCACCAGCAGCTTAACAGCTTCAGAATACGGAATGATTCAAACACAGGAAATTTAATTGGAGAGAATCGCGACGTATATGTGGACGAGCATAGACGACTGGTTGAAAAACATGCTTTGAATAAGGAATTACATATATCTGGATTTGATGTGAAATTCAGTATATGGTTCCGTAAAGTGAGAAATGTATTGATTGGAATATACTTGAAATTATTCTCGAAGTAGGAGTAATCAGATGAAGAAACTAGTAATCATTCCGGCGTACAATGAGGAAGGCGGAATTGTAAAGACGGTTACAGATGTAGTAGAAAATGCAAAAGACTTTGACTATGTGGTAATTAATGACTGTTCTAAAGATAATACGTTGAAAATATGCAGAGAACATAATTTTAATGTGGTAAATCTGCCGGTTAATATGGGAATAGGGGGAGGCGTCCAGACGGGATATATGTATGCGTACCGGAATGGTTATGATATTGCAGTGCAGTTTGACGGTGATGGGCAACACAATGCCAGCTATCTGACGGAAATGTCAGAAAAACTTGTCAAAGAACAATTGGATATGGTAATTGGTTCAAGATATATCGAAAAAGAAGGATTTCAATCCTCTGGAATGCGTCGGCTTGGTATCCGGTATTTTACTGGACTGATAAAGCTGTTGACAGGAAAGAAAATTACAGATCCTACTTCTGGCATGAGAATGATAAACCGGAAAATAATGAAACAGTTTTCAGAAGAATATCCAAAAGATTATCCGGAGCCGGAAAGCGTTGTGACAATTTTGAAAGAAGGCGCTAAGGTAGAAGAAATACCGGTAAAGATGAATGCAAGGGAAGAAGGCGTTTCATCAATATCTCCGTCTAAATCTATATATTATATGGTAAAAGTAAGCATAGCAGTTTTGATTGCTGCGATACGAAAGTAGAGGTGGACAATGGATATAAAAATACAAATAATAATACTGGTAATAATTATTATTGCATTATTAAGTCTTGGAAATATGATTCGCAAAAAAAAGGTAGATTTAAGATATGCATTGTCCTGGATTATAGTGGGCTGCATTATGCTTGTGTTTGATATATTTCCACAACTGTTAGGAAAGCTTGCAACTATTTTAGGATTTGAACTTCCTATAAATATGTTGTTTTTCCTGGGTGTGTGTTTGGCGTTGGCAATTTTGTTTATGCAGACAGTTGCAATTTCTAATTTATCAGAAAAAGTAAAGAAACTGACACAGGAAGAAGCATTGATGAATAAAACAGTTGACGATGAAATGAAGAAAAGAGAGGAAAAGTAAATGAGCAAAACAAAAGTATTGGTTACAGGTGCAAATGGTTATATTGGCAGACATGTTGTAGAACAGTTACTTGATATGGGGGCAGATGTTTTAGCGGCAGACTTTAACTTTGATGGTGTGGATGAAAGAGCACAGAAAGTAGAAGCACCAATTTTCAGCGGAGATGAAAATATTTATGAGCAGATGGGAAAACCGGATGTATGCATTCATCTTGCATGGAGAAACGGATTTGTTCATAATGCAGATTCTCATATTGAAGATCTTCCGAACCATTATACTTTCTTAAAGAATATGATAGAAGGCGGATTGAAACATGTTGTTGTAATGGGAACAATGCACGAAGTAGGATATTGGGAGGGGGCAATTGACGAAAATACTCCAACCAACCCATTATCGCTTTATGGAATTGCTAAAAATGCATTAAGACAAATGGTGGAGCTTCTTGCCAAGAAAAGCGAAGTTTGCTTTCAGTGGACTAGAGGTTACTATATTATAGGAGATGACATTAAGAGTAATTCAATCTTCTCCAAAATTGTACAGGCTGAGCAGGCAGGTAATAAAAAATTCCCATTTACTACAGGAAAAAATTTGTATGATTTTATCTCTTTGGAAGAACTTGCAAAGGAAATTGCATGTGTAAGCTTACAGACAGAAGTGAATGGTATTATTAACTGTTGTACAGGAAAACCGGTATCACTTGCAGAACAGGTAGAATCATTTATTAAAGAACATAATTTTAAAATCCGTCTGGAATATGGAGCATATCCGGATCGTGCATATGATTCACCGGGAGTATGGGGAGATGCAAAGAAAATTCAGCAGATAATGAGCAAAGTTGAAAAGTAAAAGAATAGATGATATAATAACACAACAATGTAAATTAGGAGGATACTCAAAATGAGAACTTATTTGGTAACAGGTGGAGCAGGATTCATAGGATCCAATTATATTCATTACATGTTTCGGAAATATGATAATGAAATCAGAATTATTAATGTAGATGCTCTGACATATGCAGGTAACCTGGAGAATTTGAAAGATATCGAAAATAGAGATAACTATACTTTTGTGAAAGCTGATATTACAGATAGTGAAGCAATCAGCAAAATCTTTGCTGAGAATGATATTGACCGTGTGGTTCATTTCGCAGCAGAGAGTCACGTTGACAGAAGTATTAAACATCCAGAAGTATTTGTTAAGACAAATGTACTTGGAACTGCTGTTATGCTGAACTGTGCAAAGGCTGCATGGGAATTGCCAGATGGTACGTTTAAAGAAGGAAAGAAATTCTTACATGTATCTACAGATGAAGTATATGGATCATTGGAAGATGATGGAACAAGCTATTTCTATGAGACAACACCATATTCTCCTCATAGTCCATATTCAGCAAGTAAGGCTTCTTCAGACTTTTTGGTAAAAGCTTATATTGATACTTATCATTTCCCGGCTAATATCACTAACTGTTCTAATAATTATGGACCTTATCAGTTCCCAGAGAAACTGATTCCATTGATTATTAACAATGCATTACATGGTAAAAAATTACCGGTATATGGAGACGGAATGAATATCCGTGACTGGTTATATGTAGATGATCATGCAAAAGGAATTGACATGGTTCAGGAAAAAGGTCGTCTTGGAGAGACATATAATATCGGTGGACATAATGAAAAACGTAATATTGAAATTATTAATATTATTATTGAAACATTACAGGAGATTCTTCCAGATGGTGACCCAAGAAAAGCAAATGTAAGCAAAGATCTGATTACTTATGTAGAAGATCGTAAGGGACATGACAGACGTTATGCAATTGCACCGGACAAAATTAAGGCTGAAATTGGCTGGGAGCCAGAGACCATGTTTAAAGAGGGAATTAGGAAGACAATTGCGTGGTACCTTGAACATGAAGACTGGATGAAGAATGTGACAAGTGGAGATTATCAGAAATATTACGAAGATATGTATAGTAATAAATAAAAATAAGAAATAAATAAGAAATGGAAGGGCTGCCCGATTTTAAATCGGACAGCCCTTTTTGCAACAAAATCAAGTCATTGCAAAGAATGTATATTGTGAAATACAAAAGACCCGTAATTTGCTTTTTCTTTACAAAAGTGTTAAAATAAATCGATTATATTATGACGAAAATGTTGGAGGTATGTTTGATGAAAGGAATTATACTTGCTGGAGGTTCCGGCACAAGGCTTTATCCATTAACAAAGGCTATTTCAAAACAGATTATGCCAGTATATGATAAGCCAATGATTTATTATCCGTTATCAACACTTATGCTTGCTGGAATTCGAGAAGTACTTATTATTTCTACTCCGAGAGACCTTCCGGTATTTGAGGAATTGTTAGAGGATGGAAGTCAATTGGGTATGCACATCGAATATGCAATTCAGGAAAGTCCAAGAGGACTTGCAGATGCATTTATTATTGGAGAAAAATTTATTGGTAAAGATGCTGTTGCATTGGTATTAGGAGATAATATCTTCTATGGACAGAGTTTTTCCAAGGTATTAAGAAGTGCTGCAGAGCGTACAGAAAATGAAGGCGGAGCTACAATCTTTGGTTATTATGTAAGAGATCCAAGAGAATACGGCGTAGTAGAATTTGATGAAAATGGAAAAGCTTTATCTATTGAAGAAAAACCAGCAGAACCAAAGTCTAATTATGCGGTTCCGGGTTTGTATTTCTATGACAATAATGTAGTTGAAATTGCCAAAACTGTGAAACCGTCAGCCAGAGGAGAAATTGAAATTACAAGTGTTAATAATGAATATTTGAACAGGGAAACTTTAAGTGTAGAGACTTTAGGACGAGGCTTTGCATGGCTTGATACAGGAAATCATGATATGCTCCTGGCAGCAGCTGATTTTGTATCAGCATTCCAGAAACGTCAGGGATTGTATATTTCATGTATTGAAGAAATTGCTTATAAGAGAGGCTTTATAGATAAGGAACAGCTTGTAAAACTGGCGCAGCCTTTGTTAAAAACAGATTATGGTAAGTATTTGATGGAAATTGCAGAAGGATTATAAATAGAAAAGAGGAAAACAAAATGGGAAAAATTAAAGTAACAGATGATTGCAATGGTATCAAAGGATTAAAAGTAATTGAGCCTGCAGTATATGGAGATGCCAGAGGTTATTTTATGGAGACATATAATTATAACGATTTCAAAGAGGTTGGAATTGATTGTGAATTTGTGCAGGATAATCAGTCAGCATCTAAGAAGGGTGTTTTAAGAGGACTTCATTTTCAGATAAATTATCCACAGGACAAGCTGGTTCGAGTTGTAAATGGTACTGTATTTGACGTGGCCGTAGATTTAAGAGAAGGCTCTGAGACATTTGGAAAATGGTTTGGTGTAGAACTTTCTGCAGAAAATAAGAAACAGTTCTTCATTCCGAAAAATTTTGCTCACGGATTTATTGTTTTGAGTGATTATGCAGAATTCTGCTATAAAGTAACGGATTTCTATCATCCAAATGATGAGGGCGGATTATTATGGAAAGATCCGGAAATCGGAGTTGAATGGCCAATGCCGGAAGGCATGACTGAGGCAGATCTTATTTTATCGGATAAAGATAAGGTTTGGGGCGGTATTAGCACATTTAAGAAATAGAGGTTAATATGCGACAGTATATAGATACATTCATGAGATATCGGTCTTTGCTGACAGAACTGGTCAGCAGAGACCTTAAAACTAAATACAGAAGATCTGCATTGGGATTTATGTGGTCGGTGCTGAACCCCTTGGGAATGATGGTTGTATTGACTATTGTATTTTCTACAGTGTTTCAGCAGGCAATTCCAAATTTCCCGGTTTATTTAATGTGTGGACAATTAACATTTAACTTTTTTAATGAGGCGAGCAATATGGCAATGACCTCTGTGCTGGATAATGCACCTTTGATTAAAAAAGTATATGTGCCAAAATATTTATTTCCATTATCAAGGGTGTGTTCATCTTTGGTAAATATGTTGACATCATTTGTTGCGTTAATGATTGTTATATTAATTACAAGAACACCAATTACATGGACTATTTTTTTGTCAGTATTTCCAATTTGTTTTGCAACATTGTTTTCCCTTGGAATAGGACTTATATTGTCTGTGGTTGTGGTGACATTTCGGGACATGAAACACTTATATAGTGTTATTACAACGGCATGGCTATACTTGACACCAGTATTCTACCCAATTAGTATGCTACCTGATTCAGTTGCAGTAATAGTTAGAAATAATCCGTTGACATTAATTGTTGAAATTTTAAGATATAATGTATTGTACCATCAGGTAGCTCCGTTCGTATTGGTATTAAAAACATTGATTTATTGTGCTGTAGCTATGATATTGGGCTTGTGGATGTTTAAAAAACAGCAAGATACCTTCATATTGAAATTATAGGAGGAATTGGTTTGAAACACGAAGAAAATGTGATTGAAGTTGAAAATGTTTCACTTCAATTCCGTTTATATAAAGAAAAAGTTGATAGTATAAAAGAGTATGTGCTAAAAAGAGCAAAAAGAGAATTGGAATATGAAAATTTCTGGGCACTGAAAGATATCAGCTTTGATGTAAAAAAAGGTGAGGCAGTAGGTCTTGTCGGAAAAAATGGCTCTGGAAAGAGTACAATGTTGAAAGTAATTGCGGGAGTCATAAAACCTACATTTGGTGAGGTGAGAAAACAAGGCTCAGTTGCACCAATGATTGAACTTGGCGCAGGCTTTGATTTTGATTTGACTGCAAGAGAAAATATTTATTTGAACGGAGCTATTTTGGGGTATCCTAAGGAGATGCTTCGTGAAATGGAGCATGAAATTATAGAGTTTGCGGAATTGGAAAAGTTTGCAGATGTTCCGGTGAAGAATTTTTCCTCTGGTATGGTAACACGTCTGGGTTTCTCTATTGCAACAATATATAAACCGGATATTTTAATCGTAGACGAAATTTTGTCTGTAGGCGATTTTAGGTTTCAGGCAAAATGTGAGGAAAGAATTGGCTCTATGTTAGAGAGTGGAACCACATTGCTATTAGTATCACATAGTACAGAGCAGGTACGACGAATCTGCGATAAAGCTGTGCTTATAAATCACGGAAATATGCTCTTACATGGTGACGTGGATGAAGTGTGTGATATGTATACAAGACTATAGGAGTTAAATTATGATAATTGATGAAAAGAAAGTAAAGCGTTTAATAGCTTATTTTATTTATGATAAACAGGGAATTGTAGATGATTATATCATTTACATGCTGTGTGCATTAAAAGAGCATTCCAGTGAAATAGCCGTTGTTGTAAATGGAAAATTAACATCGGAAAGCAGGGAAAAGTTAAATCAGGTGACACCTGTAGTGATGGTGAGAGAGAATAAAGGACTTGATGTATGGGCATACAAAACAGTTCTCGATTATTATGGATGGGATAAACTAGTTACATATGATGAAGTTATCATGATGAATTTTACGATAATGGGGCCGGTGTATCCATTGAGTGAAATGTTTGAATCCATGAGCGCCAGAGATTTAGATTTCTGGGGAATTACAATGTATCATAAATATGAGAAGGGTGATCCATTTGGAACTATTGAATGTGGCTACATTCCAGACCATATTCAGTCTCATTTTATTGCAGTACGAACACCTATGTTAAAAAGCATTGAATTCCAAAGTTATTGGAATAATATGCAGGAAATTAAGGATTATCGTGATGCAGTAGGATGTCACGAGGCGATGTTTACAAAACGCTTCTCGGAAAAGGGGTTTAAATGGGATGTTTATGCAGATATGGGAGATGGTTATAATAATCATCCGATTTTGTGTGCAACAAGAGAAATGCTGGAAGAAAAACGCTGCCCTATTTTTAAAAGAAGATCATTTATGCAGGACTACTCCAACATTATTCATGATACAGTAGGACAGGAAGCTATCGAAGCATATGATTTCATAGATAAACATACAGATTATGATGTGAATCTGATTTGGGATAATATTTTACGTCTGGAGAATCAGGCAGATATTAAGAAAAATATGCAGCTTAATTACATACTGGACAGTAAACATGGTACAGATATATCAGAAGTGTTAAAGAAAAAAAGAGTAGCACTTGTGCTACATTTCTATTTTGAGGATTTGGCAGAATACTGTCTTCATTATGTACAGTCAATGCCAAAAGAAGCAGATATTTACGTGACGGTTGGTTCAGAAAAAAAGAAAAAAATTATTGAAGAGACTTTCTCGGTATTAGAAAACAATGTGAAAGTGATTTTGATTGAAAACCGGGGAAGAGATGTTAGCGCTCTTTTAGTTGGAACAAAGGATTTTATCATGGATTATGATTATGTTTGCTTTGTTCATGATAAAAAGGTAACTCAATTATCGCCACAAACAGTTGGGGCTGGTTTTTCATACAAATGTTTTGAAAATTTATTGCCGACAAAGGAATTTGTTCAGAATGTAATTCGGACATTTGAAGAGAATCCAAGAGCTGGATTGTTGACACCGCCACCGCCAAATCATGGTGATTATTATATTACTTTGGGACTTGAATGGGGCATGAATTATGATGTTACAGTAGAACTTGCAGAAAGATTAGGCATAACAGTTCCGATTGATAAAAAGAAAGAGCCGATTGCTCCACTGGGAACAATGTTCTGGTTCAGACCGAAGGCCTTGAAATTATTGTTTGACCAGGATTGGGAGTATAAGGATTTTCCGGCAGAACCAAATAAAATTGATGGAACGCTGTTGCATGCTGTGGAACGGATTTATAGCTATGTAGTACAGCAGGAAGGCTACTATCCGGCATGGATTTTTTCGGAAAAAGGTGCTCAGATTGAAGTGACTAACTTAAACTATATGGTGCGTGGATTAAATAATGCAGTATTTCATATGGGACCGGGTGCGGGAAATTATGAGGATGTTCTGATTACAACAAAACGTGCATTTGGGGAATGGAGAATGTGCCGCTCGGCTTTAGGCTATTTGGAAGGAAATATTGTGCGGGCCAGAATGTATTTTAAAAATGAAAGTGGATTTTCGGAAGAAAATTCATTCCTGGCAGAGAACTCAGTGGATGAAGTCAGCCATCTGGATAACCATGAATTTTTGTATACAGATTTGGACAAACTTGGTGTGATTGAAGAATTACGTTGGGATCCGGGTGAAGTTGGCGGAATTGTAGTAAGAGATATTCATATTAAAGTATTGTTTCAAAACAACCACATTGAGGAATATACACTAAGTGATGCGGTGAGCAACGGAGTAATGGTTGATGATGCTCTAGTGTTCATTGCTCCGGATCCACAATTGTATTTCAGATTAAGGACTACAGGAATTATTAAAAAAATAGTAGTACAGTGCGATTTCATGAATAGTGTTTCTACACAATGTGCACAGAAAATTTACGATAAAATTGGTGGTAAAAAGCCATTCAAATTCTTGAAAAAAATGTATAGAAAAATAAAAAAAGTTGGAAAGTGAAAACAATGAAAAGAGAAAGAATATTTTATCTGGATTTTATTCGGGCATTGGCGGTAATACTTATTTTGCTTACACATTACAATGCATTATTTCTATATATGGATCCACAACCTTTGGATAAGGTAGTAATCACATATAAAATATGCAATTTGTATATCGGTGATTTTGGCGTGTCATTGTTCTTTATTATATCAGGCGCCGCATTGATGTACGTATATGAAAACAGCTGCAATCTGGCAAAATTCTACAAGAAAAGATTTGTTGCAATTTATCCAATGTTCTGGATTACTTATATAATTGCGTTTGTAATACAGAAGCTGGTATATCATGCGGATTATTCTGGAATACCAAAACAAAATATTTTGTATACGATATTTGGATTTGACAGTTATTATGCTGCTGTAAAGCCGACTTTCTTCATAATTGGTGAATGGTTTTTAGGATGTATTATTTTAGTTTATATACTATTTCCGTTACTGCGTTGGGGGGCAAATAAGCATCCGGGAACATTTAGTGCAGCAATTATTTTAGTATATCTGTTGTCAATTATGTGTTATCAGACAGGATTGAGCAAAGCAGAACTGGTGACGGTGAGACTTCCGGAAGTATTTTTTGGAATGCTTTATATGAAATATTTTAAAAAGACAAACTGGAAAGTTGCTTTGGGAGCCTTGGCGGTGTTGATTGCGAATACCATTCTGTCACCTGCTTTCAATAGTAACATTCAGACGACTTATGTTGGTATAGCAGCATTTCTGGTATTAACATTTATTGCAAAATATATGGAATGTGGTGTTGTGAAAGCTATCTGTAGTTTCCTTTCAAAGTATGCATATGCAATCTTTTTGATTCATCATTTTATTATTTATAAAGTGACAGATATGGTTGATTTTTATAAAATATCAACAGCAGAAAGCTATGGTGTATTTGGAATTTGTGTAGGAATTATTTTAGTTACATCTTTAGTATTATATTTCTTGAATAATAAATTTATGTGGTTATTTGGGAAAATTGTAAACAAAGAGAAATAGAGGAGAGAATTTGAATCATGGAATATATATATATGCTTACTGAAATAGATGATAGTGGAATACCAATTTATAGGGATGAGTTTTTGGAAAAAAGCAAACAGAATTGTACAATATTAACTACAAGTGAATATGCAACATTTCTTGAATATGAAAATAAGAATGTTGTGGTTGTTCCGGATGAAATAATGCAGGATTATGATAAAAATTTAGATGCAAAAGGAAAGCGTTTTGTTATGATGGAAGTTTATAGAAATGAGAAATTTGAAAATTGGCTTTCTTTTGTGTTTAAAGAGAATAATGAACGTGTAGAGGGGATTGTAATCAAGTATGCATATGCAAGCGTTATACATGTGGCAACAGAAAATAGAAAGTCTGTTTTGGTTGAACAAAATAGAAAAGAAACGTCAATGAATTCTGAGGAGGAGTATCAAAAACTTGTTAGTGAATTAAAACGTCAGATAGAAATATTACAGACCGAATTGAAACAAAAAGAGGTAACGACATTAAGTTTGAGCGAAAATTTAAATTCATCTAGTCATTATATAGAAAATCTGCAGAAACATGCAACGAATCTTGATAATGAATTGAAAAAATACAAAAGTTTTTATAATGAACATAATGAAACGATTCAATTTGCTGAAGAGAGAGTGAATCATGCGGAAGCAGAGATACAACGTTATATGGAATTATATAAAAATGTGTTGTCAGAACTTGATGAAAGAAAAATAGAACTTCTTGAATTGAAGAGTAAAATAAAAAAACATTAGTATTAAGAAATAATCAGATACAAAAGTGGAGATGAAGAATGAAGAGACTGGGTATATACTTTTTCTTTGACAAAGATGGCATAGTGGATAAGTATGTTGACTATGTATTGGAGGATTTGACAAAACATGTTGATAAATTAATTGTAGTATGCAATGGACAGTTAAATGAGCGAGGGCGAAAAACATTTGAAAAGTTTACAGGTAATATTATTGTCCGTGAAAATAAGGGATTTGATGTATGGGCATATAAGACAGCTATAGACAGTGAAGGCTGGAATAAGCTTATAGAGTATGATGAAATTATTTTAATGAATTATACTATTATGGGACCGGTGTATCCATTAAAGGAGATGTTTGACATAATGGATAAGCGCTTGGAACTGGATTTTTGGGGGATTACAAAGTGTTTTCAAGAAAATTCTCCAGTGGCACAACAAATCTGGCAGTGCCCTTATGGATATATTCCAGAACATATTCAGTCTAGCTTTATGGCTTTTAGAAGAAGTATTGTTTCATCCACTATTTTTCAGAAATATTGGGATGAAATGCCTATGATAAAAAGTTATTATGAATCGGGAGGGAGTCATGAACAGTATATAACAAAATACTTTAGCGATAATGGTTATAGATGGGATTGTTATACTAATTATGATGATATGGATGAAGAGATATATACATGTTGTCCTTTGATTGTAGCACCATTGGAGGTTATAAAAAATAGAAAGTCACCTTTCTTTAAAAGAAGAACATTTTTTTCTATGAAGACTGATTATAGTCAAACCCTACCAGTTGCAAAAGAGTTTCTAGATTTTTTGGAAAAAGAAACTTCATATGATACAGCTTTAATATATTCTAATTTAATTAGAACATGTCATCAAAAAGATTTAGTGGAGAGTTTCCAATTGTTTCATGTGATATAGAAAGGGGACAATCATGGCAATACTTGGGAAAAAGGTTGCATTATTTATTAATATAGAAAATTTAATATATAAAGAAATAATATGGAAAATATGCAACGAGTTTGAAGATGATTTGGAAGTATTTCAATGCAATGAAAAGTCAAATTCCTTGTTGCATTTAGGAATGAATGTGAAGGCAAATTACGATGACTTTGATTATATTGTTATAATAAATCCATTGAAAAAAAGTACTACAGAATTAAAAAGCGTATTGTTACAGCGCCAGTTGTATTATTTACAGAATATTCTTGGTAGTAGGGAACAACTTGAAAAGTCATTAAAATTGTTGGAAAACTCCAGAATAGAGGGGATGCTTGTTCCATATGTGGATTATATAAAAGCTCATAATATGGGGCATTATGATAATTGGCAGGACTATTATTCCGATATAAAGGAAATAGCGGATAAAAATGACATTCGAATAGTTTTATCCAGGGACAAATCGCCTGTAATATCAGAAGATGGCTTTGCAATTATAAAAACAGAGGCAATTCGTGGAATAGAAACAGTAAGGTGTGGGGACCTCGATGCACAGGGAATATTTTATCTGATGTCTATATATATGCAAAATAAAGGTTTTTTGCCAGCATATATAATGAAAGAGGATTTGCTAATTAATAATCAGTATGGATATGAAGCATTTAATGAAAACAAATTACAGTGTTTTCCACCAATTATGCAGCTTGAGAGTGAAATCTATTATGACTTCGGAGATGGCTTTGAAGTATCGAAGGTTAAAAAGATAAAATATATTTTAAAAATTGGAAAGAAAGAGGAGCTTTCTTTTAAAATTAAAGTTCCTCAAAATATAAAATATATTCGCTTTGATCCATGTGAGAAATTTATGTGTGTGTGTTCTGGAATATCTGTTAATGACACACATATTGAAGTTAATAATTTGAATGGAATTCATTTTGGAAATGAAGATTTATTCTTAACAAAAGATCCACAGTATATATTAAGCGGTGACTTTTCTGATATAAAAGAATTAGAAATAAGGGTAGAAAATCTATCTATTTTTTGGTCTGAAAATGGACTGAAAGAAGATATGGATCGTATATTTGAAGAGAAAGAAGAACTGGTTAAAGCCGTGCAGCATTTAACAAATGCATATGGAAAACTAGAGATGAGTGCTCAAAAACGGGAAAAAGATTTAATATATGAAAGGAAACAACTGGAAGAAGAAAAGATAGAATTAGAGCTTAGAATAGCAAATGAACTTGAAAAAAATGAAAAACTAGAATTAGAACTTACACAGATAAAAAATAGTCGTAGTTGGAGAATAATAACTAAATTAAGAAAAATGAAAAATAGAATAATAAGGAAGAAAGCATGAAGAAACATACGGAGACATGGTATTACTTGGTTTGATGCGTAATGTGTTTCATAAAATGGGGATTCTTCAAGATGTATATCAGCCGTATGACATATGTACAGGGATGGATGCTCTAGTAAATTATTTGAAGTTAAACGCAGAATCATTTGCAGGTGCATTATGGTTTATGTTCCCATTCTTTTGGACAACCTTGTTATATGGTGTAATATATTTGGCAATATAGAAGCTAAGGTTAAGTGAGCCAGGCGAATGTATTTTTAGCTTTGTATGTTGTACGTTATGTTCTGTCGTAGGTTTCTTTTATGTAGGGAAAGAGTTTTTCTTAAACAGCTTTTTTGACATCGCATTAGTAGGTGTATCAGGACCTATTTTGGTTAGAATGATATTGAAATATATGAGCAAATGAGAAGATATTTTATAAAATAGCAGGAGGCAAATGAGAATGCAAGGTATATCGGTAGTAGTACCAGTATTTAATGAAGAAGGAAACGTAAGAGAGTTACACAAGGAAATACTTGAAGCATGTAAAAAAGAAAATTATAACTTTGAAATCATCTTTGTAGATGATGGCTCAAAGGATAAGACACCGGAGATTTGTAAAGAATTAAAGCCTTTAAAATATATTCGTATGCGTAAAAACTTTGGGCAGACAGCGGCAATGGATGCAGGAATCAAAGCAGCTCAGTATGACTATATTGTGACAATGGATGGTGATAGACAGAATGACCCAGCCGACATTCCAAAGCTTGTAAACTATTTGGAAGAGAATGACCTTGATATTGTATCCGGATGGAGAAAGAACCGAAAAGATACAGTAATGAAAAAATTTACATCCAGAGTTGCAAATTTCTTAAGAGGAATTATTGTCAAAGATAATATTCATGATAGTGGATGT
Organism: Roseburia sp. OM04-10BH; assembly: GCF_003462605.1. Lineage (NCBI taxonomy): Bacteria > Bacillati > Bacillota > Clostridia > Lachnospirales > Lachnospiraceae > Roseburia > Roseburia sp. OM04-10BH. Next base: position 394,729 of record NZ_QTZI01000001.1, read on the forward strand.
TCATTAAAAATCTATAAGAAGGAATGCTTTGATCATATAAATTTATATGGGGAAATGCATCGTTTTATTCCAGCGCTTTTAAGAATTAAAGGCTTTGAAGTTGGAGAAGTTGTGGTAAATCACAGACCTCGGACAGCCGGTGTGACAAAATATAATTGGAAGAGAACTATCAAGGGGTTTGTAGATATGATTTCATTATGGTTCTGGAGTAAGTATGCTGTAAGGCCATTACATATATTGGGAGCAGGCGGTATGGTATCTATATTCCTTGGAGTAGTATGCGCAATATGGTCAATCGTATTATTTGCACTTGGTTATAAGATGTCTAATAATATTATGCCACCATTATTAACAGTATTCTTTATTATAGTTGGATTACTAATGTTTATTTTTGGATTGATGAGCGACATGATGAGTAAGACATACTATGGTTCTGGAATTGATAAATCATATAGTATAAAAGAAACAATAGAAAATAAGGAAACGGAAGAATAAAAATGAAAATACTTGCTATATCCCATGAGTTTCCACCTATTGGAGGCGGAGGCGCCAACGCGTGCTATTTTTTGACCAAGGGATTTGTGGAAAAAGGTCATGAGGTAACACTTGTAACTGCAAATTATCAGGGAATGACTGAGAGTGAAATTGTAAATGGTGTGCGTGTTATTCGAGTGAATTCGAAGAGGGCACATAAGGAACATTGCAGCTTCAAAGAAATGTTGAGTTATCTGCTGAAGGCATACCCTGTTGCGAATAAATTGCAAAAAAGAGAAAATTTTGATGTGTGCCTGGTATTCTTTGGGATACCAAGTGGACCAATAGGGTATATGCTAAAAAAGAAGTATAAACTTCCATACGTGATACGATTTGGTGGAGGGGATGTTCCGGGATTTCAGGAACGTTTCACGAAAGTGTATAAGATAATTGCCCCAGCAATAAAACTTATCTGGAAAAATGCAGACGCATTAATTGCAAATAGCCAGGGACTAAAGGATATGGCACTTGATTTTTATAATAAGAAACCATTTGATGTTATACCGAATGGTGTTGATACAGAAGTTTTTTATCCGAGCGTAAAAGAGGAAAGTGATGAATTTAAAATTCTTTTTGTTTCAAGGTTGATTGAACGAAAAGGGTTACAATTTATTATTCCACAGTTAAAAAAAATACAGGATAGTACGAAGAAAAGTGTAAAACTAATTGTAGTTGGAGATGGTCCATATCGAGAAACATTGGAACGAATTGCGGAGGAAAACCATGTTTCAGATATGGTAGAATTCGTAGGACAAAAGGGAAAAGAAGAGATTGTGCCTTTTTATCAAAATGCAGATTTATTTATATTGCCATCATCAAAAGAAGGAATGCCAAATGTTGTGCTGGAGGCTATGGCATGTGGATTGCCAATTATTATGACTCCGTGTGAGGGGAGCGCTGAACTGATTTGTGAAAATGGATATAAGGCAGAAAGAAAAGAATTTGCTGATTATATCATCAAATTAATTGGAGATAATGAGATGAGAAAAGAAATGTCCATAAACAGTAATAAAAGGGTTAAAAATTTTTTTAGTTGGAAACATATTGTAAACGAGTATTTGGAAACTTTAGATGGGTTATTAAAATGAAGAATATTGTGTATAAAATGTTAGTTTATATAGAACAGTCGTATATCGTTCGTTGTATTCCTGATAGAATATTTATTTGGCTGAGCTATTTTTTACGGACAAGAAAAATATTACATTGGAACAATCCTACTTTATATAATGAAAAAATACAGTGGTTGAAAATTTATGATAGAAATCCAGATTATTCTAAGCTGGTAGACAAACAGGCTGCTAAAGAGTGGGTAAGCGAAAAATTAGGAGAAGAGTATGTGTTTCCTACACTTGGTATATGGGATAAGTTTGATGATGTAAATTTTGATGAGTTGCCAGAACAATTTGTTTTAAAATGCACTCATGATTCTGGTGGAGTGCTCGTCTGCAAAGATAAAGCAATGCTAAATTATGAAAAAGAAAAAAAATTCTTCGAATGGCATATGAAGCGCAATTACTACTGGCACGGAAGACAGTGGCATTATAATGGGGTAAAACCCAGAATTATTGCTGAAAAATATATGGTAGACGAGTCTCAGAAAGAATTAAAAGATTATAAGGTCTTTTGTTTTCATGGAGAACCCAAAGTAATACAGGTAGACTTTGGAAGATATGAGAAGCATGAGAGAAATTTATACACACCAGAATGGGAGTATATTCCAGCTCAGATAAAATATCCAACAAATCCATCACACCAAATAGAAAAGCCTGTTATTTTAGATGAACTGTTAAGGTGCGCTAGAATATTGTCAGATGGAATGAGACATGTCAGGGTGGATTTTTATATTATTGGAAATAAACTTTATTTTGGAGAAATGACATTTTATCACGGAGATGGATGTGAAAAGTTTACACCACAAGAATTTGAAAAGATAATGGGAGATTGGATTAATGTTAAATAGTAATTATGTTGGAATTGCATATAGTACTGAAAAAAAATATACAGATAGAAAGAAAAAAAATTGGTTTCGTCCAGATACACAATATCCTGAAATGATGTTTGATGCTTGCTCAGAACACAATCAAGTGTATGAAGCAGTTAGGGAGGCTCTACATATATATCAGATGGATAATGACAATTATGGAACCGATAGATGGAATCCGTTAGGCGAATTAATTAAACCAGGAGATAATGTTATTATTAAGCCTAATTTAGTTATGGATTATAATCAGTCAAATGAAGGAACAGAGTGTCTTTTTACACAGCCAGAAGTTGTTGCACCAATTATTGATTATATTTTAATTGCTTTAAAGGGAAAAGGCGGAATCATAATTGGGGATGCACCTATGCAGGAATGCAACTTAGAAAAACTGCTTGAAGAAAGCGGATATAATGAAATGATGGAGTGGTATAGAAACGTTGGCGTAGAAATAAAGATTGTAGATTTTCGTGGCTTGACAACACAGATTGATAGTAAAAAAAGAATAGGCGTTCGCAAACAGACAATTAGCGACAATCAGGATGGAACAGTTATTGATTTAGCAGACATGAGCCAGTTTGCCAAATATGATAAAGAACATTTAGAAAAGATGCGAATCACAAACTATTCTCCAGACCGTTTGAAAGAACATCATTGTCCTGGCAGACATGAATATTTTGTGTCCAATTATATTTTGAATGCGGATGTTGTGATTAATATGCCAAAGCCGAAGACTCATAGAAAAGCTGGCTATACGGCGGCGATGAAGAATATGGTAGGGATGAATGTTAGAAAAGAGTATTTACCACATCATACGATTGGAAGTGTGGCAGAAGGAGGAGATGAATATAAAAAGAAGAGTCTATTACGAAATATAGATGATAAGTTATATGACATAAAGAATACATTAGAAGGAAAAGAACGTTATAAAGCAGCTAAAGTTGTCTGGTATATTGCGGGTGGTTTAAAGGTTCTCGGAAACAAGGTACATCATGACGAGGCAGAGGGAAATTGGTATGGAAACAAAACTATAAGCAAAACAATAGTTGATTTGAATAAAATACTCTTTTATGCAGACAAAAATGGACATATACATGATGAGATTCAAAGAAAAACATTGAATATTGGAGATATGATTATTAGTGGCGAGAAGGAAGGCCCTGTAGCACCTAGTCCAAAGCAGATTGGAGCAATTATAATTGCATTGAATGCCTATATTTTTGATATGGGTGTGGGCATTATGATGGGGGCAGATGCAACAAATTTTCCATTTGCAGAGGATTGCAAAAATGCAAATGAAAGTCTTCCATTGTGTAATTATCAAGATGATGAGTTGATATATGTTTCAAATGATGAAAAACTGAACAACAAGGATATAAAAAGTGTATCAAATGAGTTGAAATGGAAATTTGTTCCGACTAAAGGCTGGACGGAAATGTTTATTTGAGATAAAAATAGGGCATATGGCAGAGAATTTTATGCTGTCTTGTGGTTGGAAAGATAATTTTTAAAACATAATACTTATCAAGGAAAGCGAGATTAATTAAATGTTGCATAAGGTATTAAGTTGGTTTGTTTTACATTTTACAGGAAATAGAGGAGCGAAAGGACTTAGATATTCGGGTCAATTAAAAACATATAATTACTTAAAAAAAATGCAATGGAATGTAATGGAGGAGAATATCAATATACAGAAAAGAAAATTATATGATATTGTGATATTTTCCATAGAACATGTTCCGTATTATAGAGAACTAGGATTCAAAAAAGAAGATTTTTCGAAGGCGACAATATTTGACGATATAAAGAAATTTCCTATACTGACAAAAGATATAATTCGACGCGAAGGAAAAAAAATGTATCCTGATATACCAATAAGGGATTGGACATTCGAAAATGTTTCAGGAGGAACAACAGGAGAGCCGGTTAAATTTAGGCATAGTGGGAAATTTTTTGAAACCGATCAAGGAGCAAAATTGTTGTTTGATGAATGGTCTGGACGAAAAATAGGTGATTATCAAATTCGCTTATGGGGAAGTGAAAGAGATATTGTATCAGGGAAAAAAGACTGGATGAACAAAATTTACCGTTGGATGAGAAATGAAGTCTTTTTAAATACTTTTGTAATGTCTGAAGATGTAATAAAAAAATACATAAATGTGATAAATGAGACAAAGCCCAAAATGATTTTAGCGTATGTACAGTCCATTATGGAAATTGTGAAATATGCAAACTTAAACCATATTGAAATGTATTCACCTCGAGGAATTATGACATCTGCTGGAACATTGGACGAACAGATGCTAGAGGAAATTCAAAAAGTATTTAAGTGTCCTGTCTTCAATCGTTATGGCTCAAGGGAAATGGGAGACATGGCATGTAGTTGTAATAAGAATGAAGGTCTGCATATAAATACGTTTGTTTCTTATATAGAGGTACTGGATGGTAATTATGAATCATGTAATTTAGATGAGGAAGGACAACTGATAGTATCATTGTTGAGTGATTATTCAATGCCTATAATTCGTTATGCAATAGGAGACAGAGGAGCATTAAGCTCAAAGACTTGTACGTGTGGTAGGGGATTGCCTATGCTGAAATGTGTTACTGGAAGAATAATTGACTTTTTTAAAACTATGGATGGGCGTATAGTATATGGAGATTATTTTACACACCTTTTTTATCCCTGCACTAATGTAAAACAATTTCAAGTTATTCAGGATGCAATAGATCACATTTTGGTAAAATTGGTTTTTTTCGATAAAGATGTTGATAATAAAGGTTTTTATTTTGAAAAAGAAAATGAAATAAAAAAAGCCATGGGAGAAGGAACAAAAGTAGACTTCAAGATTGTTGATGACATTCCAGTATCGAAATCGGGAAAACGAATTTATACCATTTGTCAAATATGATGGATAAAGGGCTGTAAATAGAAAGCTAGGGCTAACTTGAAAGAATTAAACTGATGATTTATGTCCTTAAACTGATTACGTAATTTTCAAATATATTATACAGTTTAAACAACAAACCATAAATATATTGTAGTAGTGGAGGAATATATGAAAAAACAAATCAATATATTGAATGACACCATATTGAGTTTAGGATCAAAAGCGGTAGGAATGATTCTCTTTATGGCAACGGATATAATGATTGCGAGGTTTCTTTCGACTGAATCTTATGATGAATGGAGTTTCTTTTATGCGATTATTACTATGTGTTATTGGTTAGTCTGGTTTGGAATAAATGAGTCAGTCAGAGTTTTTGTCGCCAAAGAAAGAAAAAATATCAAAAGACAGAATAGCAATATTCGTATAGGAATGAAATTACGTTTACTAATCAGTGGATTATTTTTATTATTATTTACTATTGCAAGCATAGTATTTATCTTTGTAGGGTCTAGTAAAAATTTAAGATATCCGCATTTAAAAGAACTGTTTGTATGCGGAAGCCTTTTGTGCTTTGCTAATTCTTTGTTAGAGTATTTTAAGGCTGTTTTTATAGGTCTTGTTAAATTCAAGAATATTTTCATATTGACATTGGCGGAATTTGGTGGTTATTTTATCTTCGGTGTAGGATGTCTGGTTATATCAAAAAATATCATTGGATTAGGAATCGGATATATAATTGCTATTTGGAATGCTGCTTTAATAGGAAGCATTTTGTTAAAAAAATATTTAAGAGAATCGAAATGCCAATACGCGGATAGTGAATATGAGAAAACTATAAGGTGGAGTATTTTTAAATATGCTATGCCAATTTTTGTTGTTAGTATTGGCTCACTTCTTTTGACAGAAATGGACTCATTGATGTTGGGAGTGATGAGTGAAACCGGAGAAATAGGGGCATATTCTATTGCAAAAAGCTTAATGGGAAAACTCACACATGTTAATCTGGCAATATGTACAAGTACAATGACTGTCTTTGCTGTTTTAACCAAAGAAAATGTAAATAGGATGAGGAAAACATTTCATAAAATTATGCTTGGAAATGTTGCGGTTATGTTGCTAATTTGCGTAGCAGTACTCTTATTTGGCCCTTATGTGATTAGAATATTATATGGGGTAGAATATAGCAAATCTGGAATTGTGATAATTTATCTGATACCTTACTATTGTGGTTATGCTATTACAATATTTATGTCTGCTTTATTGGATTACCAAGAAAAAGCAAAGCAAAGAGTACCAATTTATTTTGCTATGATATTGTTGAATTTTATATTAAACATGTTATTTATTCCTCGTTATGGGGCTATTGGAGCTGCAATCGCAACCGATTTTAGTCTGTTGCCATATTTGGTGGGGCTGATTTTTTTAAGCCAGAAGGTATTTAAGGAAAAAGAATAGATATTTAGATAAAATTACTTGGAACAGATAATTAGATACATAGGAGATAAGTGCTTAATGGGTCAAAAAATGACATCAGTGTTTTCATTTATATCAACCAATCATATACTGGAATTGATAGGATTTATTACATTAATTTTATTAATTTTTGATTTATATTGGAAAAGAAGTAAAACAGAAAATGTATTTGAAAAGAATGAACAATCGGCTGGTTTGCTGTTTTTGTTGCAAGGCTTTCTATTATTGTGTTCATATATGATTCTTTTCTTAAGATTTAGAAATTTGGTCTACAGAAATGTTTTGAGCATTATTATTTCTGTAGGAGTAACAATTATAGTATTGGCATTAACTGTAATTGCTGTTCATGCATCAAAACAAGGTGACACTGTACGACTTAATACATCAAATTATATTCATTTAGTGAATGTGGCAATACTTATAGTTTCTGCCTGGTTGATTTATTCATATAAAATAGCTGTAAACCCAGAATTTTACAATGATGAACATTATATGATAAAAACGGCATATGGTTTAATTAATGAGCATCAGTTTGCTTTGTGGGATTTTGTACATAACACAACAATGGAAAAATATCATGGGGCTATGTTATATAATTTATGCTTAGCAATTGTGTATAAAATAACAGGATTATCAGTGGTTAGTGGTAGAATGTTATCAGTGATTTTTGCAATACTCGTTATTATATCATTGTATTACATAGGGCTGAATTTATTGAAATCTACGGAAACGGCATTTTTGGCTTCTGTAATCATGCTGTTATTTCCAGGATTTGTTGAACAGGCGAGATTGATAAGGATGCATACGTTGTCACCATTAGCCGGAATTTGGTTGTTTTATTTTGGATTAAAGGTTATTGATTGCAAAAATAATTTTAAGAAGGAAAATAGATTTACACTTTTTATAAAAAAGTACTTTGACTATAATTTGAAATATGTAGCTTTGTTTTTTGGGCTATTGGTAATTAATACATATTATTTAGTATTTCAAAATCCTTGGTTTTTTTGTATTGGACTTTTTTTATATTTGATTTTTTTGATGATAATTAAGGGAGAAAAGAAGCATTTTATATTATTTAGTGTAGGGGGAATATTAATATTCCTTGTTGTAATTGGCTGGAATTTTGAAAACATAACATGGGGGTACTATAAAGAAGTTATTGAAGCATTGAAATTACATTTGACTTTTCATTTTAATTATCCAGAAATGAGTTACATAACAAGTTTTATCAGTCATCCATTTGGAATAATTATGGGAAGCGTTTTGATGGTATCATTTATATATATATTATGTAGAAAATGGCATGAAAACAAACAATTAATTGCAATTGTATTTTGCTATTTATCATGTACATTTATATTTGTATTCTGTACAAGCCATATGTTCAGAATAAGATATCTCCTTTTTGTAGAACCATTATTAGCTTGTATTTTAGCTGTTTCGTTTAAGCAATTATTTGAAATAATGGAACGATTTGGCAAAAAAGTCTTAAGAGCCTTCTTGGTGATGGGGTTGGCTTTAAGTTTATTGACGATTGCAGTGTCAGAATATAATCCGGATTTAAGTAGAACAAAATTACAAGAAGCATATTCAAAAATAGATAGTACTATTGATACAAGTAAACCATTTGCTTTTTGCTCTTTTCACTATCATAGCGAATACCTGACTGATTATTCAGAGAGTAATTATATAAAAATGCTGGATTCAGATTACTTACAGGATAGTGGCATGAAAGACTTTATTAGGATGGGAAAGGAGTATAATGATGGAGTTATAGTATTTGAAGCTGATAAAGCGCATATGGTAACACCAGTTTATGCGGACTTTCGAGATACATGGCTGGAACAGATTAGCGGTCAGAATATTGATGATACTAATGTTAATATTTATCGATATCGTTTTGAAGAAGAGGATAAATCTGCAGAAGTAAATCTAAATGACACAGAGAACTATAAGGCGGAAGTAATAGATGCCAATACTGTTTTTCTTGGAATAAGAATTAGAGAAGACTTTAATGCTGATTTACTATTAATACAGTTCTTGAATTCAAATGGTGAAAAGAAAATGTGGCAATTAGATATTCCGGATGATGTAAGACCTGGTGAGGTAGTTTGTTATAAGTTAAAACTTGCTGAACCGTATTTTGATGGGGCTGTTTTACAACCTAATATGGGGATATATAATACGAATGAAGACACATTAACAGAGATATATTACTGATAATAGTGAGGGTTAAAAATTAGGAAGGAAAAATTAGATGAGGAAAATAGCATTTATAGTTTCATCACTAGATACTGGAGGAGCACAAAGGGCGGTTTCTAATATAGTGACAAATTGGCCGGATAATTGGGAAATAGATATTATTTTAAATAATGCAACAATAATTAAATATCCATATAAGGGGAATATTATTGATTTAAAAATAAAAGAACCAAAGAATCGAAAAAGTGTATTATATCAATTAAAGGTTTTTTTTAAAAGATTTCGTAGAATAAAAAGTCTGAAACGGAAAAGAAAATATGATGCATGTATAAGTTTTTTAGATAGTGCAAATATTGTAAATATTTTAACTAAAACGGCGAAAACCAAAACAATAGTGTCTGTAAGGTGTGAGCTGTCACAGGATAACTCATTTTCATATAGATATATATTAACTCCAATGGTAAAACATTTATACAATAAAGCGGATAAGGTGGTTTCGTTATCAAAGGGAGTGGAAAAAGATTTAGTTAGCAATTTTGGCTTGGAACCACAGAAAAATTGTACTATATATAACTGTTACAACTTGCAAAAAATGAAAATGTTGGCAAATAGTGAAGATAATGTGTTAAATGATTTGGGAGAGAATGAGGTATGTTTTATATCAATGGGGAGATTCACATACCAAAAAGGAGGCTGGCACCTAATAAGAGCATTTGCCAAATTAGTCCACGATGGTTATAAATGTAAGCTAGTTCTTCTGGGAACGGGGGAGTTAAAGGAATATTATGAGAAATTGGTTGAAGAATATAATATAGAAAAATCCGTTGATATAGTTGGATTTGCGGATAATCCATTTATATATCTGAAAAAGGCAACATGTTTCGTATTTCCATCTTTATTTGAAGGTTTTGGGAATGCATTGATTGAAGCATTAGCATGTGATTTGCCGGTTATTTCTTCTGATTTTAAGTCGGGCGCAAGGGAAATTCTTGCACCAGGAACAAATATAGATTCTCATGTTATGGATGAAATTGAATATGCGAAATATGGAATTTTGGTTCCAGTATGCGAGGGAAAATATTTTGGAGCAGAAGAAAAGTTAACAAAAAATGAAATGATAATGTACAGGGCTATGACGGAAATCATTAATAATAAGGAAATGAGGGATATGTACAAAAAAAATGCGCATCTATGTGTAGAACAATATGAACCACAGAATATAATTAAACAGTGGATTGACTTAATTGAAGAATAGATTATAGAAAACAGATCAAATGATAGGCTAGATTGCGATAGTGTATTTTTGTGATTAGTTTTATATAAAGTGGCAGAAATGATTTATTTGAGGTGGGATATGAAGGGTAGCATTTTAAAAGAAAAATACAGTTGGATTTGGTTGGTTGTCTTGATGACAATTCTTAATCTGCTTTTTTATTGGAAATTTATTATTGGAAAAGAGTTTTTTTTAGTATCAAAAGATATGGCTATCCAACAATATTCAAGCCTGGTGAACTGGCTAAATCATATAGGAGACGGCATAAAGGGGTGGTCTTTTTCAGAGGGTATGGGAAATAGTTATGATTTTAGTGGACAGACTTTTTCTTTAAATATATTTCTCCTCCTTTTTGGAAAAGAAAATCTTAAATACACATTTATCTGGTATCATCTGATTAAAATGTATTTGGCTGCAGTGTTGTTCTATTGTGCGTTGACAAAGCTTGGAATAAAGCAAAAAGTGGCAGTATATGGTGCATTATGTTATGTTTATTCTGCTACATTTATTGTAAGAAGTTTTTGGGCAAGCTATGCATTGGAATTTGTCCTTTTTGCATTGTTGCTTTATGCATTGGAATGTTATTTTCAGGATAACAACTGGCTCCTGTTGGTGGTTGCAATTGTTTTATTGGGGACACAATTGCAATTATATCATTTAGTGGTGTATTCAGTTGCAATGTTATGCTATACGTTAATTCGTAATTATCTTGTGACAAATTATCGTGGGAAAAAGTTTTGGAAGTATATTGGAAACTGTGCATTGATTATGATCGTTTCTGTTATTATATTGGCATATCGTCTTATTCCGGAAATTATGTCAACATTTTCGTCTGGTCGTGTAGCAAATGTTAGTACACAGGTTGGAAGTTCTGCAAAGTGGATAAATTTGTTGGCATTTGCTGAACCGGATCGTCTTATAGCATCATTCAATAGCTGTTTTGCAATTTCATTGGAAGGGGCAATTGGAAATACTGCCTTTTGCCCGAATGCGTTGGATGGACCATTGTTTTATGTGGGACTATTGGTATTATTGTTGCTGCCACAATGTGTAAAATTCCTGAATAAAAAGGGAAAAAAGGTATGGCTCGGATTATTTGCATTTATTGTAGCATATTGTGTGATTCCGGCAGTTTCTTATTTATGTAATCTAGGTGCAGATGAGGACTATTTTAAGTTAAGCACAATGTGGATGCTTGCCTTCCTGATTTTTTCGACAGTCTATGTATTGGATAAGGTAGTACGCGGGGTACAATGTATAGACGGAAAATTACTTTGTATAACATATGCGGTGATTATGGTGGCTTTTATGGGGGTGAATCTGGGAATTGATGATTTTAAAAGCCGGCTCAATATGATTATGTTTGGAAAAGTAATTATTTATTTAAGTCTTTGGCTGCTGTTTCTATTGATGTTTAACAAAATAAAAAATAAAGTCATAGTGAATTACATATTTATGATAATTGTATGCACTGAAATATATTTCTTTATTCATCCGACAATGACAGCTGCAGAAGATTTGGCAGATGGATTAAAATATGTTGTAGATACCGGAGAAAATCAGAGGATGATTGATGGAATAAAGGAAAATGAACAGGAAGATTTTTACAGAATATATTTTCGGGACCAGCGTATGGCAGATTATAATACAGAATCTGTTTTGTATAATTTTAATAGCATGGGATATGGAGAACAAAGTGTAAAAAGCGGGTATGTTGATTTTCTGGAGGCTATAGAGGCAGAACCAACTTACAGACCTGTCTGGAAAAGAAGTAATGGCTTTTTGTCCAGATATATGATAGATTCCTTGGCGAGTGTGAAGTATGCAGTATTAGATAAGACAGAAACTCCACCAAGAGGATTTGAAAAGATTGGTGAGAATGAAAACTATAATATTTATCGTAATAATTATAGTATGCCGTTGGGTGTGGTAATAGACCAGACGATATCCATTGAAGATTTTGAAAAGTTATCTATCCGTCAAAAAGACGTTGCACTACTGAATTGTATTGTTTCAGATGACATACAGGAGAGTAATTTGACTCAGTATCAGAATGAGCTGAATGTCGAGTCAGAGGAAATTACCCTGGAGGAGATGTATTTAGAAGGTATAACGTTAGCCGTGAAAAATGATATGTATGAAATACAATGTGAATCAGAGGATTTTAATCGTATTTGCCTTCAGACAAAGGATATGCAGTGGACGGAGGATAATGAATATATTGTATCTTTCAAGATTTATTCTCCTACAGAAAATTCAATTTTTATACAGTGGAACGAGGGAGATGTCTGGAAACAGAAAATTATTTCAGTTACAGAAGGAATGAATAATGTTAACTTTACCATAGATTATAAAAATACAGATACTTTATGCATGTATTTTCAGAAAGGAACTTATCAGATTGGAAATCTGCATTATGAAAGCAGTAGTGAAGATGCAATTGATGAGGTATATCAATCGGGCATAAGTGAAAAATCGTTTTTGCAGATGGACACATATGAAAATAATTTGATTACAGGAACAATAGAAACAGAAAAAGATTCATTCTTATTGTTTATGATACCTTTTGATAAGAACTGGGAATTGTATGTAGATGGAAAAGAGGCACAATTACAACAGGTAGATTATGGATTTATGGGAAGCAGAATTGCAGCAGGAAACCATGTTATAAAACTTGACTATGTACCGGATAGTAATGCAATTCCGGTATACATTTCCATCGTGGGTATTATTCTTTTGGCAGGACATATACTATTGCTTAAGAAAAAAAGCCGGGGATGAATTTTGAGCCGGCTGTTATGAGAAAATTAGAACGATGGAGTAAAGAGGAAAATGAAGAAGAAACGGAAGATGGAATAAGAGTTTCTTTTTTTGGTGATAGCATAACAACATATAAAGATTATAGAGGTACACAGGGTTATTATTATGATGAGTCCATGTTGCCCGTTGAAAGTACCTGGTGGATGCGTCTCCTGGGTGAAGAACAGTGGATATTGGGTGTCAATGAATCCATTGGAGGCACAAGGGTAACGTGGGATGGAGTAACAGAAGATGAAAAGCAGTTTATTGGAAATGAATGGTATCTTGGCTTAGAGGAGAGAATTGTTAATTTGGGAAGCAATGGAATCCCAGACAAAATTTTTGTATTTGCCGGAATGAATGATATTTTATCCCAGGGTGAAGTTGTATGTATGATTCCATATCATACAATCTACTCGGCTGCATTGCCGGTACTTTTGGAAGATACGGAAAAGGAGGCGGCTATTATTTCTATGATGAGAATGGCAGAATGGTGCGTAACAGCCGGATAGAATATGAAGGAAGTATGTACTATTTCAAAAGTGATGGCACACCGATGAAGGACAGGCTTACTTATCATCCAGATGGAGAACATATTATTTATCTGGATGCAAATGGAGCCATGGAGTAACAGGGCCTTTTCCGCTTCGCCAATGGAAGGGATTTAGGGTATGCAAATGCTGATGGAACCCTGATGCATTCCGGGTTTTCATACGACCCATATGGAAGAATAGTTTTTTTTCATTGGAATGGAATGATAGCAAGGGGATTGATTTCGGATGGTAATATTTATTATAATATGGATGGAGCGGATGGACATTATTTAGGACAATTCGGATAAGGAGATAATTATGAGAAGAGCAGGGATACGAAGAACAGGACAAAAGTTGGTAGCTTTTTTACTGGTTGTATTGCTGGTATTTCCTATGATGGTACCGGCACAGGCGAAAGCAGCAACAACCTTGATGGGAAAAAGAGCATCAGCGTCTGACGTGGTGGAAGCAACGGCGGAAAATAAAAAAGGTATTCAGGGTGTAGAATTTTGGACAGACAGCTCTGATACAGAAATGAAGAATTCTGTCCACCATGTTTATGTGAATCTGGAATTAAATAATATTATTAACACGGATGGAACGGGAACACCATATGTTTATAATGGAAAAACCTATTATTTTAATTATGAAAATTATATAAAGGTTTTTGAATGGAGAATCAGGGAACTCCGGGCGGCTGGTAAGATTATTACAGCAGAAATATTATTAGGTTGGTCGGATAATCCGGAAATACAGAAACTGATTTATCCGGCAGGAAGAGAAAATGGACATTTCTATTATGCATTGAATGTACAGGATGCGGATGCTGTAGCAACACTGGATGCAACTTTCCATTATTTGGCAGATGTATTTGGACAGTCAGATTGTTTCATACAGAACTGGATTCTTGGAAATGAGATAACAGCACCTCAGCATTATAATTACTGTGGTTCGTATGATATCAATACAAATGTTGATATTGCTGTAAAGTCTTTTGATTTATTTTATGATGCAGTGAAAGATAACAGTCCATATGCAAGAGTGTATGTATGCCCGACACATAACTGGTATGATAATCTGGCTGGAACAGGAATTCCAACCAAAACGTTTATTGACCGTTTCGCAGCAAAAGAGCAGAGCCGTAATTGGAACATAGCATATCATGCTTATCCACGCAAAATGGATAAGACGATGTGGAGCAAAGATGCAGCGGCAGATTTATCCCATGATATTACTTCTAATTTTGTATGTGCGGCAAATTTGGAAGTGCTGACGGATTATATTAAGAATACATATGGTTCCAAGCATCGGATTATTTTGTCAGAGCAGGGGTTTGATGCTAAGACCCTGGGGGAAGAAGCACAGGCGGCAAGTCTTGCTTACCTTTATTATGCAGCAGCTAGAAATGATATGGTAGATGCCATGATTTATGTACAATTTAAAGATAATCTTGGTGCTACAGGAGCAGGTCTTTATCAGGGACTTGTGAATGCTGATGGGACAGGCCGTCAGGCATATAATGTATTTAAGTATATGGATGGCCCATATGCTTCAACTGTTGTAGAACAGTATTTGAAATATATAAAACCAAATGATACAGGAACACCAATCAGCAGTTGGACAGATGATATTATATGGAAAGCGGCACCAACATTAGCAACTATTACTTCAGCTCAGCTTTATATTCCAGATAATCAGTCTGGCCCATGTGTGCAGATGGCAATGAGTGCAACGACATCTGCATCTGCGGATTTGGAGTATCGCTGGCTGGTATACGATCAGAGTACTGCAGTCTGGAGAGTGGTCAGTGGCTGGCAGCTGAATCAGAATATATTGAACTGGTATCCGGAAAATGCTGGAAATTATCTGGTACAGGGGGAAGTGCGGGTTGCAGGAAATACGAATTCCGTAAAAACTGCAACTACTGGTTACCAGTATGGAAATGCCATTAATCCACCTGAATCTGCACCGGCTGTTTCAGGACTGTCCTCTGTTGGAATCTATCTCTGGCAGTATGAAAATGGGCTGATTGAAGGTGGGGCGGTAGTAAATGATGGCACAGATAAATCACAGCTTTCTTACCGCTGGCTGGTATATGATGTGAAAAATAATCAGTGGATTCAGGCAGGTGATTGGTCTGCAGACTATGGAATCCATTATAGTCCGTCATCAAGTGGAGATTATCTTGTCTATTGTGAGGTAAAAGATGCACAGGGAACTGTGGTAAATACCACAGTAGGAGTTAATTACCGCCATGCAATAGAAGCAATCTGCCAGATGCCTGACCCGGCAGGAAATGGATATTTAATTGGTATCCAGAGCTTTAATAACCTAGGTTATTATTATGAAATGCAGATATTAGACTGCAATCTGTATGTGCAGGGAAAGGACGCCTGGATTTATACTACCGGTAAGTGTGGAACCCAGGGAAATACCTTGTGGACGACCTGGCAGCCGGTACCGGGATACTATTGGACACTGTTTAATTTATATGATGCATCAGGTAATCTGGTTGACCAACAGTGTTATGGGTTTACAAATGCACAGTAGAAGAGTACTATAAATTTATAATTATGAAACATATGAAGAAAGAAAAGTGAAAATAGCAGTAGCTGGAACAGGATATGTGGGATTAGTGGCAGGCAGATTGCAGAAATGATTAAATATGCCAGCAATGATTTTATGGCATTAAAAATTTCTTATATGAATGATATTGCAAATCTTTGTGAACTGGTAGGTGCAGACATACAGGATGTTGCAAAAGGAATGTCTTATGATTCAAGATCAAAAAAGCAAAAAAGAGACTGATTACATTTAAAGGGCTTAAAGTTGCGGTATTAGGACTTACTTTTAAAGCGGGAACCGACGATTTAAGAGAAGCCCCATCATTGGAAAATATCCCACTCCTAATTGAACATGGCGCAGATATTTATGCATATGATCCCGTGGGAGAAGATAATTTTAAGAAACGTTTTCCTGATAATATTACATATACAGCTACGCCACAAGAAGCACTCGAGGGAGCTAATGTATGCTTTGTATTCACCGAATGGGGAGAGATTAAATCAGTAACACCAGCAGAATACAGGAAATTAATGATGACACCACTTGTATATGATGGAAGAAATCTATATGATACAGATGAAATGAAAAGGTGCGGCGTAGAGTATTATTCAATTGGAAGATAATGGAGCAGGCGGTAACTTTTGTTACTGCCTGTTTTTGCATCTGCTCTTGTTAGATGGAAAATTTTGCGTTAAAATGAAAAAGATTGGAAATACAAGCATAAATTAATGGAGGAAGTGTAATGAGCAGAGGAACAGAAGAATTAAAAGGAAAAATAATTCTTGTTACTGGTGGAGCTGGCTTTATCGGTTATCATCTGAGTAAACAATTATTAGAATATGATTGTACAGTTATTGGATATGATAATCTGAATGATTATTATGAAGTCCAGTTAAAGTATGACAGATTAAAGGATTTGGAAGGAAGAGAAGGATATACATTTATTAAGGGTGATCTTGCAGATAAAGAAACATTGGGAAAATTATTTCAGGAGTATTCTTTTGATATCGTAGTAAATCTCGGAGCACAGGCTGGTGTAAGATATAGCATCGATAATCCGGATGCATATATGTCATCCAATATGGTTGGCTTTTATAATATATTAGAGTGTTGCAGACATTATCCGGTAGAACATTTAGTATATGCATCTTCCAGTTCGGTTTATGGAGCAAACAAAAAAGTGCCGTTTTCCGTGGAAGATAAAGTGGATTATCCGGTAAGCCTTTATGCAGCAACCAAGAAGTCAAATGAATTGATGGCACATTGTTACAGCAAGTTATATGGAATACCGGCAACCGGGCTTCGTTTCTTTACGGTATATGGACCGTTTGGAAGACCAGATATGGCATATTTTAAATTTGCAAAGAAGATTATGGCAGGTGAAACCATCCAGATTTACAATAATGGCGATATGATGCGTGATTTCACATACATAGATGATATAGTAAAAGGAATTACCAATATTCTGCCAAATCCACCAGCAGAGATAGAGACCGGAGCCAGATATAAAGTTTATAATATTGGTAACAATAAGCCGGAAAAATTAATGGATTATATTGAAACACTGGAGAAACATTTAGGCAGGGAAGCGAAGAAAGAATTCCTGCCGATGCAGCCGGGAGATGTTTACCAGACCTATGCAGATGTAAGTGATCTGATGCATGATTTTGATTTTAAACCAAGTACTTCGATTGATGAAGGACTGGGAAAATTTGTAACATGGTTTAAGGAATATTATAGATACGAGTAAGGAAGAGATGTACAAAATGAAGAGAATTTTAAAAAGAGCAATAGCATGTTTACTGGCAGTCCTGATGCTGGCCGGGGAAGCACCGATGCAGAAAGTCCTGGCAGCAGAAGTAGAAAGCCAGACAGAACAGCAGGAAAATGTAACGAAAGAAACAGAACAACAGACTGCGGTACAACAGGCTGAGACGGAGCAGGAACAGCAGGATAAAACCGATGTTCAGTTAGATACTGAGCAGCCGGAAGATGCAAATGATGTTCAGTTAGATACTGAGCAGCCGGAAGATGCAAATGATGTTCAGGTGGGCACTGGACAGCCAGAAGAAACAACTGGTATTCAGGTAGAAGTACCACTGCTTAATTATGTATATGTAGATAAAAACAGGGTAGAAATAGGCGACACGCAGAATATTGTACTGAGTGTGGGTGACGATACAACAGTAATAGAGTCTGCTAAGTTGTATGTTCAGAATAAGGATGGTGAACAGTATACTTTAGAAGCATCTGAAATAGATGGAAATGCAATACTGTTTGCAGAAAATTATCAGGATGAAAACCAGACAGGTGTGTATACACTTTATAGCTATGAAATTACAGTAGATGGTATCGTTTATACACAGGTGCTTTCAGAAACAGGAGTGGATGTATCTTATGGAGTAAACTGTGATGTGGAATCCACGCCGGATGCACAACTGGTAGATGAGGACACAGTAGAATCTGACATGGATGTAGTATCTTTTGACGAGGATGGTAATCAGACATCCGAAGATTCTATTGCATCAGCAATTGAAAATCAGCAGCAGGAGCAGTCTGAGGATGGAATTACCCGCTCTACTTATGGCAGCAATGGAAATATCGTTGTAGTACTGGATCCGGGACATGGTGGTTCGGATCCGGGGGCATCAGGGAATGGACTAAGGGAAAAAGACCTTACACTTAAAATTGCTCAATATGCGAAACAGGAATTGGAAAAATATGCAGGAGTAACAGTATATCTGACGCGTACATCAGATAGTTACGTGGGATTAAAAGATAGAGCAACTTATGCTAAGAGTGTAAATGCAGATATATTTGTCAGTTTACATATTAATTCGAATACAAGTGCGAGTCCGAATGGGGCTGAAATATATTATCCTAATAGAAATTATAACGCATCTATTGGTGAAACGGGGAAACAACTTGCTTCTCAGGTTATAAAACAATTAACAGCATTAGGAATAAAAAATAGAGGAATAAAAGAGGAAGATCAATGTAAAGATCCAGATGAAGAATATATGTATCCAGATGGTTCCCATGGAGATTATCATTCGGTTATTCGTAATTGTAAAAAAGAAGGAATTCCTGCAATACTTGTTGAACATGCTTTTATATCAAATGCATCAGATGCAAGCAATTATTTATCATCAGATGAAAAACTGAAAAAATTAGGTGTAGTAGATGCACAAGGCATTGCAGAATATTACAATTTAAAACAGGGCTTTCAGATTAACAAAATCAATTTTCAAGATAAAAACAACTCTGTAGAAATATCAGCACAGTGCTCAGATACAAAAGGAGTACAGTATCGGTATTTATATTATGATTTTGCAACACAGTGCTGGGGTGTTATTTCTGAGTGGACAACAGAATCTAAAGTGGAATGGCAGCCAAAAGCTGGTAATTACTGGGTACAGGTAGCAGCAATTGACAGCAATGGAAATGGTACGACGAAGACAGTTTCCTATGCAGCAACACATAATTATACCGGCTATTATCTTGATCTGAATGGAATGTGTTATATCATGAGAGATAATGGTATTGATGTAGGTGTGGCGTATGACAGCAATGCATCAGATGTGAAATTCAGATGGCAGGCATATAACCTGGATAAACAGCAATGGAGCATGGTGGCAGACTGGACGGGAAGCAACTGGGTAACATGGAAACCGGAACAGGGCAACTTCTGGCTCTATGTAGAGGCAATGACACCGGATGGTGCGACACAGAATACGATTATGTGTTTTGCATCACAGAAAGATTATTCCCATCATTCATTAAACCTCAATGGAATGTGCTACAATATTTATGATGACCGGATTGATGTCGGAATTGCTTATGATAGTGATGATTCCAATGTGACATTTAAATGGGAAGCATATAACCTGGATAAGCAGGAGTGGAATCTGGTAGCAGACTGGACGGGAAGCAACTGGGTATCCTGGTATCCGGACAAAGGCAATTACTGGATGCATGTGACAGCACGGACATCAGATGGTGTGACGAAAGAATATACAATCTGTTTTAATGCAGCAAGAAATTATAATCATAAATACATATCCATTAATGGAATTTGTAGCGTGAATGATAAAGCAGCTATTAATCTTGGAGTATCCTATAATACAAATGACACATCTCCGGCTTTTCGTTGGCAGATATATGATTTGAGTACAAGCACATGGTCTACACTGACAGACTGGACTGGAAGTAACTGGGTATCCTGGTATCCGGGTTCTGGTAATTACTGGGTATATGTGGAAGCAAGAACCAGTGACGGAACAGTAGAAAACTATTGCATTGCTTATCAGGTGACGGCAAGATATGAGATCATGGGAACGACCAGTACCAATATTTCCCAGATGGTTGCATATTATAATGCCAATAATGCTTATCCGGAATTCTATGCATCTTCCGATGCACCGACAATAGAAGCATTTTGCCAGATATATCTGGAAGAATGCCAGGCAGAAGGACTGAAAGCAGAAGTGGCATTCTGCCAGGCGATGCTGGAAACCGGATTTTTACGATATGGCGGGGATGTACAGATTAACCAGTATAACTTTGCCGGATTAGGAGCAACTGGTAATGGAGCACCGGGAAATTCCTTTGGCAGTGTAAGGGAAGGAATCCGGGCACAGGTACAGCACTTGAAGGCCTATGCATCAACTGCTGGTCTGAACCAGCCATGTGTGGATTCACGGTTCCAATATGTAAAGAGAGGAACTGCACCATATGTAGAGTGGCTTGGAATCCAGGAGAACCCATATGGAAAAGGATGGGCGACTGCTAAAAATTATGGCTATAATATTGTTAATCTTTATATGGCAAAACTGTTTAAATATTAAATGAAGGAAAAAGAGTGAAATGAAAAAAGCGTTACAGAAGATGATCACTTTTTGTGCAGTGGTACTGGGGATATGCTGCATGAACAAAATGGATGCAAAGGCATTTACAACAGGAAATTTGGAATATATGAATGGAAACTATTATTTATATTCCGGCAATCAGAAAATAATCAATGACTTTGTATTTGATGGCTCGTATACCTATTATGCCCAGGCAGATGGAACACCAATGATGAATCGTCTGACCTATCATCCAGATGGGGAACACGTTATTTATTTTGATGAAGATGGGCATGAAGTATTTAATAATTTTCAGTATTGCCCAAGTGTCGGATATACCTGCTATTTTGATTCCCAGGGCTATCTGTATAAAGACCAGATAACATACCTGGACGGACAGCCATATTATTTAAATGCAAATGGGGCGTTAGAGCAGAATGGCTGGTTCCGGTATGCGAATGGAAGAGATTATGGATATGCGGAATCTGACGGATGTTTAATAAATAATAAATTTGCAAAAGATAATCAGGGACGTGTTGTCTTTTACCACTGGAATGGAATGGTTGCAAGAGGTCTGATATCCGATGGATTATGGTATTATAGCATGGATAGCGGGGATGGACATTACCTGGGACGTTTTAAAGCGGCAGGCGTTGCACCGTCAGATACCTATCAGCTTCAGGTACTCGACCTTGTCAATGAAGAACGGTTAAGCAGAAACATTGCACCATTAAAGTTAAACGAACAGGTGCAGCAGGCAGCACAGGTACGTGCAGGTGAGATCAGCACAGTGTTCGATCATATACGTCCGGATGGAAGATCCTGCTTTACGGCACTGGATGAGTATGTAACAGATGGATATGGTACTGCCGGAGAGAATATTGCAGCAGGACAGAGCAGCCCACAGGAAGTGGTGAATGACTGGATGAATTCACCAGGACACAGAGCCAATATTCTGAAAGAAAGTTATACGGCACTGGGAGTAGGATATTATTATGGTTCCGGTCCATACTACTGTTATTGGGTACAGATGTTTATTGGAGACAGATACTGGTAAAATTTATGGGGTAAAAGGAGAAGAAAATTTATGAAAAAGCAATTTATGGAGAAACATTTTTGGAAGACTGCGGCGTGTCTGGGACTCATGGCAGTAACGTTGGCAGGCAGTAATAAGATAACGGCGGAGGCACATACCGCACACATAACGGGAGAACTTAAGACGGAGAACGGAGTGCAGTATCTGTATTCAGAAGGACAAAAAGTAATCAATGATTTTGTCTTTGATGGAACTTATACTTATTATGCGCAGGCAGATGGAACACCGATGAAAGACCGTCTGTCTTATCATCCGGATGGAGAACATATTATTTACTTTGACGAGAATGGTCATGAAGTTTTTAACAAATTCCAGTATTGTGAAGCTGTAGGATATACCTGTTACTTTGATTCCCAGGGCTATATCTATAAAGATCAGATTACATTTGTAGATAGTGTGCCATATTATCTGAATGCGAACGGTAAGATGGAAGATTCCGGCTGGTTCTACTTCGCGAACGGTAAGGACTGCGGATTTGCAGATACAGATGGAACCTTGCGGAATAATGGATTTTCTTATGATCCATGGGGAAGAGTTGTCTTCTACAACTGGAATGGAATCGTAGCCCGTGGCATAATTTCCGATGGAGTATATCTTTATAACATGGATTACTATGATGGACATTTCCTGGATGGATTCTCAATAGAAGATGTGCTGCCAAATTAGTCCTGGAAAGAAATGGTTGAAAAGGGAAAAAAGAACTGGTATAGTTGATTTGTAACCAAAACAATAGAGCAACAAGAAATGGAGAAAGAAGTTTATGAAGAAACAACTGATGAAGGTTGTGGTATGTCTGGGGATTATTCTTGCAGCATTTTCTGTAAATAAGACATCTGCCAAAGCATACACAACAGGAACATTGAGCAGTGATGGACATCTGTACAGCAATGGCAGAATGGTAATCAATGATTTCGTCTTTGATGGAACCTATACCTATTATGCACAGGCAGATGGAACACCGATGAAAGATCGTCTGACCTATCATCCGGATGGAGTACATATCATTTATTTTGATTCCCAGGGGCATGAAGTATTCAGCAATTTCCAGTATTGCCCGAGCGTCGGTTATACCTGCTATTTTGATTCTCAGGGGTATATCTACAAGGATCAGATTACTTTTGTGGATAGTGATGTCTATTATCTGAATGCAAATGGTAAAATGGAGGATAGTGGTTGGTTCCAATTCGCAAATGGTGTGGATTATGGATATGCTTATAGTGATGGTACTTTGAATTGCTATGGATTTGGTTATGATCCATGGGGAAGAGTTGTATATTATCACTGGAACGGAATGGTAGCCCGTGGACTGATCGCAGATGGTAACAATTACTATAGTATGTCAACGGAAGATGGACATTATCTTGGAAGCTTTTCCAATGGAAATACCAATCCGCTGTATGGACCAGGTTACTATATTGTTGGTATAAATATGCCGGCAGGAGAATATTTCCTTGCAAATCAGGGCGATGGTGTTTCATTTAATATTTATAATAGTAACGGATCTGTCCGGGATGACTGGAGTGATCAGAACCTGATTTTTACTGCTGTGCCAGGTGAAGAAGTATACATTTATGAGGGAATTGCAACGCCAAATCTTGCTTCCCAGTCAATCAGCCTTTCCTATGTCGGTGTGAATGCAAAGATTGGTATTCATCTTGGTGAAGGCGTATATCGTATTACTGCAACAGACCGTTCGAGTTATAGAAGCTACTACAATGTGTGGAATGATTCTACATTTTTACATGGTGTTGCAAACAGCCATGAATTTTCATATACAGGAGAGTCTGTTGATGTAAGAGTCTATAATGGACAGGTGCTGGATGTATGGGGTGCGACGGTTACTTATGTAGGTCCATAATCAGAATAGAAAAGAATAAAAAGCGTAAGAAAATGCTTTCTGATGTTTTGCGTCAGAAAGCATTTTTTATATTGAAAGGATAGTAATAAAGCTGATATAATAAAGACAGCTATTAGAATGAAGGAGGAAAACGAATGAAAAAATGGAAGAAAGGGATGGCGTTGCTGGCAATTGCTGCAATGATAGTGCAATTATTACCGGTGAATGTAAAAGCAGAAAATTTAAACACAGATTTAAGTGAAAAAACAGGATATCTTCCTGCAGGACTGATGGAAGTCACCCTGACAGAGGAAGATGTAGCTGATGCGATTTCATTAGAGGACCAGGAATATAGGGCAAAGACATATAGTGCTTCTGGTACTGATTACAGTTCCAGCTATTACTATAATCAGTTATCTTATGAAAAGAGAACATTATATAATAGTATGCAGTATGAATGTGAACAGTATCTGGATACACAGGAGGATGCGGTAGTAGATGGTTCTTCTTATGCAAGGACAGACTACATAGAATGCACAGGCATGTCAACAGATGATTTGTGGGAAGTTGTTTGGATATTTACGCTTTCAAACCCGCAGTATTATTTTGTCC
Source organism: Roseburia sp. OM04-10BH (assembly GCF_003462605.1). Taxonomy (NCBI): domain Bacteria; kingdom Bacillati; phylum Bacillota; class Clostridia; order Lachnospirales; family Lachnospiraceae; genus Roseburia; species Roseburia sp. OM04-10BH. Next base: position 419,369 of record NZ_QTZI01000001.1, read on the forward strand.
GTGGTACATCCGCTTTTAAAGGATATCAGGGCTCAAAACAATATGTGGCACTGGCAATTTATCCGGATTATCAGAAAGGATATGTACGTGCAAAATATACTGCCCAGTTTAATGCAAAAGTGAATAACTGGATAAATGAGATTAATGCAGAATCCTCAGATTACTTTAAAATTAAAAAAGCACATGATATTGTATGTGCGAACATCGTATATGATAATGATTCCAGCAATCAGGAAAAGCATCAGAGCAGCGGAACAGCAGTACTGACGGGAAACTCAGTATGCGCAGGCTATGCACAGCTCTTTTCCCTGTTATGCAATGCAGCAGGCATATCTGCAATCTGTGTAACCAGTCCATATCATGAATGGAACGAAGTGAAGCTGGATAATAACTGGTATGTTGTAGATTGTACCTGGGATGATTCTGATTCAGACAATAGCTGGTATTATAATTATTTTTGCAAATCAGATGCTACAATAAATGAGGGATATCATGAAGTGGAAAGTTGTCTGAGTGCATACAGACCGGCATGTAATTCAGATTATATCGGAAAAGTGTCCTCTTATAATGGAATCAGTTTTTATCGTGAAGTAGATGGAAATATCCGCAGCTATGATGAAAAAGGAAAACTGATTACCAATAAATTTGTATTTGACGGAAGTTATACCTATTATATGCAGGCAGATGGAACACCGATGAAAGACCGTCTGACTTATCATCCGGATGGAGAACATATTATTTATCTGGATACAGAAGGACATGAGGTGTTTAATAATTTCCAGTACTGTCCAAGTGTGGGATATACCTGCTATTTTGATTCCCAGGGATATATTTATAAAGATCAGATTACCTTTGTTGGCGATAAAGTATTTTATCTGAATGCAAATGGAAAGATGGAGAACAGTGGCTGGTTCCGGTTCGCAAATGGCAGGGATTTTGGATATGCGAATACGGATGGAACTTTGAAATGTGATGGATTTTCTTATGATCCATGGGGAAGAATTGTATTCTATCACTGGAATGGAATGGTAGCCCGTGGATTAATTACAGATGGTGTATATTATTATAATATGGATGCAACAGACGGACATTATCTTGGAAGTTTCCAGTAAATAAGAGGAGATTTTGGATGAAAAGAAAACTGGTTACATTTTTAACAATGACAGCAATGGTGACATTATTTACGACAGGAATAAATGAGACTGCATATGCGCAGACAATGGATGAAGAGACGGTGGTGTCCCAGAACTATGCAAGCGGAACTGTTTATATTTATACGGCAGCAGACCTGGTGAATCATGCAGATACATCAATGGGAGACAATTATGTTCTCATGAATGATATTGATATCAGCGCATATATGGGGAACATTGCAGGTATGCAGCTGCAAGGAACATTTAATGGAAATGGACATATCATATATGGAATCAATGGAGACAAGTCCCTGTTTTCCTATAACTTGGGACGGATCAGTAATCTTACTGTAGTGGGCAATCTGCAGGTAAACAGTGCGTCATTTATTGATATTGGTGGAATTGCAGCAACTAATACAGGAACCATTGAGGACTGTGTCAGCCAGGTGAATATTACCTCTGGTGGAAGCTCTAATATCCGTGTTGGCGGAGTTGCAGCAACTAATGTAGGTGACATTTACCGCTGTAAGAATGAAGGATATATTTCCGGAAATATTTCGGAAGTGGGCGGTATTATAGGGCTGAATGGTGGAACAAATGTGGTGGATTGTGAAAATACCGGAGCAATCAGCTTTACAACCAGTAATTGTCATGTTTATGCAGGCGGAATCATCGGTGATGAAACAAGATTTAGCGGAAATACCCAGTTTAGTATAGAAAACTGTAAAAATTCAGGTGATATTTCCGGAGATGCTGGAAATGGAGCCGCAACAATTGGCGGTGTCATTGGTGAAGCCACAAGAAAAGGTGACAATAGTACATCATCGATTAAGAATTGTACAAATGCAGGAAATATTTCCGGTACAGGTAGCCTGGGAGGAGTAATTGGAAATATTAACCGTGGAAATTCCTATATGCAGAATGGTGTGGAAATTCCTTCGGGTGGAGATAATATTGTTGTAGAAGGCTGCGGAAACAGTGGAAATATTACTGCAAAGAAATCAGGAAGTTCCTCTGTTGGAGGCGTATTTGGCGGTGCTGTAATTTCCAAAACTGGAACGATATATGTAAAAGGATGTGGTAACTCAGGAAGTATTTATAGTGAAAACGGCAGGAGTGATGTCAATATAGATGTTTTAGGCGGAATTGGCGGTGCCATGAATAATTTTGGAACTGAGGATGGGACTGGTAGCTATGTATATGTAGAAAACTGCTATAACAGAGGCTATGTAGATGATAATGTAAATTATTCTTCAGACCAGATTGCAAATACATCAGGCAGTAATATGGCAGTAACGAATTGCCAGTATACCGGCAACCGTTTTAAGACAGATGCAGATGGAACAATACATGCATATTATCCGGATGGAACACCTATTTACAATCAGTTTATATTTGACGGATATTTTACTTATTATATCCAGGCAGATGGAACAGCAATGAAAGACAATCTGACTTATCATCCGGATGGAACACATATTATCTGTTTCGATGAAAAGGGACACGAAGTATTTATGGATTTCTATTATTGCTCCAAAGTAGGATATACCTGTTACTTTGATTCACTGGGATATATTTATAAGGACCAGATTACTTTTGTTGGCAATAAGACATATTATCTGAATGCAAATGGTAAAATGGAGAATAGTGGATGGTTCCAGTTCGCAAATGGCATGGATTATGGATATGCAAATGCAGATGGAACATTAAAAACGAATCAATTCTCCTATGATCCATGGGGAAGAATTGTATTCTACCACTGGAATGGAATGGTAGCCCGCGGATTGATCACAGATGGTGTCTACTATTATAATATGGATACAACAGACGGACATTATCTTGGAAGTTTCCAATAATTGAAAAATCAGAAAATACTGGAAAAAAGACTGGAATCCGGATGGTCATTATTTGACCATCCGGATTCTTTTTGATACAATATAGATAACTATGTTTTCTAAGGAGGAATACTTAAGAATATGATAAACTATGATTTCGTGACAGAGAGCATGAGAATGCATCTGACGAAACAGAATCGAATGGTTTTTCGTGGTTTCTTTCCAGAAGATAATCCGGAAGGAAGAACGATTAAAGTATATGTAAATAAAAAGGAAATTCCAGTAGAGATAACAATAGAGAAAAGTGTGGATGTCAGAAGAAGATATCTGCATTACCAGATGAATGTAGGAGAAGAAGTTACAGGAGAATTTGGAATACCGGAAGAACCGGTTACAGAAATCCGGGTATACAGCTGCAAGGGCAGTGAGGAAGCGTTGTCTTTCCGGGCAGATGGAAAATTATATCAGAGCATATGCAGCCAGCTGGAAAGCAATCTGGAGATGGAACGTTTAGAAGAGGATAAAATTGTTCTGACCGGATGGAGTGCAGCAGGGGATACAACCAAATGTGAAGTTTTTATCGATAAAAAAAGTGTACCATTTGAAGTACAGTGGAAATATCGTAAAGATGTAGTAGATGTTTTTGGAGAACTTTCAGACAGTATAAATTGTGGTTATGAAATCTTTGTACCGGATCAGGGAGGAAAGAGACTGGTACTTATACTGAAAGCAGCAGATAAGCAGAAACGGTTTGAAATATTATTGGAAAAAGTCCGCCAGGGAGAAGAAAAACAGACTGGTTCCGGCTATGTGAGAAAAGCGATTGCGTATTGGAAACATTATGGCTTCCGGAAAATGGTGCGTAAGGTGTTCTATAAGTTAAAGGGCGAAAAGGACACGATGAATTACGAGGAATTTCTGAAGAAATATGGAGTAGACGAAAATGAACTGGAGCGGCAGAGACAGGATGTAATAAAAGATGGACCATTGTTTTCGGTTGTTGTTCCATTATACTGCACCAAAGAAAAATTTCTGCGTGAAATGATAGAGTCGGTACAGGCGCAGACATATACCAACTGGGAACTGTGTCTTGCAGATGGAAGCGGAAAAGAAAAATCCCTGAAAGAAACTGTAGATATATATGCAAAAGAGGATAAGCGTATAAAATATATTTTATTGGAAAGCAATGAAGGAATTGCCGGTAATACCAATGAAGCACTGAAAATGGCGAATGGAGATTTTATTGTATTGACAGACCATGATGATCTACTTTCACCGGAAGCATTATATCAGTGTGCGAAAGCAATACAGAAAGAGCCGCAGACAGACGTTATTTATTCGGATGAAGATAAGGTGGACATGAATGGCAGACACTATTTTGAACCACATTTTAAATCTGATTTTAATATTGATTTATTATGTACCATGAATTATATCTGCCATTTATTCGTATTCCATAAGACGATTCTGGAGAAAGCAGGTTTCTTTCAGAGTGAATATGATGGCGCACAGGATCATGATTTTATACTGCGTTGTACCGAGGCAGCAGAACATATTGCCCATATTCCAAGAGTGCTGTATCATTGGAGATGTCATTCCCAGTCAACTTCAGAGAATCCGGAAAGCAAGCTGTATGCATTTACTAATGGATGCAAGGCGGTAAAAGCACATTATGACAGAATTGGAATTCCAGCAGAAGTAGAAAGAGGACCTTTTTATGGAATGTATCATACCCGTTATCAATGGAAAGAAGAACCATTGCTTTCGATTATCATTCCGAATAAAGACCATGTGGCAGACTTGAGAAAATGTATGGATTCCATCGAAGAGAAATCCACCTACCGGAATTTTGAATTTATCATTGTAGAGAATAACAGTACAGAAGAAGAGACCTTTGCTTATTATAAAGAGATAGAGACAAGAGATAATGTAACTGTCTTATATTACAAAGGAGACTTTAATTATTCGAAGATCAATAACTTCGGTGTGGCGCAGGCAAAGGGAGAATATATCCTTCTTCTGAACAATGATACGGAGATGATCGAACCAGACAGCATCAAGGAAATGCTGGATGTATGTATGCGCCCGGATGTAGGAATCACCGGAGCAAAATTATTATATGAAGATAATACCATACAGCATGCAGGTGTTATCGTTGGATTTGGCGGTATTGCAGGTCATGCATTTATCGGACAGGACAAAGAAGACAATGGATATTTTTCCAGGAGCATAAGTGTGCAGGATTTATCAGCAGTAACAGCTGCCTGTCTTATGGTACGAAAAAGTGTATATGAAGAAGTCGGGGGACTGGATGAAGAATACAAAGTAGCTTTCAATGATATTGACTTCTGCCTGAAAGTAAGAAAAGCAGGTTATCTTGTAGTATACAATCCATATGCACAGTTCTACCATTATGAATCAAAATCAAGAGGTCTGGAAGATTCTGCGGATAAAGTGGCAAGATTCCAGCGGGAGATCGCTTTATTTGGAGAACGCTGGGGAGATATTCTGGAAAAAGGGGATCCGTATTATAATCCGAATCTGACACTGGATAAAGCAGATTTTTCGCTGAAAGAGTGAGAACCATAAATGGTCTGGTATTGTAAAAAGTGGTGCAATATCATGAATATATAACGGAGGCATAGAAATGATTAATTTCAATGAACCACCTTATATGGAAAAAAGCATGGATTATATCCGTAAGGCGGTAGAGAACAAGAAGATTTGTGGAGATGGAGAATTTACAAAGAAATGTAATGCTTGGCTGGAAGAACATACCGGGACAAAAAAGGCATTACTGACAACATCCTGTACCCACGCAACAGAACTGGCAGCTATTTTATCCGGGATTCAGCCGGGAGACGAAGTGATTATGCCGGCATATACCTTTGTATCTACAGCAGATGCCTTTGTCTTAAGAGGTGCTAAGGCGGTGTTTGTGGATATCCGTCCGGATACCATGAATATAGACGAAAAACTGATTGAACATGCGATTACCGATAAGACGAAAGCGATTGTTCCGGTACATTATGCCGGAGTATCCTGTGAAATGGATACGATTCTTGCAATTGCAGAGAAATATCATCTTCTGGTAATTGAAGATGCCGCCCAGGGTGTCATGGCTTCTTATAAAGGCAGGGCACTTGGTACAATGGGAGATTTTGGCTGTTATAGTTTCCATGAGACAAAGAATTACAGCATGGGAGAAGGAGGAGCACTCCTGATCCGTGATGAAAAGAATGTAGAAAATGCCGAGATCGTCCGGGAGAAGGGAACTAACCGCAGCAAATTCTTCCGCGGACAGATTGATAAATATACCTGGGTGGAAGCAGGTTCTTCCTATCTTCCAAGTGAACTGAATGCAGCATATCTCTATGCACAGCTGGAACAGGCAGAAGAAATCAATAAAAAACGTCTGTCTGTCTGGAACCGCTATTGGGATGGATTGGAAAAATTATCTGATGAGGGTAAAATTGTCCGCCCAACGATACCGGAGGGCTGCGCACATAATGCACATATGTTTTATCTGAAAGCAAGGGATTTAGAGGAAAGAACAGCTTTAATCAGTTATTTAAAGGAACAGGGGGTACAGGCTGTATTTCATTATATTCCATTACATACAGCACCGGCAGGCCGGCGCTATGGTATGTTTGCAGGAGAAGACCGTTATACAACGAGGGAAAGCGAGAGGCTGGTCCGCCTGCCGTTATATTATAATCTGTCATTGGAACATGCAGACTATGTGATAGATAAGGTTAATGCATTTTACAAAGAGAGATAAATGAAAATACAGGAAAGAGGACAGAGTAAATGGTTATTGTTATTGGGGCAACAGGATTTATTGGAATGTATACCGTAGACCGCTTCTTGGAAGAAGGTTATGAGGTGCTGGCAACTGGAAGAAATGCAATCATGAAGCAGGAACTGGAAGCAAAAGGCGTTACCTGTGTGTCATTGGATATTTCGAAAAAAGAAGATTTTGACAAATTACCGACAGAAGGTGTAGAGGGTGTCATTTTACTGGCAGGTCTGCTTCCGGCAAATGCACCGGTGGACATTGCACAGGATGAGAATGCTGCAGATTATATTCGCATCAATGTGGAAGGAACGATAAATGTGCTGGAGTACTGCCGCAAGAATGGCATTCAGAAAGTGATCGCTACCAGCAGTTATGCAGATGTAAGAAATGCATGGAAGAAAGGCGTTGCTTTAAAAGAGACAGAGCCGAGAGATTTTATGTATACCGGAGACCATGCGGTATATGTGATTTCCAAAAATGCAGCCAATGATGTGATGGAATATTATAATGAGCAGCATGGCATGCAGTGTGCATCTTTCCGCCTGCCACCGGTATACGGAGTAGGACCTCATTCTGAGATTTATGTGAATGGTAAATATTATAAGACCGGAATCCAGACCTTTATTGAGAATGCAGAAGCCGGAAAAGACATTGAAATCTGGGGTGACCCACAGATTTCCAGAGACATTATTTATGTAAAGGATGTTGCAAGAGCATTTGTGCTGGCGTTACGCAGTGATAAGACCTATGGTCTTTATAATATGACATCCGGTACAGAACTTACTTTAGAGAAGCAGGTGCAGACTGTTATTGATGTATTCGGACCGGATAAGGGCTCTAAGATTGTATACCGTCCGGACAAGCCGAATAATACACCATCCTTTTTGTTTGATATGACAAAGGCGAAGGAAGATTTCGGATTTGTGCCGGAATACCTTTCTTATCGTGCGATTATGGAAGATTATAAAAAAGAATTAGAAAGCGGAAGATGGGATAAGTTTATCGCAAGCCGCCGCAAAGAAAGTTAAATGCCGGGAGGACAGGCAATATGAAGAAAATTGTAATTATAGGAGCGAATTCTTTTCAGAATCCGCTCATTTTAAAGGCAAAAGAGATGGGATATGAGACACATGTATTTGCATGGAAAGATGGCTCTATCGGAGAACGGACAGCAGATTATTTTTATCCCATCAGCATTGTGGAAAAGGAAGCAATCTTAGAAGAATGCCGGAGGATTCAGCCAGATGCAGTTGCAACAATAGCATCTGATCTTGCCAATATTACCGTGCAGTATCTGGCAGAGCAGCTTGGATTATCACATAATTCTGACAACTGTATCTATATATCTACCAATAAATTTGCCATGCGGGAAGCTTTTTCGAAGCATGGTGTGCCTACACCGGGCTTTGTCAGTGTATGTGAAGGGGATGATTACGCGGCAGCTGTAGCAGATATGCAGTTTCCAATGATAGTAAAACCGACCGACCGTTCCGGAAGCCGCGGTATTATGAGGGTGGAACGTCTTGAAGAGATTGCTCCGGCAGTGGAAGAGGCAGTGCGTAATTCCTTTGAAAAGAAGGCAATTATTGAAGAATATATCGAAGGCAATGAATATAGCTGTGAATGTATTTCTTATCAGGGCAGACATCATGTGCTGGCGGTGACAAAGAAATATACCACAGGATATCCTCATTTTATTGAGACCGGACATATGGAGCCACCAGAGCTTTCTGAAATCGAAATGAACCGGGTGAAGGAATTTATTCCGAAGGCACTTACTGCTCTTGAGATTGAAAATGGTGCTTCTCATTCAGAATTTAAACTGGATGCCGAAGGCAATGTAAGAATCATTGAAATCGGTTCCCGTATGGGTGGCGACTGTATTGGCTCCCATCTGGTATATTTATCTTCCGGATATGACTTTGTGCGCATGGTAATTGAGACTGCTTTGGGACAGGAACCGGAACTGACACCGGCACATGAGCCGATGTGTGCGGGAATCCGCTTTGTGTTTACAAAGAAGGATCTGGATGTTTTGGAAGAGATTAAGAGCAAAAGTCCGGAACTGCTTCAGATGGTAAGTGAAATGGAACCGGTAGGGGAACATCAGGTAGTAGACAGTGGAAGCCGTTTTGGTTATTACATTCTGGCTGGAAAAAATCAGGCAGAGATTAAGGATTGGTTGGAACGATGAGTAAAGTAGAAGGAAAGAAAAAGTGGATACTGCTGATTTTACTGCAGCTGGTAATTATGATATACACATTATCCGGTGTGGCAGCGAAGTTTGCAGCAGGATATGAGTTTTTATCCATGGGATTTATTCTGTGTTACGGAGTGGAAATCTGCATCCTTGGATTGTATGCCATTTTCTGGCAGCAGATTATCAAAAGGGTTGATTTGTCGGTAGCATATGCAAACCGGAGCATTGCGATTTTGTGGTCTATGATCTGGGCAGCACTGATTTTTGGAGAACATATTTCGGTACAGAATATTATTGGTGTCCTTCTGGTAATTGCCGGCACCATGATTGTGAATAAGGAGGGTTAAAAGATGATATACTGGCTTTTTCTGGTGGCATCCGTAGTAGTAGCTTCCTTTTCGCAGATTTTGTTAAAGAAAAGTGCTGCAAAAAAATATGATAATGTAATAAAGGAATACTTAAATCCATATGTCATCATTGGATATGCCATGATGGTAGGAACTACCGTATTGACGATTCTGGCATATCATGGAATTGAATATAAGAATGGCCCGGTCATTGAATCCCTGGGCTATATCTTAATTATGATTTTAAGCTTTTTCTTTTTTAAAGAGCCGATTACAAAGCGTAAAGTATTTGGAAATGCACTGATACTGCTTGGTATTATCGTGTTTTACCTATAGGAGGGTATGAAAATGGATATATCAGTTGTAGTTCCGGTCTATGGATGCCGGGCAGCACTGCATGAATTGCATAGACGTCTGGTGGAATCGGTAAGTACCATCACTGATGATTTTGAAATTATTCTGGTAAATGATGCCTGCCCGCAGAATTCGTGGGAAGTAATCGAAGAAATCTGTAAGGAGGACAGCCGTGTAAAGGGGATTGAATTATCCCGGAATTTCGGACAGATTATGGCAATAACTGCAGGACTGGATGCCTCAAAAGGAGACTGGGTAGTGGTGATGGACTGTGATTTACAGGACAGACCGGAAGAAATCCCGAATCTTTATCGCAAGGCTCAGGAAGGTTATGATGTGGTCTTTGCCAGAAGAGTACATAGAAAAGATTCTTTCTTAAAGGTATTAGTATCTAAAATATTCTATAAGATTTATTCCTTTGCATCGGATGGACACTATGACCCGGCAATCTGTAATTTCAGCATCAGCAAACGGGTGGTAATCGATAATTACTGCAAGATGCGGGAAATGCACCGTGCCTTTGTAATTTATGTGAAATGGCTTGGCTTTAAGCAGGCAGCAATTGATGTGGAACACGATTCCCGTTTTGAGGGAAAATCCTCTTATAACATGAAGAAGCGTTTTAAGATGGCGGGAGAGATTTTAACCTCCCAGTCGGATAAACTTTTGAAATTCACCATGGGCTTTGGATTTCTGATGTCCATCATTTCAGCACTGGTGATTATCGGACTGATTATCTATTATTTTACCGGTCATGTGGCAGCAGGCTGGACCAGTATCGTAGCAACCAACTGTCTCATCGGAGGAATTATTATTATGGTAGTCGGTCTGGTAGGCATTTATGTAGGAAATATTTTTATGCAGTCAAAACAAAGACCCCTTTATGTGGTGCGCCAGATGCTGAATGAGGAGAAGGAAGATGCAGATTCAAATCGATAGGAAGAAATGGTTAAAAAATGCAGCAGTATTGCTTGCAGAACTGGTTCTGATTCTTGCAGGGCTGGTTCTGGTGGGAACGGTTGGAGAACGGGGATTTGACAACTGGAAAATATATTTTACTTTCCAGCAGGAAAAACAAAATCTTGAAGAAATAAAAAGCTCTGCTAATGATTTAATCCAGGATGAGGATGGATATATTACGGGAGAAGACAGTTTCTTTATTATTCCGGTAAATGCAGATAAACTCTTGGATGTTGAAATGAATCAACTGAATCAGGAAATTACAGGTTTTATCTGGCAGTCAGAAACAAAAGAATTTAATAGTGATCCAGCAACATATACTTATCAGCTGGGGCATAATCCAATTCAGGTGGAAAAAGGAACAAAGTATATTAAACTATTGATTTCAGATGTACAGGGACTGCATTATAATATTAACCAAATCTCTTATCGAAATCCATTTGAAGTGTATGTACGAATTCATAAGAAGGCTATTTTTAAAATAGCAATTGTATTATTGCTGGTTGGAGTACTGGTAAAAGGTGTGGAATATATTTCGGAAGATAGAACAAAACTAAAAAAAACTGCTTCCATTACAGTATTTCTTTTTGTGGTTGGTATCACCGTATTATATATTTTTCATGATTATATATTTGGTGACAGACTTTTTATCTTTGCGGATATTGGCTCAGATACCATCCAGCAGTATTATCCATATTACATGAACTGTGTAAGAAGAATACAGGAAGGAACATTTGGTATCTGGAACTGGGATTATGGTTTGGGAACAAGTCTGATGAACAATATTTCACAGACGTTGGATCCATTTGGATTGTTTGTAATATTAGGTGGAGTAATCGGTGGAATCTCAAAGGTAAGAAGACTGCTTGTAGTAGCGCAGATATTGAAGATTGTTTTATCGGCACTTTTATGCCGTTATTTTTTGAAAATGTTTCATGTTTCAGAAAAAGCAGCATGTGTTGGCGGATATCTTTATGCATTTAATGGTTATCTGATGTTATGGGGACAACATTATTTGCTGGGAACAATTTGTGTATACCAGATAATAATTTTGATTTTCCTGGAGAAACTGTTACGGGAAGTCAAAGTAAAATATATTGCGGGATTGGGAGTCGCAGTCGCAGCATCGACATTATACAGTTATTATAATACATATATGGCACTTGCATTTGCTGCAATATACTGTGTACTCAGGCTGATTAATCCGGAGCTGGACTGGCAATGGAAAGACAGATTAAAACGTGCGGCAACAGTCTTTGGAACAATTATATGTGGCGTATTTATGGATGCGGTGACATTATTGCCGGCAGCATCTTACCTGACTTCCAGTTCGACAAGGCTGGATTCCAGTGAGTCTGCAATTACAAAGTTTTTAAGTGGTCTGTTTTCTACTTATACAATGGATGCCAATATAGAAACAACGGGTCGTCTTATATCAAATAATACTTTTTGCATTAACCAGTTAGAGCATGCAACGGGTTGGGGAAATTATTATGAGATGCCAAATGTCTGCCTTACTGTATTTATATTTATATTTCTGGGACAATTTCTTGTACGTAAAATAAGAGAGTGCAAAAATACAAAACAGCTGGTATATGGAATCTTTGTGACAATGGTAGGCGTATTTATTTTGTATAATCCGGGATTTGCCATTGCGTTTAATGGATTTGCATATGTGCAGGCAAGATATACTTTTGTAATCATGCCGGTAGCAGCATTGCTGGTAGCAACAGAATGGGAAAGTCTGATTGTAAGAAAAAAAATCAGTATTTTTGGATTGGCATTGGGGCTGGCGGCAAGTGTTGGAGTGCTGTTACAGACCGGTCGGAGAGCGTCTGGTGAAGTGATAAAATATGATGGACAGCTTATTGTTTTGTGCCTGATCTTTGCAGGATTGCTTGGAATTGGATATTTTTGCAGAACAAAAAAGATATGGGGGATAGTAGAAGTTTTCCTTGGAATATGTCTGATTATTTCTGTGGGAAGGGAAAATTATATTACCAATAATGAGCGGGTAACGGCTTATGCTTCGGGAGAAAAAATAATTTATTCTGATAAAGGGATGGGAAATGATACGATAGATGCATTGAAATATTTAAAGGAGAAAGATGATTCTTTTTACCGCGTGGAGAAGACATACTCATTTTCTTCAACGTATGGAGATTCGTTGATAGCTGGATATTCTGCTATAACTGATTATAATAGTACCATAAATCGCAATTTGTCATCTTTTTATACAAATCTGTACAGTAGCCAGAAGGTGACAGATGCTCAAAGGGCATTTATTGTGACAGATGAAACAGAGATTTATCCGATGCGGTTGATTAATTTAAAATATATTTTAAGTACATCTGAAATTGATTATTCCTGGTGCCAATATGTACATAAAATAGGGGAGGTATATATATATCAAAATATATATGCAGATTCAGTTGCTTCTTTTTATGAAAAAACTATTTCACAGGAAGAATGTGAAAAAATGGATGAAGGAAGTCGTAGAAAACTTTTAGGGGATACCTTGATTGTCAGGGACAGACAGGATATGTTATCAAAGGAAGAACCTGGACAGACGGACATTGGAGATTTTAAAGTAGACGGTTCTTCACTTGAAGGTACTGTTTCGAATGAGAAGGAAGGATTTCTGCTTTTGACTATTCCAGATCAGGAAGGCTGGGAAATCTATGTAGATGAGGAAAAAGAAACAATCATAAATGGTGATTATGGATTTACTGCAGTAAGACTGAAACCTGGAGTTCATAATGTGCAGGCGGTATATCATATTCCAAGGTTAAAGGAAGGTATTATAGGAAGTGTACTTGGAATCATTGTTTTAGCTGGAGTATGTCTGATATTGCATTTAAAAGATAGAAAACGAGGTGTGGGTAAGCAGAAATGAAAGAGAAAATAAAAAAAATTCCGGTTAAATATTGGATCGCAATTGGTGTATTTTTAATAATTTCAGTTTTGATGGTGAAACATAGAAACGTATTTTATGAATCAAGACAGGATAATTATAATGATAGAAGTGGAGAGAATGATGTAATTCCAGCTGAAGAGACGATTGTTACACAGTATTTTGAAATAAAAGAGAGTGTGCAGTCGATTGCACTTTTAATGACAAATGATTCAGGTCAGAATGTTGTTATAGATGCAGGGCTTTATAATGCAGATACAAATGAATTGCTAGCTAGCGCACAGACCGATTTACCGGATTCCAGGGGGGAAGAGTCGGTAATAAGTTTTTCATTTTCATCTGGTGAGGTGAGTGGAAGACAGAAAGTATATCTTACGCTACAGGAAGAAACTCCTGTTGATGAGGTGAATTACTGTGTACTGAAAGGGGATTATGAATCCGATATGGCAGTAAATAATCAGGAGTCAGGAACAAGACTTCGGATGTCTGTTATTTACGGCGGAGGATTAAATCTAGCATTTTTTGTTTTATTCGGATTAGGAGCAGCTGTAGTTGTTGGTATTTGTGTGTTGCCGAAACGGTTAGAACGTCCGGAGTATATATTTGTTATTTTAGCAACAGTAATGGGAATTGCAATGGCGTTAATTAATCCGCCGTTTCAGGAATGTGATGGTCCATCGCATTTTTATAAGGCAATGGATGTTTCTTATGGAAATATACTGGGCTCTTTTGGTAATTTTTCCCATGGGGATGGTGTGATAAATGTTCCTGAGAATGTGAGTGATATTTCATATCGGCAGATAACACCGGATGGAAGTGAAGGAAGTGAATATGTAAATTATTTAAAAACTCATAAATTTTCAAATGTTAAGGTTGAAATGACATATTATGAAAGTGTGACGTCGATTGTATATTGGCCACAGGGACTTGGAATTTTCATTGGAAGAGCATTGAATTTAAGTATCTATGGTGTCATTTTGATGGGAAGACTGTTTAACCTGTTAACTTATGTTATGCTTGGATTTTTTGCAATTCGTTTTATTCCCTGCTATAAGAATTTACTTGCAATGCTGGCAGTAATGCCTTTAAGTATATATCAGGCAGCTTCGCTTTCACAGGATGCGGTACTGAATGGATTTGGGTTCTTATTTATTGCGTTATGTTTATATTATGCTTTTGATGAAAATGTCAAGTTGTCATGGAAACATACGTTACTGCTGGGCTTTTTGTTACTTGGAATGTTCTTGTGTAAATATGTTTATGCATGTATGGGATTGTTGGTATTTTTGATTCCAAAGAATAAATTTGAAAGTAACCGAAAGTATTGGAAAGCATTTGCAATAACCTTGATACCATTTGCTATTTTATGCATTTATATCATGTCTCGGGTTTCAACGGGAATTAGTGGGCTTCAGGCAGTTGGTGGAGCATCCAGTGATATGACACAGTTACAGTATCTGATGGCTAATCCGCTGGTGGGTGTAAAGGTAATATTCTCTACTGTTTTGGTACAAACAAATGAATATTTGCATCAGCTTAATATACTGGGAAGCCTGAATTATCCGCTTAGTATGCTTATGATTATTGCACCGTGTTTTCTGACTACAGTTGGAATGCTGGATGGTCAGAGTATGGATGGAAAAATAAAAGTAAGACAGAGGGTATTACTAATCGTTACTTTTATAATTACAGCAGTGGCAGTGATGCTCGGACTGTATATTGCTGATGGTTATGCAAACCCGGTAGGGGCTGCTGTTGTGGGAGGAGTACAGGGAAGATATTTTATTATTCTTATAATTCTTCCATTTATCGCATTAGTCAGTGATAAAATAAAACATAACATAAATCATTTTACAATAAAGGTATCTGCAATCATGGGAATAATGCTTCTTTATGCATTGTTTATTCTGATTAAGACCTGTTATTAAGGAGAAAGGGCGAATAGAGGAATGGGATGGAACCTTGGTAGTACAGCTTTTTTTGTGGCAGCAGTGATAATAGTTTGGAGCAGTATTTTTGGCTTGTATAAAAGTGAAGAAAAGCAGACCGGAGTGACATGGATAGTAATGTTGCTTATTTTATTAAACTGTTATCACACATTTTGGGCGGCGGTTTTAGATTTAGTACATATCCCGATAAATATTATATCAATTGGAATCATTGATATGATAACAGGAGGTATAGTATGGTTTTTTAATTGGAAAAAGAAGAAATATCAGAAATATGAGTTTGCGGTAAGTGATTTGATGTTTGTCGTAACAGCCGTAGTTGTTTTAATTATTTTTGCAAAAACGAGATATGGTGGAACAGCTCTTAATCTTAATTTCCTTACAATTGATCCAGCGAATCATTTCCGGGCAGCAATGGACCTTGTGAATGACGGAACAGTTACAAGTATGTTTTATGAAACTGTTTGGAATGGATTATTTATAGAGATGCTGGCACCACTGGCAACAGTGGACTATTACTACCGTTTTTATGTTTTGAGTGAACTGATTCAGGTGTGCCTTTCTGCATTTATTTTCTATGGAATAGCAAGAAAGTATAGTAAAGACCGTTTCGGCAGGGTTGCAGCGTACATTCTTTCCTTTGTATATATGATTGGATATCCTATGTGTTCCATGATTTATGGTTTTACATATCTTGGAATGGGTGTTACCGTTGTAGGTATGTTGATTATTTTAACTGATATGTATTTAAAAGAGAACATGGGAAAATGGATGAACATCATTTTCCTGATGCTGGGGTGCCTTGCTATTTTTGAATGCTATGTGATGTTTATGCCGGTGACCTTTTTTGCACTAATTACCTGCATTTTTGTAAAACAATGGAAAATGCATAAGTTAGTATCACGAGACACCGTGGTAACCTGTCTGGCAGTGTTCCTGATTCCGTGTATTCTTGGATTTGTATATACATATGCCGGTGTATTTAAAGATGGGGTAACGGTATCCAGTGCAATTGTGAATGAAGGGGCATGCTACAGGGATCTTTTTTCTAATTTTGTTATATATATACCGCTGATTTTATTTGGATTCTATGCAATGTGTAAGAAAGGGGATAATAATCTTGTATTGTTTTTGGCACCTTACACATTTGTATTTACATTGTTACTGCTTTGGAAAACGGTTACAGGTAAGGCATCTACATATTACTTCTATAAAATATATTTTTTGTTGTGGTTAATAGCTTTTGTATTAGTATTTTATGGAGTCGTTTATGCACAAAAGCAGACCAGAGTCCTGATAACAGGATGCTTTATTACCTGGGTATTTTTGGTTGGAATGTATCTGGGAAAAGTAGAGGAACGTATCCAGATACATAATAGTCTTATGGTTTCGTCATATAAGGCAGAAGCATATAATGATTTATTGCATTATAATTACATAACGTTTTGGATGCCAGGATATTCGAAAGAGAAAGAGGAATTATATCATTGGGTTTACAATGAACTTTTAGAACAAGGAGAGGAACTTGTTCCGATGGCAGGATACTGGGAGGATGATTTGTGGTATCAGGCAATTACGAATCAAAGATATTATGGCTGGGGACAGAGTGATCCGAATCACACAGATTATTTTAATCATTTGAATGATTCTGGAGCAGAGTATATACTGGTATTAAAAGACAGCCAGATTTATCAGGATGAACAGGCATATTTTGATTCACTGGAAAGGATATATGATACGGAAATCGGCTTTGTAGGTAAGCTAAATGAAAAGTAAGGAATGATTCATATGGATAAGAAAGTAAATGTATTATTATCGGCTTATAATGGAGAGAAGTATATTCGTGAACAGATAGAAAGTATATTGGAACAGTCTTATAAAAATATTGAAATATATGTAAGAGATGATGGTTCAAAAGATGGAACACTGACTATTTTAAAAGAGTATGAAGAACGAGGCCTAGTTCATCTTGAAGCAGGAAAAAATGTCGGCTTTGTGAAAAGTTTTGAGTGGCTGATTGCAAATGGCGGTGAAGCAGATTATTATGCCTTTAGTGATCAGGATGATTTTTGGTTTCCGGATAAGATAAAAATGGCATTGGAATTGCTGGATAAAAGCCCATCGGATGTTCCTGTTTTGTATTTCTCAAATTATGATTATTATGATGGCGGGTTAAATTTTGTGGCACATAGGGACTGTAAACATCCTAATATATCTTTTGCGAATTCAATGGTAGACTGTGTTTCATTGGGCTTTAACAGTGTATTTAACCGTAAAGCTAAGGACATGGTAACAGAACAGATGCCAAAATATTCTACCGGACACGACTGGTGGATGTATATGGTGTGTGTTGGCATGGGAAAGGTTATATATGATGAACGTGCAACCGTAAAATACCGTAGAACAGGGAGCAATGTTAGTAACAGCGGGGATAGCTTTTGGAAAGCACAAGTTTGGAGGTTTAAAAAGTTTTTCCTGAATCACTATTTTAAGTATATCAGACGTCAGATTCGTGAATATGCGGAATTATATAAAGATAAGCTGAGTGAAGAAGATAGAAAGACTCTTTATCTGTTTACACAAGAGGGATTTCATCCAATAGTAGCATTGAAAAAAGTATTTTATCCGCATAAATTGCGTCAGGGAATGATTGATGAAATCTTTGTCAGAGTACTGTTCCTCATCGGAAGGCTATAAGTTGCAAATTTTAAGAAAACATAGTAAACTGTATAAGTTAACAAGAAGGAGCAACGATGAAATTTACTGTTTTAATCGTAACCTATCATCCGGACTGGAAGAAATTATTAGTTACACTGGATTCTGTCATGGCACAGACCTTTAAGGATTATGAAATCGTAGTCTCAGATGATGGTTCAGAAGAAAACTGTTTTGATAAGATAGAAGCATATTTTGCGGCACACCAGTTTGCAAATTATACCCTTATTCATCATGAGAAGAATCAGGGAACAGTAAAGAACCTCATAGATGGTCTGGCAAAAGCAAAGGGTAAATATGTCCGGGATTTTGGACCGGGGGATGCATTCTATAATGAACATACCCTGCAGCAGGTGTATGACTTTATGGAAGAGAATCAGTATGAGTCCTGTTTTGGGCTGATGAGGGGCTATTGCCGCAGGGAAGATGGCGGTGTAGATTATGTGGAATTTCCGCATCCCTTTGATTTATCTCCATATAAGAACTGGAATGAGGATAAGATTGTAAAGAATCTGGTGCTGTATCGGGACAATGCTTCTGGTGCATGTACCTGTTATACCGTAGATTATTATATGACTTATCTTAAGAAGATAGAGGGAACGGTCATTTATGCAGAAGATATTTTTCAGATGATGGCAGGCTTAGATGGCAGACCGATGCATTTCTTCCCGGATTATCTGGTATGGTATGAAGCCGATACCGGAGTATCCACTAAGAAGAAAAGCAGCTTCTCGGAGCTTCTTGCACAGGATGTAGACCGTTTCTATGCCATGATTCAGGAGCAGTACAGCGATAATCCATATGTGAAGAAGCAGAAAAAGGTATTGGGATTATATAAAATCAGAAACCTTTATCTTCGTACTTTGTTACGGCTGTTCCGCAATCCGGATGCCATTCGTTATCTTATAAGCCATATGCTGCAGGTGCGAAAAGGCGCATACCAGCCGGCGCATAAGCAGAAGGGATTTTTGGATAATCCGGAATTCGGCAAAGAAAAAGCAGAGTAAGAGTAAGAAAAGAATTACAATAGAAAGTGAAGCACAGCAATGTGGAAGAAGGAGAATGTCCATGGAAGTGATTAAGTACAGATTTCAGCAGCATGGGGATGAACGCGGTCAGCTGGTAGCATTGGAAGAGATGCGTGATATTCCATTTGAAATTAAGCGTGTTTACTATATGTATGATACCGTAGATGGTGTACGAAGAGGCTATCATGCACACCGGTGTTTAGAACAGATTCTGATTCCGATTCATGGAACCTGTAAGATTCATCTGGATAACGGCAGTGAGACGGCAGAGGTCTTATTGGACAAGCCATATGAAGGCTTATATATTGCAAATAATATGTGGCGGGAAATGTATGATTTCTCCGAGGATGCAGTGCTGATGGTACTGGCATCAGAATATTATGATGAAAATGATTATATCAGGGATTACGATAAATTCCTTGCATTTGTAAAAGAGGAAAATAAGAATAAGTAAAGGAGAATTGCCATGAAAATACCATTTGTGTCATTTGAGAAAATGCATGATGAAATCAAGGACGAACTTACCGGAAAATTTCAGCAGGTTTTAGCGAAAAACTGGTTTATTCAGGGAGAAGAATTAGCAAAGTTTGAAGAAGAGTATGCCGCATATTGTGGCGTGAAATACTGTGTCGGTGTAGGCAACGGACTGGATGCACTGTTCCTTCCACTGAAAGCATATGGAATCGGGACAGGCGATGAAGTCATTGTTCCATCCAATACCTTTATTGCAACTGCACTGGCAGTTTCTTATACAGGTGCAACTCCGGTATTTGTAGAGCCGACTTTAGAGTCCTTTGACATTGACCCGGCAAGAATCGAAGAGAAGATTAGTGATAAGACCAAAGCAATTATGGCAGTACATCTTTATGGACAGCCGGCACCAATGGATGAAATCATGGAGATTGCAAAACGTCACAATCTGAAAGTAATCGAAGATTCTGCACAGGCACATGGCGCACTCTATAAGGGAAAACATGTGGGAAGTCTTGGAGACGGAGCCGGATTCAGCTTTTATCCGGGCAAGAACTTAGGTGCATTAGGAGATGCCGGAGCTTTTGTAACCAATGATAAAGAGCTGGCAGATAAAGTACGTGCCCTTGGCAACTATGGTTCTGATTATAAATATCATCATATCTATCAGGGAAATAACTCCAGACTGGATGAGATGCAGGCAGCTTTCTTAAGAATTAAATTAAAGAATTTAGACCGCTGGAATGCAAACCGTATTGAGACAGCAGAGAAATATCTTGCCGGAATTAAGAATCCGGAAATCGCTCTGCCAACTGTAATGCCGGATACGAAGCATGTATTCCACATCTTTGCAATCCGCTGTGCACGCAGGGATGAATTAGAGAAGTTCTTAAATGAAAAGGGAATTGGAACCAATAAACATTATCCGATTCCAATGCATCTGCAGGGCGCATATGAAAGCCTTGGCATCAAAAAGGGAGAGCTTCCACTGGCAGAAGAGATTTCTGCAACAGAGCTTAGCATTCCGATGTATTATGGAATGACAGAGGAAGAAACCGGATATGTCATTGATGCAATCAATGCATTCAAATAGAAGAGGAGAGACTATGTTTCGATTTGAAAAATATGAGGACAGTTTAGAGGAACAGTGGGATAAATTTATCACAGAAAAATCCATAAACGGAACCTTTTTACAGAGCCGCCGGTTCTTCAATTATCATCCGGCAGGCAGATTTAAAGATGTATCTTTGGTAGTATATAATGAGAAAAATAATATCGCAGCTCTGATTCCGGCATGTGAATTGGAGCAGGATGGGAAAAAGGTATTTTTCTCCCACAAAGGAACCACCTTTGGCGGTATCATTATCGACAAGAAGCATCACAATGCCAAACATGTAGTGGTATTAGTAGAAGAATTAAAGGATTATCTTAAGGAGCAGGGCTATAACGAGGCTTATCTTAAAATGACTTCCGATATTTTCTCAGAAGTAGAAAGTGATTTATTCCAGTATGCATTTCAGCATGCAGGCTATACGGAGCATAAGGAACTGAGCACTTATGTAAACTATGCTACCTATAAAGAGGCAATTCTATCTAACTTTGCACAGGGAAAACGTACCAATGTCCACAACTGTGAGAAGGAAGGTCTGGAATGCAGACCGCTGACGACAGATGATGAGATTAAAGAATTCTATGATATTCTCTGTGAGAACCTTTCCAAGTATGATACCAAACCGGTACATTCTTTAGCAGAGCTTTTAGATTTCAAGAATGACCGTTTCCCGAAGGAATGTGGATTCTTTGGCATCTTCAAAGAGGATGAAATGTTAGCTGGCTCCATGATGTTTTATTTCGATAAAGTAGGCTGTGCCCATACACAGTATCTTGCTGCAAGACAGGCGTTTAATAAATTAAGCCCGATGACCTTTATGTATTATTCCATGATTGTGGAAATGAAGAATCGTGGCTATAAACGGATTTCCTGGGGAACAGCAACCGAAGATTTAGGTAATTATCTGAATATGGGACTGATTACCAGCAAAGAAGACTTCGGAAGCTCCTATTGTAATAACCTGACCTACTCCATTACATTGTAGGCACTGGAGGATAGTATGAAAGTAAGCGTCCTTGTGACTTTTTATAATCAGGAAGATTATGTGGATGAGGCATTGCAGAGTGTTTTTGACCAGAAATGTGATTTTGATTTTGAGGTGCTGATTGGTGACGATGGTTCTACCGATGGCACCATGGCAAAATTACAGAAATGGAAGCAGAAATATCCGGATAGAATGGAAATCTATGTGATGGACCGGGAACCTGGTGTGAAATACAACAGCAGCCAGCGGGCATCAAGAAACCGTCTGAATCTTTTGCAGTATGTAAAGGGAGAGTATTTTGCTTATCTCGATGGGGATGATTTCTATATCGATGACCATAAACTGCAGAAGCAGGTAGAGATTATGGATCAGCCGGAAAATGCAAAATATGCAGTCTGTGCCCACAATGTCTATGCCTATGATGAGAAGACGAAAGAAAATACACCATTTTTAAACTGCAATCATACGATGAAATTAAAGGGAACAACCTACTGGGGACGTTTCTATTTCCATCCGGATTCTATTCTGATGCGAAGTGCCTATATCAAGGATATTCCGATGGATGTGGTAGCAGATTATTTTAATGATAATACCATTACGTTCTGTTTTATCAAGCATGGGGATGTATATTATATGCCGGATATTATGGCGAGCTATCGTCAGACAGGAGACGGCATCTGGACGGGAAATTCCCGGTTTATCAACTATCTTAGAAATTTGATGGACTATGACTTGGAGCAGAAGATTGCACCGGAATTTATCCGTTACAGTCTCGTACGTCACCGGGCAGATATGAGTTTCATGCATAAATGTAAGGAACAGCCAGCCGGAGAAAAGGTGGCTTTCTATGAGAAAAAGATAAAAAAAGACGGACTTACAGTATCCGAGGCGTGGTTAGAATATTGCAAGACCGGAAAGATGTCTGATAAAAAGGCATTAAAATTATACCGGAAGGCAATGCTTTGGTATTTTGTATGCCATGTAAAATGGCTGTTCATTGACAGTTTATTATTACACAATTAGGATATCTGGAATGGATGGAATCAAAGATGAGTGAGAAGAAAAAATTTGGCTTTGTGGTATTGCATTATTGCACTCTTGATATGACAAAGAAGTGTATTGCAGCAATTCAGGAGAAAATGGCACAGGCTGATTATGAAATTGTGGTAGTAGATAATGCGTCCGGCAACGGAACCGGTAAAGATTTAGCAGAGTGCTATAAAGACACAGAGCATGTAAGTGTTCTTTTGAGTAAGGAAAATCTCGGCTTTGCCAAAGGCAACAATCTAGGCTATGTATATGCAAGAGAAGAACTACACTGCGATTTTATCTGTGTAATGAACAATGATGTGATTTTATTGCAGGATAACTTTGCGCAGCTGGTGGAGGCAGCCTATGAAGCACATCAGTTTGCAGTAATGGGACCGCATATTGAATTAAAGGATGGCAGGGAAAATGCCATGTATTATGAAATTGCATCCATTGAGGGTTTGAAAAAAGAACGCCATGTATATGAGACGAGATTAAAACACATTACCTCTTCCATTTATCCGCTTTGGAATCTTTGGGACAGAGCAAAGCTGCTGCTTCGCATCTTCCTTGGAAAGATTCATGTCATGCCGGAATTAAAGAAACATGAAGACTGCACAGAAGGCTCCTTGGAATATCAGGATGAGCTGGTACTGCATGGCTGCTGTCTGATTTTCTCACCGATTTATCTTACAAAATATAAAGATGCATTCGTACCGGATACCTTTATGTTCCGGGAAGAGGAACTTTTATATTTAAGATGTAAAGAAGCGGGAATACCGATGGTATACTGTCCGGAGGTAAGAATTCTTCATCTTGAGGATATCTCTACGGATTATATTTATAAGACCGAGCGCAAAAAAGAAATCTTTAATCTGGAGAATCAGATTAAATCGCTTGGAATTCTCTTGGAACATTTAGAGGCAATGCAGAAGTAACAGCGAGGACATATTGTGAAAGAAGTAAAATCAATCAAATTTAACTTTATAATGAATCTGATTCGGGTTTTGATGACGATAGTATTCCCGCTGATTACCTATCCATATGCAACGCGGGTACTGAATTCTGCCGGAGTGGGACGGGCTGCCTATGTAGCATCCATTGTCAGCTATTTTCAGCTGGTAGCATCCTTTGGTGTTAATAATTATGCCATTACAGAGGGTGCAAAAATCCGTGACGATAAGGCAAAATTAAATAAATTTGCTTCGGAGATGTTTTTCATCAATCTGGTATTTACGGTGCTTGCTTATATCGGATTTGCAGGTGCGTTGTTCCTGCCGAAGTTTGATGGCTATGAAATGCTGCTGTTAATCAGCAGTTCTACGGTTCTATTTACCACCCTTGGTATGGAATGGCTCTATGAACTGTTGGAAGAGTATGAGTATATTACGATTCGTTCTGTCATTTTCCAGGTAGTAGCACTTGTAATGCTATTTGTGCTGGTACGGAATGAAGGTGATGTGGCATGGTATGTGGCATTGACTGCGGTATCTACTGTTGGCTCCGGTGTGCTGAATTTTATTCACAGCAGACATTACATCCATTTATTTGAAACAAGAGTCCATTGGGCTGATATCAAGGTTCATATGAAACCGATGGTATATATGTTTGGCGTTTCGATTGCATCTGTTATTTATCTCAATTCCGATATTACAATGTTGGGATGGATGAAGGGAGATAAGGATGCGGGAATCTATACAACGGCATCGAAGATGAATCAGGTTTTGTGTACGCTGATTAAATCTCTGAGTACGGTTATCATGCCCCGGATGGCATATTATCTTGAAAATGACCAGAAGGATAACTTTGACCGGCTGTTAAAACAGGCATTCCGTTTTATGATGATGTTAATTGTACCATGTATGGTGGGTATGCTTTTGATTTCGCCGGAAGTCATTCATCTGATATCCGGTAAGAATTACAGCGAGTTTTTCCCGAGTGTTACAACATCGAGAATTCTTGCCATCAATTTGTTCTTCTCGCCGATTAACGGCTTTATTGCATATCAGATATTTATGCCAAAGAAGAAAGAGAAGATTATTTTCTGGGCAACCTTGGGAGGCGCAATCAGTAACCTTATCATTAACTACCTGCTGATTCCGGTATTAAGCTACGATGGAGCAGCAATTGCTACCGTACTGGCAGAGGCAATGGTAATGTTAATCTGCATTATCTTAGGACATAAGATGATACCGTTTAAGGGAATGATGCAGGGTGTCTGGAAATATGTCATCGCATCCGTTCCGATGGTCATTGCATATGTGCTGTTTCAGAAGGTAACTTTCAACAGTTATTTGATTTATATGTTACTGATGATTATAATTGGAGTAGTAACCTATGGCATTATGCTTTTAATCTTAGGGGATGAACTGGTGCGTGAAGAAGTACGCATGATATTTGGAAAATTAAAACACAATGAAAAATAAGGAGGATACACATGAAAATTGCAGTAGCAGGAACCGGTTATGTGGGATTGTCAAATTCCATTTTATTAGCACAGAATAATGAGGTATGGGCAGTCGACATTGTTGAAGAGAAGGTCGATCTGATTAATCATAAGAAATCTCCAATCGTCGATAAGGAGATTGAAGAATATTTAGCAGAGAAACCATTGAATCTGCGGGCTACCACAGATGCAAAGGCAGCATATGAAGGAGCAGATTTTATTATCATTTCCACTCCGACCAACTATGATGAGAAGAAGAATTACTTTGATACATCATCCGTAGAAGCCGTAATCAAGCTGGTTATGGAATATGCACCGGATGCAATTATGGTTATCAAATCTACAGTTCCGGTTGGCTATACCGAAAAAGTAAGAGCGCAGTTTGGCAGCAAAAATATCATCTTCTCTCCGGAATTCTTAAGAGAAGGAAGAGCATTATATGATAACCTCTATCCATCCCGTATCGTAGTGGGATATCCGAAAGAGGATGAAAGCTTAAGGGCAAAGGCAGAAGAGTTCGCCGGCTTATTAAAACAGGGTGCTATCAAAGAGGATATTCCGGTATTATTAGCACACCTCACCGAGGCAGAAGCAATCAAATTATTTGCAAATACTTATCTTGCACTGCGTGTTTCCTATTTTAATGAGCTGGATACCTATGCAGAGGTAAGAGGATTAAATACCAGACAGATTATCGAAGGCGTAGGCTTAGACCCGCGAATCGGTAACTATTATAACAATCCGTCCTTCGGATATGGCGGATACTGCCTGCCAAAGGATACCAAGCAGTTACTGGCAAATTATGCGGATGTTCCAAATGATATTATCGGAGCAATCGTTGCAGCTAATACGACAAGAAAAGATTTCATTGCACAGCAGATTTTAGATAGAAATCCTTCTGTAGTAGGTATTTATCGTCTGACCATGAAGACCAATTCCGATAACTTCCGCCAGTCTTCTATTCAGGGCGTTATGAAACGTCTGAAAGCAAAGGGCATTGAAGTAGTGATTTATGAGCCAACCTTAAAGGACGACAGCTTCTATAATTCCAAAGTAATCCATGACTTAGACGAGTTCAAGAAGATGTCCGATGTTATTGTATCCAACCGTAACAGTGCAGACTTAGAGGATGTGCAGGACAAGGTATATACCAGAGATATTTATGACAGAGATTAATTTTAGAAAATAAAGCTGCCTGATTAGAACGACGAGATTAGCGCAGTGAGATTAGAGCAGTGAAAAAAGGAGACAAGATGAAACTGAGCCTTTATAACCTCAGAAAAGGTTTCCGATATTTAAAAAATTATGGTTTAAAGGAATTCTTTATCCGCCTGAAAGAAAAAGGAGAACCGGAGCAGATTTCCTATGCGGAATATGCAGCAGGCCATAAGGTGACAGAAGCACAACTTAAGATACAGACAAAAGAATCTGATAAGTGGTCCTATCGACCGCTTATCAGTTGTGTTTATATGGGAGAAAATAGAGAAGATGCGTTGGCTATGTTAGAACAGCAGAGTTATACCAACTGGAATCTAACCTGTATCAATAAGCTTTGTACCGGAAAAGAAATAGAACTTTCCGGGGAATATGCAGCGCTTATTGAGGCGGGTGACACCATAGAACCGGATGCTTTCTACGAGCTTGCCCATGCCATTGCTTTTCCAAAAGAGACAAAGCAGTCAGGAATTCACTGGGAAGAAATCGGAAAGCCGGATTTGATTTATACGGATGAAGATGTCAGATGTCCGGATGAATCAAAGACAACGGAGACAGCAGAGCCTCTTTTAAAGCCGGACTTCAGCCCGGATTATCTGGAAAACTACTGTTATATCAGACATTTATGCTGCATCAGAAAAACGGTATTCCTGCAGGCGTTGAAAGAAAATGACGGAAATCCTGCAACAGAAGAACTGATCTGCCGGGCGGCAAAGCAGTCCGATAGTATCATCCATATTCCCAAAGTGCTTTATCATACAAAGGCAGAGCATGCACCGAGAGTAGAGCATGCATCTATGGCAGCAGGCAGTCACGAAAAGAAGCAGCCACTGGTATCCATTCTGATACCGAATAAAGACGAAAAAGCTTCTTTGGAAAAATGCATCACATCCATTCGGCAGGGCAGCTACCGGAATTATGAGATTATCATTATAGAAAATAACAGTAAAAGCGAAGAAATCTTTGATTATTATAAAGAGCTGCAGATGCAGTATCCGGATATCCGTGTGGTAGAATGGAAACCTGAAATACCGGGTACTTTTAATTATTCAGCCATTAATAACTATGGAGCATCCTATGCAAAGGGTGAATATCTTTTGTTCTTAAACAATGATATTGAGATTATAACAAAGGATTACATGGAACGGATGCTTACCCTGTGCGGAAAAGAAAATACCGGAGCAGTGGGAGCAAAGCTTTATTACCCGGATGATACGATACAGCATGCCGGAATTGTCATAGGCATCGGTGGACATGCCAGAGGAATTGCAGCCAATATGTGTGTAGGACAGGTACGCAGCGATAGTGGGTATATGTATAGGGCCAGCCTGCGGCAGAATTTAAGTGCAGCAACAGCAGCATTTCTTATGGTGCCGGCGAAGGTGTTTCGTGAGGTGGACGGATTCTGCGAAGCTTTATCAGTAGCATTTAATGATGTGGATTTGTGTCTTAAAATCCGGAAGAAGGGTTATCTTATTATATATGAACCATCCGTAGAAGCGTACCATTATGAATCAAAGTCCAGAGGACAGGAGGATACAGAGGAGAAAGTACGCCGTTTTCAGGAAGAGATTGAATATATGAGAACCCGCTGGATTGATATTTTAAAGCAGGGAGATCCCTATTATCATCCCGGACTGACCCGTTACCGGACAGATTATTCCCTGGGACAAAAGCACTAAGGCATTGCAGAATTTGTAAGAAAGTGGTAACTTTGTAACTGAGTATAGAGAAAAACAAGTAACAGGGAGGTAGAGTTACACATGATGAAAGTTTATATTTGTCCGAAATGTGGCTGGATACGGACGGTTTCAAGAAGAAATGAAGTGGAATGTTTTAAATGTGGAAATGAAAAGATGGTTCTGGCAAAGATTCCTTATGAGAAATATGGGAAGATGAGTGAGAAAGAACGGAAAGACTATTCGGAAAGCTGGCTGTATATTCACAGAAACAGCATTTGACAGAAGAAGAACATACTTTTTTCACAGAAAATTAAGAAAGAATTCGGTTGTACCTGACAGGGTAGGACTGGTATAATATTCCTAAAAAGATGGCTTGTATTGCATAAGAGGGAATAGATTATGTATAAAAAAGAACGAAAAAGCTGGATGAAGCATCTTGACTTTACGATTCTGGATATTATCTGTCTGGAACTTGCATATGCCTTATCCTATTTTATGCGTTTTGGAAGAAAAAATGAGTTTTTAAATGAGGAATATCAGCGATTAGCGGTAGTCCTTATTTTGATTGATATCTGCGTGGTATTTTTCGGCGAATCCTATAAGAGCATTCTGCGGAGAAAGAATACGCAGGAATTTAAGCATGTTGTTGTTCATGCAACAATCATTGTTGCCGGAATGATGGTATATGGATACTGGACCAGACAGTCTGACTTTTCCAGACAGATTTTCCTGATGTTCTGGGGACTGTCTATGATTTTTGAATTTGTCGGCCGTTCCGGGCTTAAGAATTTTATTAAGAAAAAGATGATGAATGACAGAAATCTGTCTGCCATGATAGTGGTAACGACAGATGAACTGGTGGAAAGCTGTCTTAAGGAATTTGAAAATCTGCCATATCGGGAATTTGCCGTGCACGGAGTTGTTGTAGTGGATGCAATGCGTAAGGGAGAAATTATCCGGGGCATTCCGGTGGTAGCAAATGCAGATGATTTCTTTGAATATGTAAAAAATAATGTGGTAGATGAAGTATTTATCAATGGCAATACTATAGCCAGCAGCCAGGCACTGGCAGATGATCTACTGGAAATGGGCGTTACGGTACATTTTAATCTGGTACATGCTTCCAAGCTGATGCCGAATAAAGTAATCGAGCAGTGTGGAAATTATATGGTTTTAACTTCCAGTATGTGTATTGCAACACCACGTCAGTTGTTTTTTAAACGTCTGATGGACATTGTAGGTGGTTTTGTGGGATTGGTGATTGCCGGTATTGCTACCATTATTTTTGCACCGATTATTAAGAAGCAGTCACCGGGACCGATTTTCTTTTCCCAGATTCGTGTGGGAAAAAATGGCAGGAAATTCCGCTTTTATAAATTCCGTTCCATGAATGTAAATGCAGAAGAACAGAAAAAAGAGCTGATGGGGCAGAATGAGATGTCAGGGCTGATGTTTAAGATGGAAGATGATCCGAGAGTATTTCCGGTTGGCAGGTTCATGCGGAAGTTTTCCATTGATGAACTGCCACAGTTCTGGAATATTTTAAAAGGGGATATGAGTCTGGTAGGCACAAGACCGCCGACGGAGGAAGAATTTGCCGGATATGAGGCAAGGCACCGGGCAAGACTCGGAATTAAGCCGGGACTTACCGGAATGTGGCAGGTCAGTGGAAGAAGCAACATTACGGATTTTGAAGAAGTGGTACAGCTGGATACCTACTATATTACAAACTGGTCACTGGCATTGGATATTAAAATCTTGTTTAAGACCATTCAGGTTGTTATAACAGGAAAAGGATCGAAGTAAGCAATGGGATTAACGAAAAAGGCTGCATATGCAGTTGGAATGATACGCAAGCATGGACTCCGGGGACTGGCGATTAAAGTAATGGAAACAAAATATGAGCCCATAGACCATGAATATACGAAAAACTGGCAGAATTATATGGTGACAAAAGAAGAATGGAAGGTGCAGTGGAATACGTTGTTTGAACATATGCCGCTGGTTTCTGTTGTAGTACCATTATATGAGACACCGGAATGCTTCTTACGGGAACTGATAGAGGGCATGCTGGGACAGTCCTATGAAAACTGGGAACTGTGTCTTGCAGATGGAAGCCCTACCGATAAAATCGAACGTTTTCTTGCAGAAAATTATAAAGAGGATGCAAGAATACGTTACCGCAGACTGTTGGAAAATGGTGGGATTTCAGAGAATACCAATGAGGCAGTTGCGATGGCAATGGGTGAATATATCGGATTATTGGACCATGATGATGTGCTGGCTGCCAATGCCCTTTATGAAGTGGTGCGGATGTTAAATGCCCATCCGGATGCACAGGTGATTTATTCCGATGAAGATAAAATTGATGCAGAATCCGGGATACACAGCCGGCCACATTTTAAGACGGATTATAATCCGGAATTGCTGATGCATTATAATTATATCTGCCATTTCCTGGTGGTAAAGAAGACCATGTTAGAGAAAGTGGGGGATTTCAATCCCTGCTATGATGGTGCCCAGGACTATGAACTGGTGCTCCGCCTGACGGAGCAGACGGATGCCATTTATCATATTCGAAAGATTCTTTATCATTGGAGAATACACAGTGGTTCCACGGCAGGCAGTTCCCTGTCCAAGGATTATGCCTATGATGCGGGAAAGCGGGCATTGGAAGCTTACGTGCAGAGGCGGAAAATTCCGGCAGAGATTAAAGAAGCCCAGGGGCATAATTCTTATGAAGTGATTTATGAACAGGAAGTTCCGGAGCCGGAGCTTATTAATCTTGCGGAAATAAAGGAAAAAGATGCTTTAAATGAACTGGTAGAAAACAGCACAAGGGAATATCTTTTCATTTATGACAGCCGTCGCACCAGATTGCTTGGGGAGAGAGAACGAAAAGAACTGGCACAATATGCCTGCTTAAATAAAGTGGGACTGACAGGTGTCCGATTTAAAAAGCACCGGAAGTTAGTTTCGGCAGGCATTGGCGTATTACCGGATGGAAAGATGGGATATCTTTTTGAAAAACTTCCGGTCTGCTTCAAGGGATATTTCAACCGGGCAGTGCTTCCGCAGAATGTCAGCGCCGTTCCGCTGGAACAGTGTATCATAAAGAAAGAAGCATATCTTAAGGCTGGCGGAATTGATCTGGATAAAGAACCGTTAGAGAGAGCAATAGATTTTGCCGGACGTCTGCAAAAAGCGGGATATCAGATTATGCTGGATGCAAAACTTACAGCAGTTTATAAGGGATAGAAAATGAAACATGTATTTATTATAGGCAGTAAAGGAATTCCGGCGGCTTACGGCGGGTTCGAGACATTTGTAGAGAATCTGACCGGACAGGCAGTCAGTGAAGACATTCAGTACCATGTGGCGTGCATGTCTGATCATAATGAAGAATTTACTTATCATAATGCGAAATGCTTCCGGGTGAAGGTGCCGGATATCGGACCCGCGAGAGCCGTGTATTATGATTTGGCAGCATTTCGTTACTGCATTCAGAAAATTAAAAAAGAAAAGATAGAGGATGCCGTTGTCTATGTGCTGGCATGCAGAATCGGACCATTTGTGGGGCACTTTAAAAGGCAGCTGCACCGGTTGTCTGGTACACTTTATGTAAACCCGGATGGACATGAATTTATGCGGGCAAAATGGAATAAATGGATTCGTAAATACTGGAAATATTCGGAAAAGGGAATGGTAAAGCACGCAGATTTATTAGTCTGTGATTCAAAGAATATTGAACAGTATATCAGGGATGAATATCATAAATATCAGCCGAAGACCACATTTATCGCATATGGAACACTATCTTATAAAGCAGGTGAACCAACAGAGGATTTGCTGGCATGGTATCAGAAGTTTGATATCAGAAAAGAAAATTATTATCTTATTGTCGGAAGATTTGTCCCGGAAAATAATTACGAGACAATGATTCGGGAATTTATGGCATCTGATTCCACAAAAGATCTTGTAATCATCACAAATGTGGAAGAAAATGCTTTTTATGAAAGTTTAAAAGAGAAAACCGGCTTTTTAAATGATAAGCGGATTAAATTTGCAGGAACCGTGTATGATGCTGCATTGCTGGCAGAAATCCGCTACTTTGCTTATGGATATTTCCATGGACATGAGGTGGGAGGAACCAATCCATCCCTTCTTGAGGCACTCAGTACCACAAAACTGAACCTGCTTTTAGATGTGGGCTTTAATAAAGAAGTGGGGGAAGATGCCGCACTGTACTGGAATAAGAAAAACGGAAATCTTGCCACACTGATTCAGAAGGCGGATACTATGGATGAAGCAGAGAGGGAAGAGCTTGGCCGGAAAGCGAAGGACAGAATGAAGAAATGGTATAGCTGGGAAGCAATTGTACAGCAGTATGAAACACTGTTTCTTACAGGAGAGGAAGAGAGAGAATGATATCGGTCTTAGTAGTAACCTATAACGGAGAAACCTATATCAGAGAACAGATAGACAGCATACTTAAAAATATCGGACTGGGTGATGAACTGGTGGTATCGGATGATGGTTCACTGGATACTACGAGGGAAATCCTTAAGTCCTATCAGGAACAGGATGCAAGAATCCGTGTTATGGAAGGACCGGGTGAAGGCGTTATTGCCAATGTGGAAGCAGGACTTAGGGCGTGCCGGGGCGATTATATTTTTCTTGCAGACCAGGATGATGTCTGGATGCCGGATAAAGTAGAGAAAGTCATGGAAGTATTCCGGAGGAAGAAAGCCATGGTTGTGGTTCATGATGCCAGAGTGACAGATGCTGCATGCAAAGAGACACTGATGCCGTCCTTTTTTGTTTACCGCCACAGTGGAAGAGGTGCGATTAAAAATATTATTAAGAATACCTATATGGGCTGTTGCATGGCATTTCGGAAAGAGGTATTGGATGCAGTACTTCCGATTCCGAAGGATGTTACCATGCATGATCAGTGGATTGGTGTGAAATGTGATTTGAAATATCACCGCACGGTATTTTTAAAGGAACCATTGATTCTTTACCGGAGGCATGAAAAGAATGTATCCGATTTTTCCCATAACAGCGTGGGTGTAATGATTAAGAATCGCTTAATTTTTCTAAAACGGATATTAAGCTATCATGGATAATATTGACACAAAAAGTGTTTTGTTATATATTAGTTTCAATTGTTTTGAAAAAATGAATAGAAACTGTTTAACATCAGGAAAATAAGATAATGGAGATGACTTATGAGTACAAGTAGTAATAATAGAAACCGTAAAAGAAAGAAAATGACCAGACGTCAGAGAAGAAAGAGAAAATTGATTCTTTTTATAGTGGAAGTACTGGTTATCTTAATTCTTCTGGCAGCATTATTTGTAATTATTAAATTAAATAAACTCAATAATACCGGTGATTTGGATGAAGATAAGCTGAATATTAATATTGATGCCAAAACCCAGGAATTGTTAGATGGTTATACGAACATTGCATTATTTGGTATTGATAACCGCAGTACCGGCAAATATGAGTCCGGAAACAGTGACTGTATCATGATTGCAAGTATTAATAATGATACGAAGGAAGTAAGACTGATATCGGTTTACCGTGATTCTTTCCTGGCAGTAGATGATGATGACAATTTAAGAAAACTCAATGCAGCATATGCAAAAGGCGGTCCGACCGGTGCAGTTGCAGCATTGAATAAGAATCTTGATCTGGATATTAAAGAGTATGTAGCTGTGGACTTTAATGCAGTTATGGAAGTGGTAGATGCACTGGGTGGAATTGAACTTGATATTAGTTCCAAAGAAGCAGAAACCATGAAAATATATATCAATGAGATGAATGAGGTAATGGGAACCAATGGAACAGCAGTTTCCGGACCTGGACTTCAGACAGTGAACGGAATCCAGGCATTGGCTTATTGCCGTGACCGTTACAGCGGTGGTGATGACTACGGCCGTACCGAGCGTCAGAGAACCGTTATCAGTAAAATAGTCGAGAAGGCAAAAGCAGCCAGTCTTCCTACATTAAATAAGGTGATTGATAAATTATTCCCGGATATTTCCACAAGTCTTAGCAGTTCTGAAATATTGGGACTGGCAGCAGGCATCAAAGACTACGAACTGGCAGATACACAGGGCTGGCCATTCCAGCTTACCACAGAGCGTATGGGAGGAAAGCTTGGCGATGTAGTAGTTCCTACAGATCTGGAAACCAATGTGAATTTACTGCATCAGTATTTATTTGATGTAGAAGATTATGAGACAACACAGACCGTAAAGAATATCAGTAAATCCGTAATCAATGAGTCTGGAAAGACTGCTTCGGATACAGTAAGAGATACAAATCCGTTTACGGCAGAGGACACAGAGGCGGATACCCAGACACAGTAAAGAAAGATAAATAAAAATATTCATAGGAAAAGCTGTCTGGAATAGGACAGCTTTTCTTTCGCAGGAAATAAGGAAGAGACGAAAAAGAGACGGAAAACGAATTCAGAAAAGTTGTTTCTTATATCATGACAGGAGGTTCTCCATGGCGGGAAGAACATCGGAAAAAGGGAATACAACAGGAAAAACAATATTCTGCTTTATCGGAAAGGTAATAGGAGCTGGAATTACAGCATTTGCAATTCTGGCGCTTTTTTGCGTATTTTATTACAACCCTCCGGTACATGAACCATGTGGAAATGGAGTGACCAGCTATGTAAGACAGGCAGATACGTTCTGGGCTAGAGGAACGGAAGGTTTTGCCATGGGAACTACCGATGACAGTGGTTATAACAACAGTTATCCGGCGGATGGAAGAAAGACTGCTATTTTAATGATGGGTTCTTCCCAGACGGAAGGACTGTATGTCAACGAGGATGATTGTGTATCTTATTTGCTAAATGAGAAATACGCCGAAGATGGAAGCAACCGGTATGTATACAACGTGGGAATGTCAGCCCATACCATTTACCGTAATATCAGTAATTTGGAAAATGCCCTTAAGGTTTATCGGCCTGCTGAATATGTTGCGTTAGAGACCGGAACACTGGCAATGAATCCGGTAGAAGCTGCGCAGGCATTGAACCATGAAATGCCTGAGCTGACAGCGGGAAGCGGAATACCGGCACTGGAAGTATTAGAAAAGAATCCTTATATCAAACTGCTGTATCAGCAGTATAAAAATCTGCAGAGCCAGAACAATGGCGAAGCAGATGTAACGATTACGGAAAATGCCGGATATGATGTATTTGGTGATGACACCTATGCGGCCACGGAGGAACTGCTTGCCTATATCAGCAGGACAGCGGAAGAAGCAGATGTTCAGGCGGTGATTTATTATATTCCGGATATGACATTGACAGAGGATGGTAGTTATGAATGCTCTGCAAGTGTGGACACCAGAG
Organism: Roseburia sp. OM04-10BH; assembly: GCF_003462605.1. Classification (NCBI taxonomy): domain Bacteria; kingdom Bacillati; phylum Bacillota; class Clostridia; order Lachnospirales; family Lachnospiraceae; genus Roseburia; species Roseburia sp. OM04-10BH. Next base: position 454,923 of record NZ_QTZI01000001.1, read on the forward strand.
ATACTTTTGCAGAATTATGTGAAAAATATAATATTATTTTTGCGGACATGACAGATTCCGTAGAGGAAGCCTATGCGAAAGAGCATATCGTAGCCAGTGGATTTGATAATACAACAGTTGGCTATGGGCATCTTAATGCATATGGACATGAGCTTCTGGCACAGTGCATTTATGATGCAATCGGAGAGGAGGAGCAGAGATGAGTTTTGCAAGTGTAAGCTTTTTACTGTTTTTTCTTGTAGTGCTTCTTCTTTTACTTCTTGTACAGAGGGTGCTGCCTTTTGCGGAAATAAAGCGCCGCATCATATGCCAGGGAATCCTTCTGATAGCCAGTTATGTTTTTTATGGCTGGTGGAATATGCGGCTTTGCCTGCTTTTAATGGGAATTACATGGATTTCCTTTTTTACCGCGGTAAAAAAAGATGAAAAGCATCTGCGGCAGAGCCGGATTTCTCTTCTGATTGGAGTAGGCACGCCTTTGGCGGTCCTTGGAATTTTTAAATATTATGATTTCTTTGTGACTTCCTTTTGTGATGTGTTTCATCTGATACCGGGAGTACTGAATCTGATTCTTCCGGTAGGAATTTCCTTTTATACCTTTCAGGCATTGAGCTATACCATTGATGTCTATACCGGGAAGATAGAAAAAGAAAAAAGCTTTTTGCAGTTTGCGTTGTACTTAAGTTTTTTTCCACAGCTTGTAGCGGGACCGATTGTAAAAGCATCGGAGTTTCTGCCACAGCTTAAGGAGAACCGGAAGGTTACACTTGCGGGACTGGAAAGTGGAATACAGATATTTGTATTTGGTATGTTTAAAAAAGTGGTACTGGCGGACAATATTTCTGTATTTGTGGATGAAGTATATCGCAGTCCGCAGATATTTGGTTCCGGAACGGTTGCACTGGCAGTAGCAGCCTATGCCATTCAGATTTATATGGATTTTTCCGGTTATTCGGATATGGCAATCGGCTGTGCAAAATGTATGGGCTATGAATTACCGGTGAACTTTAACCTTCCATATATATCCCATAATGTCAGTGAGTTCTGGAAACGGTGGCATATCAGCCTTTCAAGCTGGCTGATGCAGTATCTTTATATTCCGCTGGGTGGTAACCGCAAGGGACGTATTCGTACTTATGTAAATCTGATGATAACGATGCTTTTAGGGGGACTCTGGCACGGTGCAGAATGGAGCTTTGTATTGTGGGGTGGTCTCCATGGACTGGCTCTTTGTATCCATAAGGGCTTCCGGAAACTGGCTGGGTATCAGAAAGGGCAGGAGAGAAAGAAAAATGTTCTGGTGGATACCTTATCCATCCTCGGAACGGACATTTTTGTCTGCATCTGCTGGATATTCTTCCGGGCAGAAAATGTGCCGAAGGCATGGCTGGTATTAAAACAGTTATTTGGCTTCCAGGCGGGCATTACACATCCGTACAGCTTTGCCATTGCAGCAATTATTATTCTTTGCATTGCAACAGTGGCTGCATATCTTAGGGCAGCAAAGAAAAAAGAAAAGACCGTCAATGGTTTTTATCCGGTTATGGATTTAAATCATTTCTGGTCTCTTGTGATTTTCTTTGTTGAGATAGGCCTTATCCTTGGTCTGGCTTATGTGAAGGGCAGTCCGTTTATTTATTTTCAGTTTTAGGTAAGGCAGTTTGTGTGTCTGCCATGGAGGTCTTTGGTGTCATCGGTTCATCAATAATGAATGGTGGACGGTTTCTGGTGGCATCATAAATACGCCAGATGTAGGAACCAATAATACCGATGGAAAGCATAATAATTCCCATACCCATTAAAAGTACGATTAATAATGAGGTATAGCCTTCTGCAGTTATAATTCCGGTCATTTTCCGGTAAATTGTAATAAAGAACAGAATGAGTGCAAAGAGAAATACTCCGGCACCGGCTGCAGTGACCATGGTAATCGGAAAGCTGGAGAATCCTATCAGGGAATCCGTGGCAAGTTTTATTTTTTTGTGAAGAGTCCATCGGGAATGTCCGATGGTTCTTTTTTTCCGGATATAAGGAACAGTTGCAGTCTGAAAGCCACTCCACAGGACCTGTCCCATAAGAGAGGTATTTTTTTCCTTCATTGCGACCAGCAGGTCAATGATTTGGCGGTCAATCAGAAAACTGTCAAATCCACCTTTGGGCATGGTGGGAAGTGCAACCTCCTTCATAATATAGGCATAAAGGGAAGAAACAGCTTTCTGTGTAAGAGGTTCCTCACGGTCAGCACGGGTAGCAAGTACTACCTTATTACCATCCCTGTATTTTTCTAACATACTTAAGATTAATTCGGATGGTTCCTGTAAGTCTGCAGCTTTGCGGACAGCACAATCGCCACTGCAGCGGGAGAGTCCTGCAAGAATGGCAGCATGTTCACCAAAATTACGGGATAATTTTAATGGGATAATATGTGTATCCAGGCGGGCAAGCTCGCAGATGACATCATAGGATTTATCTTTGGAACCATCATCAACCATGAGAATTTCATAGTCACAATCTAGTTTACATAAAACCTTTTCCCGCAGATCATTGTAAAGTGGAAGAAGGTTATCATGGTTAAAATACACTGGTATTACAATGGATAGTTTCATAACATTGGCTCCTTTCATAAACTATTACTTCTTGATTCTTTATTATGATAACGTATGTTTTTGTAAAATCAATAGGGTAAAGAAAGTCTTAAGAAAATAGTAAGAGAACTCTTAGTTGTCTGGATAAGTTTTCAGGAGTATAATACCAACGATTCATCATGAAGAAGAAATTAATAATGAAAAGGAAATGAGAATGGAAAAGACAAATCAGACTCTGAAAAGAGGGTATTTAATATGTTTATTTCTGGCATTGACAATTTGGAGTATGGCAACTACTTCCGGAAGCGGGCCGGATGAAGCAATGAAATATGATATCTGTAATTATATAGCGTCCCATGGAAAGCTTCCTGATGGAACGGACCCGGCGCTAAGAAATCCAATCTGGGGAATATCATATGGATTTACTCCGATTCTGTCATATATGATAAGCGGAGTTTTTTTGAAAATAGCTTTTTTATTTACCACAAATGCGTATTGGCTGTATGTGGCAGTCAGATTCACCAGTGTACTTTCCATAACCGGAATGGCATATTTGATGTTTCAGATAGGAGAGTACTTATTTCAAACCAATAGAAGCAGATTTTTGTTCGTAATGTCTGGAACCCTGCTGCCCCAGGTAATGTATCTTGGAAGTTATCTGAATAATGATTCCTTTGCATTATTTACAATTGCATGGATTATTTATGCCTGGCTTAGGGGCAGGGACAGACACTGGGACTGGAAAAGCTGTATCCTATTAGGAACTGGAATAGGGTTATGTGCATTATCTTATTATAATGCCTACGGTTATCTTTTGATGAGTATACCGTTTTTCTTTATTTCCTACTGGAAGGAAAGGCAAATAGAAGGTGAAGGAAAAAGAACTGACATGCATCGGATGTTCAGGATGGCAGCAGTAATTGCTATTGTAGCAATACTTTTAGCTGGCTGGTGGTTTATCCGGAGTGCAATATTATATGATGGTGATTTCCTTGGACTTCGAACAACGGATAAATATGGGGAAATGTATGCACAGCCGGGATTCCGTCCGTCAGAACGGCCGACGCCATATCATCAGGGTTGGTCATGGTACCAGATGTTATTTACTTCCGGCTGGCTGAGAACATCACTGATCAGCTTTATTGGAATATTAAGGACCTGCGACTGGAGTCTGATGGGCAGGGGCTATCTGGGGATTGGAATACTTTTTCTTGCTGGAATCATTGGCTATCTGGCAGGCGGGTGGAAAAGAAAAATATTTTCGTCAGACAGACTGCTGCATATCACATTTCTGATATGCATGGTAATTCCATGCGGATTGAGTATTTATTATTCTTTTTATAGTGACTATCAGCCACAGGGGCGGTATCTGATGCCGATGCTGATTCCGTTTCTTTATTTTGTCACGACAGGACTGACTTTGGTACTTGAAAAGATACCACAAAAAGTAAATCGTATGTTATACGGTGGAATTTATATGTTTTTCATATTGATATCTGCAGCAAGTTTTTATTATGTTCATGCGCTGATATAGATTTCAAAAAAGGACTGGATAATCCTTGGTTTATCTTATATAATGTCAAAAGGACTATAAAGACAGTTCTATAAAAGACAGGATGAAACAACAGCAATTGGAATAGAATGTAAAAGAAAAGCAGGAGGAAGAATTATGTGCGGAATTGTTGGATATATAGGGAAGAAACAGGCTGCACCAATTTTGTTGGATGGACTTTCAAAACTGGAGTATCGTGGTTATGATTCGGCAGGTATGGCAATCTTTGATGGGAAGAAGATTAACATGGCTAAGGCGACCGGAAGATTAAAGGTATTATCTGAGCTGACCCATGAGGGTGCTACCTTGCCGGGAACGGTTGGAATCGGTCACACACGCTGGGCAACCCATGGTGCACCGAGTGATATCAATGCGCATCCACATTTCAATGAAGCCGGTACGATTGCTGTGGTACACAATGGTATCATTGAAAACTATATGAAATTAAAGAAAAAGTTATCAGAAAAAGGCTATAAGTTTCGGTCAGACACGGACACTGAGGTTGTGGCCCAGCTGCTGGATTATTACTATACCGGGAATCCATTGGAAACCATTACCAAGGTCATGCATCGTGTGGAAGGTTCTTATGCACTGGGAATTATCTTTGCAGAGAATCCTGATGTTATCTATGCAGTCCGTAAGGACAGTCCTCTGATTGTAGGAAGAGGTGAGGGGGAGAATCTGATTGCATCCGATGTCCCGGCAATTTTAAAATATACCAGAGATGTATATTTTATTGAAAATGAAGAAATTGCCCGCCTCTCCGAGGAAAAAATAGAATTCTTTAATGTAGACGGGGAATCTATCGAAAAAGAATGCAAACATATCGAGTGGGATATTCATGCAGCAGAAAAAGGCGGCTATGAGCATTTCATGTTAAAAGAAATGAATGAACAGCCAAAGACCATAAGAGATACCATCAGTCCACGTATCAAGGATGGCAGAATTGTCATCGATGAGCTTGGAATGAGTGACGAAGAAATCAGAAATATCAGCAGAATTCACATTGTTGCCTGCGGTTCTGCTTATCATACCGGATTTACCAGTAAGTATATTTTCGAAGGAATGGCAAGAATTCCGGTAGATGTAGATGTGGCATCCGAGTTCCGCTACCGGAATCCGATTTTAGAGGATGGAGCCCTTGTCATTATTATCAGCCAGTCCGGAGAGACAGCAGATTCCCTGGCGGCACTCCGTATGGCAAAAGAGCGTGGTGTTAAGACCCTTGGTATTGTAAACGTAGTTGGAAGCTCCATTGCAAGAGAGGCAGATAAAGTAATGTATACCTGGGCTGGACCGGAAATTGCAGTTGCAACTACAAAGGCATACAGTGCACAGCTTGTGGCACAATATCTTCTGGCAATTAAATTTGCACAGGTTCGTGGTAAAGTTACGGAAGCAGAAGTAGGAGAAATGCTTCGTGACCTTAAGAAGCTGCCGGATCAGGTAGAAATGTTACTGAGCCATAAAGAGAAGATCCAGAAATTTGCCAACCGTTTCATTGCAGCTAAGGATATTTTCTTTATCGGAAGAGGAATTGATTATGCGATTTCCATGGAAGGCTCTTTAAAATTAAAAGAGATTTCCTATATTCATTCTGAGGCATATGCAGCAGGTGAGTTAAAGCATGGAACCATTTCCCTGATTGAAGATGGTACACCGGTCGTTGCAGTGGCAACACAGGATGCACTGCTGAAAAAGACCATCAGCAATATTGTAGAAGTGAAGACCAGAGGCGCATTTGTCATGGCAGTCACCAATGAAGGCAATACAGAGATTGAAAAGACAGCAGATTATGTCATTTATATTCCACAGACCAATGCATATTTTGCCAATTCACTGGCAATTATTCCATTACAGCTGTTCAGCTACTATGTAGCAGTTGGAAAGGGCTGTGATGTGGATAAACCAAGAAATCTTGCTAAATCTGTTACGGTTGAGTAATTTATAGAGCAATTGGAAAAGAAGATGCGGTTTTACTTAGAATTCTATTTCTATGAAAGGACATTTTATTTTGTGCACACTAAAATGCCAGCCGTTCTAAAATTTCGTTTTGCTTGCTTGTAAACTGTCTTTCCGTTGCTTTGACTTAAGATAGCTCCACCGTCCGTTGAATACGGATGCCACATAATGCCTGCAAGGGGCACTAAGGATTTCGGATAAAGTTTAATTCATCTGGCAACCGGCGCATATTCACATCCATGTTCAGATGCGCCTCGCTGGCACGTCCTGTGCCAGCGTTGCCGGGTGCCAGACGAAATCCTAAGTGCCCCTAACAGTCCTTATCAGGCATCCGTACTTCGACGAACGGTGGAGCTATCTATGTCAAACATTGGAAAGACTGTTTTTATAGCAAAAAGCAAAACGAAATATTAAGAACGGTGGTATTTCGGTGTGAAAATAAAATGTCCTTTTTTATAGAAAAAATTCTAATGTAAAATATATCCTCTTTTGCAGAGCTTTTTACAAATTAAACATGAAAGAAACATATTTTTCTCAACAAATAAACACAGAACTAACACAATTTATGGATATTATCATAATCAGAAAGTAACAAAGAGATGAAAGGAGTAATCTTTATGGAAAACAATTATAACAACAATTTTAACTCCGGCTCTCCTTATTCATATAATCAGACGAACCAGCAGACAGGAGACGGAACAAATACTTCATGGAGCAGTCAGGTGAACGGAAATACTTCACAGGGCTACAGTCAGGGAACCCAGTATGGACAGGGAAATGCCTATTATAGTCAGGGAACCCAGTATGGACAGGGAAATGCCTATTATAGTCAGGGAACACAGCCATATGGACAGAATCAGCAGAAGAAAAAACGGAAAGAAAAAGTAAAGAAAGAACATGGTAAAGGCGGATTTGGTGTAAAACTTGCAAAATGTGCAGCTATTGCATTAGTCTTTGGATTGATTTCAGGAAGCGTATTTGCGGGAACAAATCAGCTGCTTGGAACGAAGTGGAGCAACTCTGAATCTGCTAAGACAGAGGCTTCCCTGAATAAGAGCAGCAGCGGAGATACCGTTAAGGCAGCAAATACTTCATCCAAAGCAGTAACCGATTTGACGGATGTCTCAGATATTGCAGATAATGTAATGCCATCTATTGTTGCAATTACGAATATGAGTGAAAAACAGGTAAGCACCTGGTATGGATATACTGCATCACAGCCACAGGAAAGCTGTGGTTCCGGAATCATAGTAAGCCAGGATGACCAGTACATCTATGTAGCAACGAATAATCATGTGGTATCCGGTGCCCAAAGTATTACCGTGCAGTTCTCAGATGACAGCACAGTAGCCGCAGAAGTAAAAGGAACAGATGCAGGAAGTGACTTAGCAGTCGTTGCAGTTCCGATTTCCGATATCAGCGCAGACACCTTAAGTACCATTAAGGTTGCAACCCTTGGCAATTCTGATGACTTAAGTGTAGGTCAGGCAGCAGTCGCAATTGGAAATGCGTTAGGTTATGGGCAGTCTGTTACAACCGGTGTTATCAGTGCATTGAACCGAGAGGTGTCCGTAGAAAATGAAGACGGTTCTACCACAACCAATGAACTGATTCAGACTGATGCGGCTATTAACCCTGGTAATAGTGGTGGCGCATTGCTGAACGCCAAGGGTGAAGTAATCGGTATCAGTTCTGTAAAATATTCTGATACCAGTGTAGAAGGTATGGGCTATGCTATCCCGATTAATACAGCGTCTCCGATTATTGAAAAATTAATCAACCGGGAACAGGTGGATGAATCCCGTTCCGCATATCTTGGAATCTCCGGTGTAGATGTATCCTCCACCGTTGCACAGACCTATAATATGCCGGAAGGAATATATCTCTATCAGGTAAAGGAAGGTTCACCGGCAGAGCAGGCAGGCTTACAGGCAGGAGATATTATCACATCCTTTGATGGAAGCAAGGTTTCATCTACAACAGAATTAAATGATGCGATTAAGTATTGTGCAGCAGGTGATTCTGTAGAAGTTGTATTTGAACGTCAGACAGATGGACAGTATCAGGAACAGACGGTAACCGTAACTTTAGGGCAGAAAAACTAAAAACGGATAACAAAATGTAACCCTTAGTCATCTATAAAGCAAAGCTACCGATAAGGCAGATAAAACAGCAGTGTCTTAAATATGTTGAAGAAAACATGGACACTGCTGTTTTTTTACTTTACAGGAAATTGCTTTCCTGTAAAGTAAAAAACGCTCCGCGAGGATGCACACTGCGGCGTATAAGGTAGATGTCGCAAGCGACCGCCGCAGGCGCGAGAATGTGCAAGGCACATTCTTTGTTACGCAAGTAGCGAGAAAAAGTCTAGCAGAAAAGAAGGAGCCAAGTTTGTTTGAGCGAACTTCTTTTCTGCTAGACTTTGGTGAGCACTGCGATAACTTTAGAAAAAATTAATAGTTGTTTTGGGTATTTTCTGATATGATAGAAAAGTAAGAAAAATAAACTTATGAGGAAAGTAAAAGATGAATCCATTAGATTTTAGTAGAATAAAAGACGAGGCACATCCGGAGGATTTTTTAAGTGAGATGAAACCCTTTGGGGATTTGATGATGTATTACCGGTGTGCCATGATGGAAGTGGAAACAAAGTTTAAGGTATTAAATGAGCAGTTTTCCACACAATATAACAGGAATCCGATTGAGTCCATAAAAACAAGACTGAAGAAACCGGCAAGTATTATTGAAAAAATCAAACGGAAGAACATTGGATTTTCCATGAAAGCAATTGAGGAGAATATGTTTGATATTGCGGGAGTGCGTGTCATCTGTTCTTTTCAGGAAGATATTTATACTATGGCAGATTTGCTGCTGCAGCAGGATGATATCATTCTGGTAGAGAAGAAAGATTATATTGCACATCCGAAGGATAACGGATACCGTAGTCTGCATCTGATTGTAGATGTGCCGATATTTTTATCGAACGAGAAGCGCCATATGAAAGTGGAGGTGCAGCTCCGAACCATTGCCATGGATTTCTGGGCGAGTCTTGAGCACAAGCTTCGCTATAAGAAACATATTAATAATTCAGAAGAAATAGCAGATAAATTAAAGCATGTTGCAGATGTAATTACAGAAATGGACTGCGAGATGCAGGATATCCGTCATATGATAGAATTTATAGACGATAATACAGAATCGTAGTATACTATAGATATCTGGCACAAGGAGGAGGTAATAAGATGACAGAGGGTGGACTTCTGATTTTCCTTGGAATTTTAATCTTATTTGTAATAATTGTAGCTGTAATAGCGGTAGTAGCCGCAGTATCCGGGGCAGCAGCGGCAATTGCAGATGAGGACAAAGAAGAAGAGTAGAGAAAAAGAACGTTCCTGAATGGAAATTATTCCAGACGGGAACGTCCTTTTTTGTCTTTTACAATGTTATAAATCGATACCAAGTCCTTCAAAAAGCACTTTCATAGAGTCTATTTCAAGAATCAGAATCATGGCACTTTTAATCTGGGTATGGGCAAAACTTAACCGTTCATCAATAAAGAGAACCTGATAATCCAGTCTTGTAAATTCTTTTTCCGGGACAGCCAGAATTTCACCAATGGTACCAAGATGGTTCTGCGGTGGTTCAATATCAATAAAGGTATTTGTCATTTTTGCAATAGAATTTACATAAGCAGCAGTTGTGATGTTTGCCATTTCGCGCAATACGGATAAATCCATATCATTCAGTGAATCAATGGAATCGACATTTTTTTCATAAAAGGTGTTGATAAGCCGGCTGGTAAATTCTTTCTCCACAATCTGAAGCATAACACCATTCATATCACCTTTTACATTTACAGTCATACCAATAGCAGTTTTATCTGCCCCACCAAGATAATCTGCAGCTTTGGTATAATCCATCAGGCAGATATTTGGCACTTCAATATCTACCGGTGTATTTAAGAGACCTGCCAGTGCAGTAGCAGCATTACCGGAACCGATGTTGCCAATTTCAGCTAGAACGCTTAAATGCATAGAATCCAGTTCTTTTAAATTTAGCATAGACATAAAAACTCTCCCTTTGTCATTACAGTATAAATTTTTCTCGTTTTCGTTTATTATAACATAGGATACAGGCAATGAGAATGGATTCTTATGGCATTTCAAAAGGAATTATAAAGAATTTTGAAGAATAAAAAACTCACCCTTGACAAAAGTGCCTGGCAAATTTAATATAATGCCTAGAGATAAAGGTAATGAGAAAGAGGAGTACATCGGTACGGTTCTAAGAGAGGACGGCTCATCGGCTGAAAGGTTGTCTGAATACGACAGATGGAAGGTAGCTTTCGAACCGGAAGACCCAGAAAGCCTGTAACCGGAATCATATAAAGAATTTCAACAAGGCATAAGTTTTCCCGACACTCCACGTTACGGAGAAGAGATATGCATAGATACTATGCATAACGAAGGTGGTACCGCGCTGATTCGCCCTTCTTATCCAGTTGGATAGGGAGGGCTTTTTAACTTTACAGGAAATTGCTTTCCTATAAAGTAAAAAACGCTCCGCGAGGATGCACCAAGTCCCATACCTTTCAGATAACTGAAATGTCTACTAATAAAGATAGCACTTTTACAAATTACGAAACGTCCAATTTAGAAAAAGGAGAACAATTATGAGCAAAGAACTTGCAAAAACCTACGACCCAAAAGGGATTGAAGACCGACTTTATAAGAAATGGGAAAACAATGGATATTTCCATGCACAGGCTGACCGCAGCAAGAAACCGTTTACCATTGTAATGCCGCCGCCAAATATTACCGGACAGCTTCATATGGGACATGCATTGGATAATACCATGCAGGATATATTAATCCGTTACAAGAGAATGCAGGGATATAATGCATTATGGCAGCCGGGAACAGACCATGCAGCCATTGCAACAGAGGTAAAGGTTATTGATTCCTTAAAGAAGCAGGGAATTGACAAGAATGACCTCGGAAGAGAAGGCTTCTTAGAAAAATGCTGGGAGTGGAAGGATGAGTATGGCAGCCGCATCATCAACCAGTTAAAGAAAATGGGTTCTTCCGCGGACTGGAGTAGAGAACGTTTTACCATGGATAAAGGATGCTCTGATGCAGTTCTTGAAGTATTTATAAAATTATATGAAAAAGGTCTTATTTATAAAGGCTCCCGTATTGTAAACTGGTGTCCTGTCTGCAAGACATCTATTTCCGATGCCGAGGTAGAACATGAAGAACAGGATGGCTTCTTCTGGCATATCAATTATCCGGTAGTAGGAGAAGCGGGAAGATTCGTAGAAATCGCAACCACCCGTCCGGAGACTTTATTTGGTGATACTGCAGTAGCAGTAAATCCGGATGATGAACGTTATCAGGATATTATCGGAAAAATGTTAAAGCTTCCGATGACAGACCGTGAGATTCCGGTTATTGCAGACTCCTATGTAGATAAAGAATTTGGAACCGGATGTGTAAAGATTACACCGGCTCATGACCCGAACGACTTTGAAGTTGGAAAACGTCATAATCTGGAAGAAATCGTTGTTATCAATGATGATGCAACCATGAACAGCAAAGCCGGCAAATATGCGGGCATGGACAGATACGAATGCCGGAAAGCACTGGTAGAGGATTTAGAGAAGGAAGGACTTTTGGTAAAAGTTGTTCCGCATTCCCATAACGTAGGAACCCATGACCGCTGTGGCACAACCGTAGAGCCAATGATTAAACAGCAGTGGTTTGTAAAAATGGATGATTTAATCAAACCGGCAGTAGAAGGTGTAAAGAATGGAGAAATCAAGCTCCTTCCAAAACGTATGGAGAAAACCTACTTCAACTGGACGGATAATATCCGTGACTGGTGTATTTCCAGACAGCTCTGGTGGGGACATCGTATTCCTGCATATTACTGTGATGAATGCGGAGAAATGGTAGTATCTAAGAATGCACCGGAGAAATGTCCGAAGTGCGGCTGCACCCATATGACACAGGATCCGGATACTCTGGATACCTGGTTCTCTTCTGCATTATGGCCATTCTCAACCTTAGGCTGGCCGGAGAAAACAGAAGACTTAGATTATTTCTATCCGAATGATGTATTAGTAACCGGATACGATATTATTTTCTTCTGGGTAATCCGTATGATTTTCTCAGGATATGAGCAGATGGGAAAAGCACCATTCCATACTGTATTATTCCACGGACTGGTTCGTGATTCCCAGGGCCGTAAGATGAGTAAATCTCTTGGAAATGGAATTGACCCGTTAGAGGTTATTGATAAATATGGTGCAGATGCCTTGAGACTGACGCTGATTACCGGAAATGCACCGGGAAATGATATGCGTTTCTACTGGGAGCGTGTAGAAGCATCCCGTAACTTTGCCAATAAAGTGTGGAATGCATCCCGTTTCATTATGATGAACTTAGAGGGTATGGAAGTAACAAAGCCTGCAATTTCTGACCTGGCACCGGAAGATAAATGGATTCTTTCAGCAGTTAATACATTGACCAAAGATGTAACAGAAAATATGGATAAATTCGAACTTGGTATTGCAGTACAGAAAGTATATGACTTTATCTGGGATGAATTCTGTGACTGGTATATCGAGATCGCCAAAGTTCGTACTTATAAGAAAGACGAGGATGCCAGGGCTGCCAACAGTGCACTCTGGACACTTCGTACTGTATTAGGACAGGCATTAAAATTATTACATCCATATATGCCATTTATCACAGAAGAAATCTACTGTACCTTAAATCCGCAGGAAGAGACCATTATGCTGGCTGACTGGCCGGTTTACAAAGAAGAGTGGAATTTCCCGGCAGAAGAAGAGATGCTTGCTCATGTAAAAGAGCTGGTAAAAGGCATCCGTAACTTAAGAACAGAGATGGATGTTCCACCATCCAGAAAGGCAAAGGTATTTATCGTATCTGAAGACAAAGCACTTTGTGAGACCTTCGAGAGCATGAAGAAAACATACCAGAATCTTATCAGTGCCAGCGAGATTGATGTCCAGTCCGATAAGGCAGGAATCGAAGAAGATGCAGTATCCGTAGTTATTCCGGGAGCTGTTGTATACATGCCGTTGGAAGACTTGGTAGATATGGAAAAAGAAAAAGAGCGTCTTTTGAAAGAAGAAGAGCGTCTTAAGAAAGAACTTGCCCGCTCCCACGGCATGTTAAATAATGAGAAGTTTGTAAGCAAGGCACCTGCTGCAAAGATTCAGGAAGAGAAAGATAAGCTTGCAAAATATGAGCAGATGATGGCTACCGTACAGGAGCGTCTGGCTCAGATGAAATAGTTACAAAAGTTAAAAGACAGGTATTGTCGATTCGCCGCAGTTTCTGCGGCGAAAACTTTTTATGGAAACAGGATAACCTCTTGAAAAAATTTTCCACTATATTATACTTAGAAAAGTGGTGACAAAAATGACTTATGAAGAGATTTGCAATTATATATATGAAATACCAAAGTTCACAAAGAAAAACAGTTTAGAGCATACGAAAGAAATGCTGCAGAGACTTTCTATCAGAGAGCATCAGTTTGAAATCATCCATGTGGCAGGAAGCAATGGCAAAGGAAGTGTCTGTGCATTTATCAATCAGGTGCTGGTGGAACATGGATGTGAAGTGGGACTCTTTACTTCTCCGCACCTTGTATGCATGGAAGAACGTTTCGTAATCAATGGCGAAAAGTGCAGCCAGGAAGAATTTGTAGAAAGCTTTGAGGCAGTGCAGAAGGTGGTAGAGCAGATGGAAGCAGAAGGACTGCCGCATCCAGCATTTTTTGAATATCTTTTTGCCATGGGCATGTATCTTTTTCAGAAGCGGAAAGTACATTATCTTATTTTAGAGACCGGACTTGGCGGAAGGTTAGATGCAACGAATGTATTTGAGGAACCGTTGCTTACGATTATTACATCTATCAGTCTCGAACATACACAGATTTTAGGAGATTCCATTGAAGCAATTGCAGGAGAAAAGGCAGGGATTATCAAAGAAGGCGTTCCTGTTATCTTTGATGGAAGTAATGAAACAGCGGCAGAAGTGATAAGGCAGACTGCAAGGGCAAAAAGAGCACCTTATTACTGTATTTCTTTAGAAAGTCTTAAAATTCATAAAATAACCGGGAAAACTATTGATTTTTGTTATACCAATGGGTATGATGTTGTTGATTTGAAAATCCCGTTTCCGGCAGAATATCAGATGATGAATGCGTCACTGGCATATCGGGCGTTATCTGTCCTTCAGGTGGAAACCGGAATTGGAAAAGCAGAGATTATCTCTGCAATGGAACATACCAGATGGATGGGCAGAATGCAGCAGGCAGAGCCATTTATCTATTTTGACGGAGCACATAATGCAGATGGTATTGCCCACTTTGTGAAAAATGTGCAGAAGATTGCGGAAGAAAAGCCAGTTCTTCTTTTTTCCATGATGGAAGAGAAGAATCATAAAGAAGCAGTAAAAGTACTGTGCAAGGAAGTTTCGTGGGATAGTATTGTGCTGACCCGCATCCCGGACAGCCGTGGAATTGACCCATTGAAATTGCAGGATGAATTTATGGCAAACGACCGGGAAACAGTAGTAATAGAAGACTGTGCACAGGCATACAGATATGTAAAGGAATACAGGAAGGACAACCAGATGGTATTCTGTGCGGGTTCCCTGTATTTGATTGGAGAATTGGAAAAGATAGCAGGAGGAAATGAAGCATGATAGATTTTGAAGAAGAATTAAAGAAATTCAAACCAAGCCTGGAAGTAGAAGAGGCAGAGGAAGCTATTTACAATCAGGACTTAACGGATATGACAGACATTTTAAGAGAAATGATGAAAGAAGCAAGACGACAGTAGAATTCGTTAAGTGAGGTAAAGTATGAAATGTTATAATTGCGGAGCAGATCTGACAGGGGACAACCGTTGTCCGAACTGTGGAATTGACGTAAAAGTATATAAGAAAATTGTGATGACCTCTAATTATTATTATAATCAGGGATTAGAGCGAAGCAATGTCCGTGATTTATCCGGAGCGATTGAAAGTCTTAAGAAGAGTCTTCGGTTTGATAAGACGAACATTCAGGCAAGAAATCTCCTGGGACTGGTACTTTTTGAGACCGGTGAGGCGGTATCTGCCATGGGTGAATGGGTGATTAGTAAGAGCCTTCAGCCAAAGGATAATGATGCAGGACGTTATCTGGACGCTGTGCAGAAGAATCCGGCACAGTTAGAAACGGTAAATCAGACCATTAAGAAATACAATCAGGCATTGTTATATTGCAGACAGAATAGTACAGATCTTGCAATTATCCAGTTGAAGAAGGTATTGTCCTTAAACCCGAAACTGGTAAAGGGACATCAGCTGCTGGCTCTTTTGTACATGAAAGAGAATAAATTCGAGCAGGCAAAGAAGTCATTGCGGGCAGCTATGAAAATTGATTCCAGCAATACGATTACACTGCGTTACATGAAAGAGACCAATCAGATGCTGCGCAGTGCCAACAGCAGTAAGAAGAAAAAGAAAGAAGATGACCTTATTTCCTATAAGAGTGGAAATGACCTCATTATCCAGCCGACAAAATTCAAAGATACTTCAGGTTTTGCCACAATACTGACCATTTTGCTTGGGGTGGCAATTGGTGTTGCAGTCACCTGTTTCCTTGTAGTGCCAAGTGTAAAGCAGAAGGCAAAGAGTGATGCCAATACATCAGTGGTTCAGGCAAATGATACCATAACCACGAAGAATCAGCAGATTACCAATCTGGAAAATCAGATTGATGACCTGAACCAG
This sequence comes from Roseburia sp. OM04-10BH, assembly GCF_003462605.1. Lineage (NCBI taxonomy): Bacteria > Bacillati > Bacillota > Clostridia > Lachnospirales > Lachnospiraceae > Roseburia > Roseburia sp. OM04-10BH. Next base: position 470,830 of record NZ_QTZI01000001.1, read on the forward strand.
CAGGTGTCTTCTGCAAAAAGCGATTCCGAGGAGACTTCCAATAAGATTAGCAGCTATGACCAGCTGCTTTCAGCATATAAATCCTTCCAGGAGGGAGATATTACAGCAGCAGGAGATGCACTTTCCGGTGTGAAGGAAGAAAACCTTTCCGATACCGCAAAGGAAATTTATCAGAATATCAACGCAACTGTAAATGACCAGTATCTTCAGGTGACTTATGCAGACAGTTATCAGGCATACAGTAATTATAACTATGAAGAAGCGAAGACCGGATTTGAAAAAGTAGTAGAGATGGATGAGGCATACCAGGATGGCAATGCGATTTATTATCTGGCACAGACCTACCGGAATCTGGGCGAGAATGAAAAAGCCATCGAATACTATCAGAAAGTGATTGATGGTTATCCGAATACGGAACGTGCAGCCAATTCTTCCCGCTATCTGGAAGAATTACAGAATGCAGAACAGTAACAGAATAAAGAAAAACAGTTTACAAAAGACGTCAGGCAGATTGCCGGGCGTCTTTTGTAGTTTACAGGAAATTGCTTTCCTGTAAACTACAAAACGCACCGCGAGGATGCACACTGCGGCGTATAAGGTAGATGTCGCAAGCGACCGCCGCAGGCGCGGGAATGTGCCAGGGCACATTCTTTTTACGTAATGTATATGGAGGATAGAAGAATGGAATTTAAGTATGAATTAGAAAATGGATGTCTTACCATCCGGGTACCAAAGGAGTTGGATCATCATTGCGCCACACAGCTGCGGGCAGAGGCAGATTTACTGATTGATTCTTACCGGGTTAACAAACTGGTTTTTGATTTTGCCGGTACAGAATTTATGGACAGCTCAGGGATTGGCGTGGTAATCGGAAGGTGCCGGAACATGAATTACAGCGGCGGAAAAGTGGTGGCAGAGAATATGAATGAGCGGATCCGGAAAATTTTTGTGGTATCAGGTCTGCATAAACTGGTTCAGATGAAAGAAGGGGAGAAGAAGTAGGTATGAAAATGGAGGCTGTAAGTATGGAAAGAAGAAATGAGATGAAACTGGAATTTGAGGCATTATCCGTAAATGAAGGATTTGCCAGAGTAGCGGTAGCAGCATTTTGCGCCCGGATGAATCCCACACTGGATGAGTTAGAGGATATTAAAACTGCGGTATCGGAGGCAGTAACCAATGCCATTATCCATGGCTATGAAGAAAAGGAAGGAACGGTAGTGATGCAGTGCTGTCTTTCCGGAAGTACCGTACATATTACCGTAAAAGACAGCGGGAAGGGAATTGCGGATATTGAACGGGCAAAGGAGCCGTTTTTTACGACAAGGCCGGAGCTGGAGCGGTCCGGTATGGGCTTTTCTTTTATGGAGGCTTTCATGGATGAAGTAGAAGTATGGTCAAAGGTAGGAGAAGGAACTGTTATAAAAATGAAAAAAAATCTGGTGCGGGAAAGTTAAGTGGAGAATGGAACAGACAATTGCTTATATCAAACGGGCACACAAAGGGGATAAGCAGGCAAGAGATACGCTGGTGCTTGGAAATCAGGGGCTGGTCTGGAGTGTGGTACAAAGATTTTTAGGAAGAGGACATGATAAAGAAGAACTGTTTCAGATCGGATGCATTGGACTGATGAAGGCAGTGGATAAATTTGATGTAAGTTATGAGGTATGCTTTTCCACTTATGCAGTGCCGGTGATTATGGGAGAAATACGCCGCTTCCTGAGGGATGACGGCATGGTGAAGGTCAGCAGGAGCATGAAAGAAAAAGGCTATCTTATCAGCAATGCAAGAAAGGAACTGACAGACATGCTTGGAAGGGAGCCGGAGTTAAAGGAACTGGCAGAAAAAACCGGGCTTTCGGAGGAAGAGATTGTCCTTGCAGTGGAAGCCAATGGAGAAGTAGAATCCATTTACCAGAGCGTCTATCAGTCGGATGGCAGTGAAATCTATCTATTGGACCGGTTAAAGGATAAGAAGAATGCGCAGGAAGAACTGGAAAATAAGCTTCTGATAGAAGAATTGCTGCAACAGTTATCCGGAAGGGAGCAGCAGCTGATTAAGATGCGTTATTTTGAAAATGCCACGCAAAGCCAGATTGCTGCAAAGCTTGGCACCAGTCAGGTACAGGTCAGCCGCATGGAGAAGAAAATATTACTGCAGATGAGAAATTACATGAGTCAGGGTTGACAAACAAAGGGGGTGGAAATATACTAAAAAAGGATTAAGCGAGATTCCCTTGTCAAAGTGTTCCGGCTTTGATGGGGATTTTTTTTACAGGAAATGAAGAGAAAGGAAGTGGAAAGATGATTAAGTACTATTGCAGTGAACAGAACCGTATCACCGAAATTGAATCACCAGGGGAGGATTGCTGGATTTCCCTTGTAAATCCAACAGAGGTAGAAGTCGCAGCAATGGTAAATCAGTATGGAATTGATGCAGATGCCATGCGTTCCGCACTGGATACGGACGAGCGCTCGCGTATTGAAACAGATGAGAATTATACTATGGTATTGGTTAATATCCCGAATATTGAAACCCATAATGATAAGGAACTTTATGATACCATTCCACTTTCTATTTTTGTGGTAAAAAAAGCAGTCATTACAGTAAGTCTTGAGAAGACTCCAATATTAGAAGCATTTGCCAATGGCACGGTGCGGGATTTTAATCCTGCCATGCGTTCCCGCTTTGTGCTTCAGATTTTGTACCGGACATCCTCTCTTTTCTTACAGTACTTAAGAAGTATTGACCGCCAGAGTGAAATTGTGGAAAACAAGCTGCACAAGTCCACACAGAACCGGGAGTTAATCGAGCTTTTGAAACTGGAAAAGAGTCTGGTTTACTTTACGACAGCACTCCGCTCCAATGAGGTGGTACTGGAAAAATTATTTAAAAATGACAATATTAAAAAATATCAGGAAGATGAAGAACTTCTTGAGGATGTTATTGTTGAAAACAAGCAGGCAATTGAGATGGCAAATATTTACAGCGGCATTTTGAGCGGAATGATGGATGCTTTTGCATCAGTTATTTCCAACAATCTGAATGTGGTAATGAAGGTGCTTGCCATAATAACAGCTGTACTTTCTGTTCCGACTATGATATTCTCAGCGTATGGCATGAATGTGGCTGCAAAGGGAATGCCGTTCGCAGAGAGTCCTTATGGATTTGTTATTATCGTATTAATTGCAGTGGTATGCAGTCTTATTGTTGCATTAATCTTTGCTAAGACAAAGATGTTTAAATAAAAGCAGGAAATGGAAGGTAATATGTACGACAATTATGTGTTTGACCTGTATGGAACACTGGTAGATATCCATACAGAGGAAAACGATGCTAAGGTATGGGAAAAACTGAGTCTGTTTTACGGATTTTATGGAGCTTTATATGACCCGCAGGAATTACAGGAATCTTATCTGGCATTGATTCAAAGCAAAGAGACAGATTTAAAGGGAGAGTTGGAAAAGGAGCCGCACTATGCCCATGAGGCATTTCCGGAGATTCGTATTGAAGAAGTATTCAAAGAGCTTTATGCGAAGAAGGGGATAAAGGCTGATGATGCGCTGGCAGTTCATACCGGACAGTTCTTCCGGGTACTGACCATGGAGTATGTGCGGATTTATGATGGCGTAAGAGAATTATTAAAAGCATTGAAAAAATGTGGTAAAAAGGTATATCTTTTATCCAATGCCCAGAGAATCTTTACGGAATATGAGATGAATTATTTGGATATTACAAAATATTTTGACGATATTTTAATTTCATCCGATTATGGAACCAAGAAACCGGACATCCGTTTTTTTGAACAACTGATAGAAAAGTATCATCTGGATGTGAAGAAAACACTGATGATAGGAAATGATGTACGTTGTGACATCAACGGGGCCAAAGAGGCAGGTCTTGACACTTTTTACATTCATTCGAATATTTCTCCAAAAGATGACAAAAAGCCGGACAGTACCTATTACCTGCCTGCAATGGATATGAAAAAAGTAAAAGAACTTATCCTGCAAAACGCTTCCGGTACTCACGGGGTGTAACATAAAAGCGTTTCTTAAACAGCCGGTTGAAGTAAGAGAGGTTGTCAAAGCCTACTTCAGCGGCAATGTCTAATATAGAAGCTTCAGACGAAATAAGCAGCCGGCTGGCCATGGTCAGCCGGTAATCATTTAAATATTCTGTAAAAGTAGTTCCCATGGTATTTTTGAAAAACTTCATAAAATGAGACTGGCTTAAGTCCAGCGCATCTGCCATTTCTTCAATGGAAATTTTACTGGCATAATTTGTCTCAATATATTTAATGATGCGTTTCATCTTTTCCAGGGATTTCTGGTTCTTGCGGGAGGCACTTGTTTCGCAGCAGTTAGAAATCAGAATGGAAAAGAGCAGGAAAAGCTGTCCTTTAATCACAAGCTGGAAGGCCGGGGGATTGGTCCTGCAGACTTCATCCGCAGCATTGATACAGCCGGCAACCTCGTTATAGAATGGCATACCCGGTGTAAAATGTGTGGTAAGCCGCAGTGTGCCGTCTAAAAGCGGTGTAAAGTAGCGGCTGTTACAGATGTCTGTCTGTTTGGCAAGGAGCATTTCCAGTTTAAAAATAATATTAATATATTCCATTTTGTAATCGAGATACTGTTCAATGGAATGAACCTGTCCCGGAAGAATCAGAAGAATACTTCCTTCCTGAACCGGATATTCTTCCAAATCTACGGTAATCAGTCCGCAGCCTTTTTTGATGTAGATAATTTCCGTTTCATCATGCCAGTGGGCAGGCACTCGCTCAAAATCTAAGGGAATTGAACAGGGATAGGTGATATATGGGAAACTTTCTGAACCATGTGATTTCTTTTCCTGGTAATTTTCATATTCGAGAATATTCATGGGAAACGCCTTTCGTCAAAATGTACAAAAAAGTGATTTTTTCTAAAATCACCGAAATATGATAGTATTGTACCACTTTTGACCGGTATATTACAAGAAAATGTAAAAGAAATGTTAGATAATGCATACATAAGAGAACGAACTGAATTCAAATTTTACGGAGGGTCAAAAATGAATTTACAGGAAATCGTAACAAAGAAATATAACAAGGGAATTGCTGATTGCTCTAATGAAGAATTATACTTCGCATTATTAGAGATGACAAAAGCAATGGCTGAGAAGAAAGAAAACCACAACGGAAAGAAAAAATTATATTATATTTCCGCAGAGTTCTTAATTGGAAAACTTCTCTCCAACAACCTGATTAATTTAGGTGTATATGATGAAGTGAGAGATGTACTTGCAGCAAATGGCAAAGACATCTGTGCAATTGAAGAGGTTGAGCCGGAACCATCACTTGGTAACGGTGGTCTTGGAAGACTTGCAGCATGCTTCCTTGATTCTATTGCAACATTAGGATTAAACGGTGATGGAGTTGGACTTAACTATCATTACGGATTATTCAAACAGGTATTTGAAAACAACCTTCAGAAAGAAACCAAGAATCCTTGGATTCAGGATGAAAGTTGGCTGACAAAGACAGATAAGAGCTATCAGGTACAGTTTGGTGGATTTAATGTAACTTCAAAATTATATGATATTGATGTTACCGGATATGAAAACACAACCAACAAGCTTCATTTATTCGATATCGAAACAGTAGATGAGAGCATCGTTGGGGATGGAATTGACTTTGACAAAGAGGATATCAAGAAAAACCTGACATTATTCTTATATCCGGATGACAGCGATGACAAGGGACGTCTCCTTCGTGTTTACCAGCAGTACTTCATGGTAAGCAACGCTGCACAGTTAATCTTAGATGAGGCAGTAGAAAGAGGATGTAACTTACATGATCTTGCTGATTATGCAGTAATCCAGATTAATGATACCCATCCATCTATGGTAATCCCGGAGATGATTCGTCTGTTAATGGAAAGAGGAATCGGCATGGACGAGGCTATTGCAATCGTTTCCAAGTGTTGTGCATATACTAATCACACCATCTTAGCAGAAGCATTAGAGAAATGGCCAATCTCTTTCTTAGAGAAAGTTGTTCCACAGTTAATGCCAATCATCTACGAATTAAACAACCGTGTAGTTGCTAAATATGATGACAAGTCTGTATACATCATTGATGATGAAAAACGTGTACACATGGCTCATATGGATATCCACTACGGATTCAGCGTAAATGGTGTTGCATACCTTCATACAGAAATCTTAAAAGATTCTGAGTTAAATAACTTCTACAAGATTTATCCTGAGAAGTTCAATAACAAGACAAACGGTATCACATTCCGTCGTTGGTTATTACACTGTGATAAGGGATTGACATCCTTAATCGAAGAACTGATTGGACCAGGATTCAAGAAAGATGCAATGGAACTGGAAAAATTAGGACAGTTCGTAAATGATGATGCAGTATTAGATAAATTACTTGCAATCAAGACTGAGAACAAAGTTGTTCTTAAGAACTACTTAAAGGCAACACAGAACATCGACTTAGATGAGAACTCAGTATTTGATATCCAGATTAAGAGATTACATGAGTACAAGAGACAGCAGATGAATGCACTCTATGTAATTAACAAATATTTTGAAATCAAAGCAGGAAAGAAACCGGCAAGAAAGATTACTGCAATCTTTGGTGCAAAGGCAGCTCCGGCTTACATCATTGCAAAAGACATTATCCATTTAATTCTCTGCTTACAGCAGTTAATTGCAAATGACCCGGAAGTAAGTCCGTACTTACAGGTTGTTATGGTAGAGAACTACAATGTTACTTTAGCTGAGAAATTAATCCCGGCAGCAGATATCCATGAGCAGATTTCCTTAGCTTCTAAAGAGGCATCCGGAACATCTAACATGAAGTTCATGTTAAATGGTGCAGTAGCAATCGGAACCATGGACGGAGCAAACGTAGAAATGCATCAGTTAGTAGGAGATGATAACATCTACATCTTCGGAGAGTCTTCTGACGAAGTAATTGAGCATTATGCAAAAGCTGATTATGTATCACGCAAGTATTATGATAATGATGCAGATATCAAACGTGCAATCGACTTCATCGTAAGTGATGAAATGAAAGCAATCGGAAATGCAGAGAACTTAGAGAGACTTTTCAATGAGTTAATCAACAAAGACTGGTTCATGACTCTTCCGGATTTCGAATCTTATCGTGCAAAGAAAGATGAAATGCTTGCAGATTATGAAGATAGAAAAGCATGGGCAAAAATGATGCTGACAAACATCAGCAAAGCCGGCTTCTTCTCATCTGACCGTACAATTGAGCAGTACAACAAAGATATTTGGAAATTAGACTAAATTTTGATAAAAGTATTCTCCAACCTTTAAAAACAATGAGGGACAGATAGAAATATCTGTCCCTTGTTGCGTTTTATGAAATACGACTTAGAGCTTCAATCCCTTTAACAGTGCGCCAAGGCTGGTAGAAGCACTTTCATCAGAGGTGTAGGCGGATAAGTCTTCTTTTTCTTCTACAGAAGTATCTACCATTTCTTCTTCCAATGCACGCATGCTTAAGCTGATTTTGCCGTCGTTGGTATTTAAAAGCTTGGCTTTTATATGCTGTCCTTCCTTTAATACTTCGGAAGGCTTGTTGATACGGCGTTCACAAATCTGGGAAATGTGGACAAGTCCCGTAAGTCCGTCCCCAAGGTTGATAAATGCACCATATGGCATCAGACTTTCTACCGTTCCTTCTACGATACTTCCTGGAACAAGCATGGCAATCTTATGATTTCTTTCTTCTGTTTCTTTTTCAAGAGCAATGGATTTACCGGAGAGCACCAGACGGTCATCTTCCTCGTCTACAGTAATGACACGGACTTCTAATTCTTTGCCAACATAGCTTTCGGTATCTTCTACATAGGCTGTGGTAATCTGTGAAGCCGGAATAAATCCGCGAATGCCATAAAGGTATGCAACCACACCGGCTTTTACCGCTTCACTGACCTTTACGGTAACAACGGTTTCGTTTTCCAACAGCTCTTTTAACTTATCCCAGGCAAGCACTTCGTTGGCTTCTTTCATGGAAAGTAAAATGTTGCCTTCTCCATCATCCCGGCGGATGACCGTTGCTTCTAAGACATCTCCCGGATGAATGTGTTCGTCAATGACAAAGGATGGGTCGTTGCTGACTTCATCTGCTTTGATGATTCCCGGGGCATAATACTTTAAGTCCAATGTGATGGCGTCTTCATCCACAGAGATAACGGTTCCGGTTAAGATGTCTCCTTCGTTGATTTTCCGGAAGGAAGCCTCAAGCTCTGCTTCAAAGTCCTGCATGGTTTCTTTTGCTTCGTTTTCTGACATAGTAAAACCTCTTTTCTTATCTGATTCTGGTCAGGCGATTGCGAAAGGGGACAGGAGCTGCCGGTAAAGAAGTTTTGCGGTATTCCAAGACACTGTTTTTCGGATGATGAAATACCACCGTTCTAAGTGGTTCGTTTTTCTTTTTACGATAAAAACAGTCTTTTCCATGTTTGAGCAGAATCGGGACACTGTCCGTCAAAGTACGGATGCCTGATAAGGGCTGTTAGGGGCACCCGGAATTTCATCTGGCAGCAGGCAACGCTGGTACAGGGATGTACCAGCGAGGCACAATTGAACATGGATGTGAATTTGTGCCGGTTGCCAGATGAAAGAAAAAGTATGCCGAAATTCCCAGTGCCCCTTGCAGACATTATGTGGCATCCGCCCTTGATGGACAGTGCCCCGATTCTGTCAAAGCAAGTGAAAAGACAGTTTATAATCAAGAAAAATAAACCACTAAGAACGGTTGGCATTTCACATCAAAGAAAATCAGATTCCCTTGGAATGCCGCAAAATTTTTTTGTCGGAATCCTTTCTGTCCCGCTTCGCAATCGCCTAACCATATGCATGAGAATAACTCATGATTTTTCTTGCAGTGTATCACAGGAAACGAAGAAAAACAAGCCGGGGCGAGGTTGAAAGAAGAGCCTTAATTTGCTATACTAAAGCGGATGAAAGCGAGGCAATTATGAAGAAAATAAAATATATGGCAGTTGTACTTGCCACAGGACTACTGTTGGCCGGCTGTGAGGAGGATGAGACACAGAATAATAAAGATGCATATCGGCAGATAGGCATCAACTGTATGCAGGAGGGTGACTATGAAGGCGCCATTGATGCATTTCAGAATGCACTGGACCAGTCGCTGGCAGTTGTGGGAGAAGAAGAAATAGATACCTGTTATTATAAAGCAGCAGCACAGTATGCCGCAGGAAAGAAAGAGGATGCCATTGAGACCTATCAGGCGTTAATCAATTATGACAAGAAAAATGCCCAGGCATATTTCCTGTTAGGAGAACTGTACCGGAAAGAAAATGACATGGATAAAGCAAAAGAAAATTTTAATCTGGCAGCACAGTATGCCGGCAGTGACTATGAAATGTATATTGCTTTGTACCAGGAGTGTTATGCCGCAGGAATGCAGACCGAAGGTCAGGAGTATCTGAAAAAAGGTATTGAAGCAGGTGGTAAATCAGCGGAGGACTATGCCCAGAGAGGCAGAATTTATCTATTACTGGGAGATTATGATAATGCGGAAACAGAGCTTACGACAGCTATTAATAAAAAGAGCACGGAAGCTTCTTTGTATATGGCACAGCTCTATGAAGTGAAAGGCGAAGATGAGAAGGCAGCCGGATTATATAAAGAATATATCGATGAAAATCAGGATAATCCGACAGCATTGATCTGTCTGGGAGGAATGGAATTAGAAAAAGGTAATTATGACAGTGCAATAAACTATCTTAAGATGGCACTGGATTTAGATGCAGGCTCACAGAAGCAGGAGGCGCAGCGTAATCTGATACTGGCATATGAACAGAGCGGAGATTTCACATCTGCAAAAAGCGAGATGGAGGATTATACAAAGAATTATCCGAATGACGAAGAAGCTGCCCGGGAATACTTGTTTTTGATGACACGTTAAGCAAAAAGGGCAAAATGTATGGGACAGGAAAACGAGGGAAAAAGGCAGAGAGGAACAATACGAAAATGAGCGAAACCTATGAGATTATCGTGCTGGATTTAGATGGCACCTTAACCAATTCAAAGAAAGTCATTACACCAAAGACGAAAGACGCACTGATGCGGATTCAAAAGGAAGGGAAAAAAGTAGTGCTGGCATCCGGCCGTCCTACCGGGGGCATCGTAAAGCTGGCAGACGAACTGGATTTGAAGAGCTATGGCGGATTTGTACTGGCATTTAATGGTGGAAAGATTATTAATTATGAGACCGGAGAGATTGTATACAATAAGACAATACCGGTAGAACTGGTGCCGGCAGTGTATGAGCAGGCATGCAGACTGGGTGTAGGCGTGCTTACTTATAAAGGAAATACCATCATCCATGGAAACGGAGTGAATGAATATAGCCGTAACGAGGGAAAAATTAACGGAATGCCGATAAAAGAGGTAGATAATTTCGCAGAATATGTAGATTATCCGGTAAATAAATTCCTGATGACAGGAGAACCGGAAAAGATTGCAAAAGCACAGGATGTGATGCGGCAGACCTTTGGAGAACAATTAAACATTTTTCGCTCAGAACCGTTTTTCTTAGAAATTGTTCCACCATCCATTGATAAGGCATATTCTCTTGGAAAACTGTTAGAATATCTGGGAGAAAAGAAGGAGCAGATGATCTGCTGTGGAGATGGCTTTAATGACAAGTCTATGATTGCATTTGCCGGGCTTGGTGTGGCAATGGCAAACGCACAGCCGGAGGTAAAAGAGGTCGCAGATTATATTACCACTTCCAATGATGAAGACGGAGTGGCGCTTGTAATAGACAGATTCATGTAAGGAAGGCGTATGGCATGCAGAAAATAACAGAACTATTGTCAAAGGGAAAATCACCATATCATGTAACAGAATGGACAGGAAAGCAGTTACAGGAGGCAGGGTATGAAGAATTAAAGCTGCAGGAATCCTGGCAGCTTCATGCAGGCGGTAAATACTATGTAAGACCGTATTCCGGTATGGTAGCAGCATTCGCTGTTCCGGAACAGCTGGACAGAAAGACGGCACTCCGCCTGATGCTGGCCCATACAGATTTTCCATGTTTTAAAATAAAACCGAATCCTGAAGTGAAGACGAAGGATTACAGGCAGTTAAATGTGGAGCCATATGGCGGTATGCTCAAAAATACATGGTTTGACCGTCCACTTGGAATTTATGGGAAAGTGGTATTAGAATCGGAACATCCATTTGCACCGGAAGTAAAGCTTTTCGGAAGTGAGGAACCGGCAGCAGTGATTCCGTCATTAGCACCACACCTGAACCGTGAGGCAGGCGGAAAACAGGAATATGATATGCAAAGAGAACTGCTTCCACTGCTTGGAATAGAGCAGGACGGAGACGTTACAGAGAATTTTTTCACGGATTACTTAAAAGAACAGCTTGGGGCAGAGGCAAATGAGGTTTTAAGCTATGATTTATTTCTTACCAATATGGATGAACCGGAATTAATAGGAAGTGATAAGAAGCTTCTTTCTTCTCCGAGAATCGATAATCTGGCATCGGTAGCAGCAATTGTGGAGACAATGTGTGAAAAAACGACCGGAGATTCACTGGTTGTGGCAGGATTATTTGATAATGAGGAAATCGGCAGCCGCTCCAAGCAGGGAGCAGACAGCAGTCTTCTTAAGGATATCATAATGAAGATTGGTGCAGCCTTTGGAATGGCAGAAACAGAGGTAAATGATATGCTCCGGGGAGGCTTTCTCTTGTCTATAGACGGAGCTCATGCCGTACACCCGAATTACACAAATAAATCAGATATTACGAATGATGTGATATTGGGAAAAGGAATTACCGTAAAGACTTCTGCCAGCCAGCGGTATCTTTCTGACAGTGAGGCAACAGCGGTGGTGATGCAGCTTTGTAAAAAGACAGATATTCCATATCAGGTGCAGGTAAACCGTTCCGGCATGCCGGGTGGACAGACCCTTGGACCGATTGTGGTTTCCTATCTGCCAATGCAGGGAGCGGATATTGGAATTCCGATGCTTGCCATGCATTCTGCAAGAGAACTGGCAGATATGAGAGATTATCAGGCATTGGTAATGTTTTTGAAAATATTTTCTGCATAAAGAAATTGCAAAAAAAGTTGAATTTTTTGGAAAAATATCACAAAATGTCGTTGACAATCGGTAAGATTCAGTACAAAATTAGTAGTATAACGTAATGCACAGAAAGTGCATTGATTGGAGGAAATATATGGCATTGGGAAAGAATAAAAAAATTATAAATCTGGTTCAGTCAATTAGTGAGATGAAAGAAGAGAATTATGCTGCAGGTTCACCGGAACTGCAGAATATGTATGAACGCATGAGCGCTGGCAGACGTCAGCTTGCACAGGTATATGTGGAAGATATGCAGGCAGTTATGACAATGAGTGCCTTAGGCCTGAAAGTCGGACATGATACCGTAAAGATGACAACGACAGCAGAGGATGTCAATACAGCAACAAAGGCAATCCATGATGCAGCAGCAGAAACATCCAGTATTGCAGAGGAAGTAAGAAATGCCCATGAGGGTCTGACCAATACAATTGTTGATGTATCAGAGAAAACTACTGATATTTATAAGAAGATAGAGAATGGCCAGGAAGAACTGACAGCTATCCGGGATTTATCCAAAGATGCAATCTCAGAATCCACAGAAATGAAGAAGAATATGGATGCATTGATGGATGTTATCAATCATATGAATGAAGTCATTGAAGGTATCAATGCAATTTCCGAACAGACCAACCTGCTGGCATTGAACGCATCAATCGAGGCAGCAAGAGCAGGAGAAGCAGGAAAGGGATTTGCCGTTGTAGCGGAAGAAATCCGTCAGCTGGCAGAGGGAACCAAACAGTTAACTGGAAATATGGGTGAATTCGTAGAAGGAATCCGCGATGCTTCTGAGAAGAGTTCTAAGAGTGTGGATGTTGCAATTACATCTCTTGACAATATTGATCAGAAGATTAATGCTGTATGGAATATTAATGACGAGAACAAGAAAAATGTTGGAACCATCAGCGAATCGATTGGTTCCCTTGCTGGTATCAGTGAAGAAATCAGTAGCTCCATGAATGTGCTGGAAACCCAGGTGTCCTGTATTGAAGACCAGTGCAGTAATCTCAGCAATGATGCAGAATTGCTGACCGTTATAAATGGAAATTTAAAAGGTTCGGTAGAACCATTAACCCAGGTTGAAACGGGTATGGATAATGTGGCGAAGGTTATAGGAAAAATGAGCCGTGATGCATTTTACCGTATGGATAATGCAGTTTTTGATGCTTATGTACAAAAAGCAATGGAAGCACATAGGGCATGGCTTGAGACTTTACATACCATGGTAACTGAGAAGAATGTCCTTACGTTACAATTTGATGATACAAAATGCGGCTTTGGTCATTTTTACTATTCCATGCATCCGGAAAATCCGGCAATTGCACCGGCCTGGAATGCACTGGCAGAGAAACACAGAAGATTCCATGGATATGGAAAAGAAGTGCAGCAGGCACTGTTCGATGAGAACGCGGAAAGAGCAGAAGAAATTTATCTGGAAGCAGAGAAATGCTCAAATGAATTACAGAATGATTTTGCAGCAATTTTAAATATTTCTGCAGGATTATCCCAGAACGGACAGAGTGTGTTTGCATAAACAGAAAGTAAGAAAAGGATATTTTATGCCTGAATTTTTTGAAAACAATGAAATGGAAGAAAGAGTCATCCTGGTTGGCGTAAGCAGCCAGGATGGCGATGATACAGAAGACTCCCTGGATGAATTGGAGGAGCTGGTGAAGACTGCCGGAGCAGTAACGGTGGGCAGGGTAATCCAGAACCGTCAGACAATACATCCGGGGCTTTATATTGGTAGCGGAAAAGTAGAAGAACTGCTGGATGAAATTGCATGGACCAATGCAACAGGAATTGTTTGCGATGACGAACTAAGCCCGGCACAGCTTCGGAATCTTTCAGATGCCCTGAACGTAAAAGTGATGGACAGAACCTTAATTATCCTTGATATTTTTGCTGCCAGAGCATCTACCAGTGAAGGAAAGATACAGGTGGAACTGGCACAGCTTCGTTACCGCATGAGTCGTCTTTCCGGCATAGGAAAGAGTATGTCAAGGCTGGGAGGAGGAATTGGAACGAGAGGTCCGGGAGAGAAAAAGTTAGAGGTAGACCGTCGTCTGATTGCATCAAGAATCAGCCAGCTCAAACGGGAGTTAGAGGAAGTGAAACGGCACCGGGAAGTGAATCGTGTGGCAAGACAGCGGAATCATGTTCCGGTGGCAGCGATTGTAGGGTATACCAATGCCGGTAAATCAACCCTTTTAAATGCTCTGACCGGAGCTGGAATTCTTGCAGAGGATAAACTTTTTGCAACCTTAGACCCGACTACCAGAATGTTAGAACTTCCGGGAAGCCAGAAGCTTTTGCTTACGGATACGGTAGGGTTTATCCGAAAACTGCCGCATCATCTGATTGATGCCTTCCGTAGTACTTTAGAGGAAGCTAAGTATGCAGATTTTATCATTCATGTGGTGGATGCATCCAATCCACAGGCTGCCAAGCAGATGCATATTGTATATGAGACATTGCACCAGTTAGAGGTTACAGATAAAAAGATATTGACATTGTTTAATAAGCAGGATGCCATTACAGACCGGGAACCATTGCGGGATGGCAGGGCAGATATTACTTTACGGGTATCTGCAGCAAGAGGTGATGGACTAGAAGAATTGAAAGACTGCCTCGCCCGGATACTGCGGGAGAACAAACACTATCTTGAGACAGTGCTGCCATATGACAAGGGTGGATTGCTGCAGCAGATAAGAGAAACAGGAGAATTAATAGCAGAAGAATATCTGCCGGAGGGAATCCGTATAGAAGCATATGTACCTCCGGAGCTATTTGAGAAAATACATGCATGAGCAGATTGCCCCAGAACTGCTTGTATGCTAAAATAGGAGCAACAGGAGGTATTCCACATGACAATCTTAATAAAAGGTGGCCGCATTTTAGATCCGGCTACGAAAACAGATGATGTAATGGACCTTTTCATAGAAGATGGAGTCATTACCAAAAGAGGGAAAAATATCAAGAAAAAGGCAGAGAAGACTATCGATGCCAAAGGACTGTATGTAATGCCGGGACTCGTTGATATGCATGTGCATTTGCGGGATCCAGGATTTACTCATAAGGGTGATGTTGAAACAGAAACCCGTTCCGCAGCAAGAGGCGGATATACTACGGTACTTGCAATGCCAAATACCAAGCCGGTGGTAGATAATGCTGATGTGGTACGTTATGTACATCATAAGGCAGAAAATGTCGGACTGGTGCATGTATTACAGGTTGGTGCTGTAACAAAAGGACAGCAGGGAGAGGAATTAGCTGACATCAAAGAGATGGTGGAGGCAGGAAGCCCTGCAATCAGTGAAGATGGCAAATCAGTCATGAATTCACTTCTTGCAAGAGATGCCATGCTGGTAGCAAGAGACTGTAACATTCCGGTACTGTCACATTGCGAAGATAAGAATCTGGTTGGCTCCGGCGTGGTCAACGAGGATGAGAATGCAAAACGGTGGGGACTGGCTGGAATTACCAATTCTGTAGAAGATATCATGATTGCAAGAAATATCCTGTTATCCAAAGATACCGGTGCACACCTGCATCTTTGCCACTGCTCCACAAAGAACAGTGTAATCATGGTAAAATATGCCAAGTTAGAGCATATTCCGGTATCCGCAGAGGTATGTCCGCATCATTTTACACTGACATCAGATGATATGGTAGAGGGAGATACCAATTATAAGATGAATCCGCCACTCCGCCGTAAAGAGGATGTGGAGGCATTGAAAAAGGGACTTTCCGACGGAACCATGGAAGTCATTTCTACAGACCATGCACCGCATACAGCAGATGAAAAAAATAGCAGCATGGTAAAGGCACCATTCGGAATCGTTGGAATGGAAACTGCAGCAGCACTGACTTATACAGAACTCGTGCTGGGTGGATACTTAACACCGATGCAGATGGTAGAGAAGATGAGCTATAACCCGGCACAGATTCTTCATTTGAAGAAAGGAACTTTGGAAGAGGGAAGAATGGCAGATGTCATGCTTTTTGATCCGGAATGCACTTATGCCATTGATAAGAACAAGTTCTGGTCGAAAGCAAAGAATACACCATTCCACGGCAGAAAAGTAACCGGTAAAGTAATGATGACTATCTGTGACGGCAAAATTGTATATGATGCAGCAGAAGAATAAGAAAAAGAAAGGCTTAAAGATATGATTAACAAATTAATTAAAAAAATCGAGAAAACCCATGCACCAATCGTTGTCGGCTTAGATCCGATGTTAGATTATGTTCCGGAACATATTAAGGCAGCAGCATTTAAGGAGTGTGGTGAGACTTTAGAGGGTGCAGCAGAAGCAATCTGGCAGTTTAACAAAGCAATTGTAGATGCCACTTATGATCTGATTCCTGCTGTAAAACCACAGATTGCCATGTATGAGCAGTTTGGAACAGAGGGTGTGAAAGCATATCAGAAGACAGTAGATTACTGCCACTCCAAAGACCTTGTGGTAATCGGAGATGTAAAACGTGGCGATATCGGTTCTACATCCGCAGCTTATGCAGTGGGACATCTTGGTAAAGTCCAGGTGGGAAGTAAGAAGCTTTCTGCTTTTGATGAAGACTTTGCAACCGTTAATCCATATCTTGGTTCAGACGGAATCAAGCCTTTCCTGGAAGTATGTAAAGAAGAGAAAAAAGGTATCTTCATTTTAGTTAAGACCAGCAATCCATCCAGTGGAGAATTCCAGGACAGATTAATTGATGGCAGACCACTGTATGAATATGTCGGTGAAAAGGTAGCACAGTGGGGCGAAGAAGTCATGGGAGATAACTACAGCTATGTGGGAGCAGTAGTAGGAGCAACCTATCCGGAGATAGGAAAAGTCCTTCGTAAAGTAATGCCAAAGAGCTTTATCCTGGTTCCGGGATACGGTGCCCAGGGTGGAAAAGGAGCGGACTTAGTACATTACTTCGACGAAAACGGACTGGGTGCAATTGTCAATTCATCCCGTGGAATCATTGCAGCATATAAGCAGGAGGCTTATGCATCTTTTGGAACAGAACATTTTGCAGATGCATCCAGAGCAGCAGTAGAGGCAATGATAAAAGATATCGATGGAGCTTTACAGGCAAGATAGGAGAAGAAGATGGCAGAGAAGTTTAAAGAACAGGCGATTATTATCCGCCAGGAAGAAATTGCGGATGACATTTACAGTATGTGGCTGCGTACGGAAGAGATTGCAGCACATGCAAAAGCAGGTCAGTTTGTATCTGTATATTGTAATGAAGGAAGCAGGCTGCTTCCAAGACCAATCAGTATCTGTGAAATTGATAAAAAGGATAATGCCATCCGTCTGGTATACCGTAAAGTTGGAAAGGGAACAGAAGAGTTTTCCGGTATGCATACCGGCGGAATTCTTAATATAACAGGACCGCTGGGAAATGGATTTCCGAAGAAAGAAAAGAAAGCGTTCTTAATTGGTGGTGGAATTGGTATTCCGCCAATGTTAGAGCTGGCAAAAGAATTGGACTGTGAAAAGCAGATGGTACTTGGTTTCCGGGATGAACTTTTCCTGATGGATGAATTTCGTGAAGAAGGAGAAGTCTATGTGGCAACTGAGGACGGAAGTGCCGGGACAGAAGGAAATGTATTGGATGCCATCCGTGAAAATGGGCTGACAGCAGATATTATCTATGCCTGCGGGCCAAAGCCGATGCTGGCAGCTATTAAGGAATATGCAAAAGAGAAACAGATTGAGTGCTGGATTTCCATGGAAGAACGTATGGCTTGTGGAATCGGAGCCTGTTTAGCCTGCGTGTGCCAGTCTAAGGACAAGGATGAACATTCCAATGTCAATAACAAACGTGTATGTAAAGAAGGACCGGTTTTCCGGGCTGAGGAGGTGGAACTTTAATGAATACAAGAGTAAATCTAGCAGGAGTATTATTGAAGAACCCGATTATGACAGCATCCGGAACCTTTGGCTCCGGTCAGGAATACAGTGAATTTGTAGATTTGAATAAACTGGGTGCAGTAGTGACGAAAGGTGTTGCCAATGTACCATGGCCGGGGAATCCGACCCCTCGTGTGGCAGAAGTGTACGGTGGAATGTTAAATGCTATCGGTTTACAGAATCCTGGTATTGATGTATTTGTACAGCGTGATATTCCATTTCTTACCCACTATGACACACGCATTATTGTAAATGTTTGTGGAAAAACAGCCTCCGATTATATAGAAGTTGTGGAAAGACTGGCCGAACAGCCGGTAGATATGCTGGAAATCAATATTTCCTGCCCAAATGTCAAAGAAGGCGGTATTGCCTTTGGACAGAATGCTGCTTCTGTAGAAGAAATTACAAAAGAAGTGAAAAAATATGCAAGACAGCCGGTTATTATGAAATTGAGCCCGAATGTAACGGATATTACAGAGATGGCAAAAGCGGCAGAAGCAGGCGGAGCAGATGTAATTTCCCTGATTAATACACTGACTGGAATGAAGATTGATGTAAACCGCAGAAAATTTGCTTTGGCAAACAGAACTGGTGGGATGTCCGGACCGGCAGTGCATCCAATTGCAGTGCGTATGGTATATCAGGCAGCCCAGGCAGTGAATATTCCGATTATCGGAATGGGAGGTGTACAGAGCACGGAAGATGCATTGGAACTGATACTGGCAGGAGCAACCGCAGTATCTGTGGGAACTGCAAACTTTACCAATCCTACCGCAACGATTGATATTATCAATGGTATACAGGATTATATGGAAAATAATGGAGTTGAAGATATCAATGAACTGATTGGTGCAGTCACTGATTAATGGGACTGTTTTTGATGCTGCCGGAAGAATATCACGGGATTCACAGGGGATTATCTTTTGCTACGAAATACCGCAGTTCTAAAATGCGTGTTTTTCTTTTTGTTATGAAAACAGTCTTTCCAATGTTTGTCAGAATATCGACACAGTTCGCCGAAACACAGATGCCTGATAAGGGCTGTTAGGGGCACTGGGAATTTCGTCTGGCAACAGGCAACGCTGGTACAGGGATGTACCAGCGAGGCACAATTGAACATGGATGTGAATTTGTGCCGGTTGCCAGACAAAAAGCAACGCATACCGAAATCCCCTGTGCCCCTTGCAGGCATTATGTGGCATCTGTACCCGGCGGACAGCGTCGATATTCAGCCAAAGCAACCGGAAAGACAGTTTATAATCAAGAAAAACACGCATTATAAGAACTGTTGGCATTTCATACCGGATAAAGATAAATCTCCTGTAATCCCGTGATATTATTGGGGCAATCATCTTTTTGTCCCCTTTCGCAACCGCCTAAAGGAATGTAATTGCCAGAAAGGATAGAAACAGTGGAAAAGATTTGGAATTTCTTTGAAAATCTTGATGAACTTGTATATGTCTCAGATGTTGATACATATGAGCTTGTGTATATGAACCGGAAAACACGGGAAAACTTTGGATTTCAGACCCAGGAGGAAATAAAAGGAAAGAAATGTTATGAGGTGATGCAGCATAATGCCGCCCCTTGTAGTATGTGCAATAATCAGGAACTGGTAGAAGGTGAGTTTAAAGAATGGAAGTATTATAATCCGGTTCTTGGCAAACATCTGTTGTTGAAGGATACTATGCTGGAACAGGATGGTCGACGTTACCGGGTAGAAATTGCACTGGATGTCAGCAACGAAGAAAAACAGGGAAGTCTGATTCAAAACTATGAAAATATGGAGGCTATTATAAATGAGGGCATAAGAATTGCGTTAAATGCCCCTACATCAGAACAGTCACTGGAAATTATCCTGGAATATCTTGGAAAGGCATTGAATGGAGAACGTACCTATATTTTTGAAAAAAACTTATTGGGAAATGACGATAACACCTATGAATGGGTAGCGAATGGTATCAGGCCTGAGAAAGATAATTTGCAGAATGTTCCGGCTGAAGTATGCGAGAACTGGTACCGCAATTTTAGGGAAGGCAAAAATATTATCATTGGTAATCTGGAAAATATACGTGAGAGTGATCCACTGCAGTATGAGAATCTGAAACAACAGAATATTTCAACGCTGGTAGTAGTTCCACTGTATGAAGGTCAGAAAATCATCGGTTTTTATGGAGTTGATAATCCTCCCGAAAAAATGTTGGATTATACTTCTAATATGCTTCAGATTATGGGATATTTTATTGTCTCCAGCATCAGAAGGCGTAATCTGGTGCGGGAATTGGAACGGATGAGCTATAGTGACCAGCTTACGAAACTTGGAAACCGGTTCGCCATGGAACAGTATGTTACAGATGCATCAGGGACTTCATGCTTTGGTGTGGTGTATTGCGATATTACAGGACTGAAAAGGGTAAATGATACTTTAGGTCATCAGGCAGGTGACCAGCTCATTCTGCGTGCCGGCGAATTACTCCGTGAGGAATTTTCAGACTATGGACTGTTCCGTATTGGAGGGGATGAACTTCTGGCACTGTGTGCAGGTATCGGAGAAGAGGAACTGAAGCAGCGGATAGAACGTATGAAGGCTGGCATGAAGAAAAAAGATGTAGTAATGGCAGTCGGATCAGTATGGCAGGAAAGCTGGGAGCGTGGATTTGACCTCTTGCTGATGGAAGCTGAACGCAGAATGTATCAGGAAAAAGCAGCTTATTATAATAATGCTGGTATAGACCGGCGCCATTAAGAAAAATGCATTGAGGTTTTCAGGGAAGTATGGTAGCATAAGAAATTAGGTAAAAGAAAAAAGTGATATTTCACTGTTGACATATTCAGGAGGTTTCATACATGGAAGCATATAAGAAAGAGTTTATAGATTTCCTACCTGCTCCTTTATCTTAACCCTTGTGAATGCCCTCAAATGCTTGATTTTACAGGCTTTGAGGGCATTTTTAATTTGAGAGGAAACTATCGTAACTTATCATAAAATGGTGTAATTTGATGAAAAAAGTGTGTAGTAAAGTGTGTAGTAATTCGTAGGAAGGATACGCTAAATATCAAGAGTGGCAGTTGATTCGTCCATGTGTTTGTAGAGATACAGATGCATGGACTTTTTTATTTTGGTTACCGGCACAGATGCCGGAGAAAGAGAGGATTATATGACAGAGAAGATTAGAGAATACAGTATGAACGGAGCACTGATTATCGGTGTGGATAATGGCTACGGAAATATGAAAACAGCCAGAAGATGCTTTAAGACAGCAATTGCAAAGTATGACAGCGCACCTGTGTTAAGCAGAGATTATATCGAGTACGATGGTGGATATTATGTCATTGGAGAGGGAAGAAAGGGTTTTGTGGCAGATAAGCAGACTGATGACGACAATTATATGCTGACACTTGCGGCTATTGTAAAGGAACTGGAAGCAAGAGGAATGACAGACTCTGTAAACAGGGCAAGGATTCATCTTGCAGTTGGGCTTCCTCTGAAATGGGTGCAGGCACAGAGGGAGGACTTTAAGAGATATATGCTTAGAAACAGCAGCGTAGAGGTCGGCTATAAAGACAGACTTTATTATATTGAATTCGCTGGCTGTACAGTTATGCCGCAGTGTTACTCGGCAGTGACAGAGAATCTGAAGGATTTTGCAGGGGTGACACTTCTTGCAGATATTGGAAATGGCACCATGAATTTGATGTATCTGAATAACGGTAGACCAATGGAAAGCAAGGCATGGACCGAGAAGCTTGGTGTGTTCCAGTGTTTTCAGAAGATTCACAATATGGTGCAGGACAAAACGGGAGACAATCTTATGGATGATGTAATTGATAATATTCTTCGTAGCGGGAAGATTGAACTGCCGGAGCCACATGCATCACTCGTGGAAAAGGCAATTTGTGACTATGTGGAGGAGATTTTTCAGAAGCTTCGTGACCATGAATATAATGAGAAGCTGATGAAGGTTTACTTCATGGGTGGCGGAGCAAGACTGGTAGAACAGTTTGGAAGTTATAATCCGGACACCACCATTTTTAATCATGATATCCGTGCTAATGCAAAGGGCTATGAGTATTACTGCTATATGCTTTTAAGACATCAGGAAAGAGCAGGCAGAAGGTAGGTGAGGCAATATGACAAAGCACTACAGGAATCACAACATCCGTTTCAATATGACGGATGAGGGAGGCGTGCAGGCGTGGGAACGCCTGCACTCCGCTGAAGTGGAACAGGACTTTAAGTCGCAGAATGCTTTTGTGGTGGCTGCGATTAATGATTATTATGAAAGGCATCTTGCCAAGAAAAACGATCCATATCTGGAGAGTCGGGAAAAGGAAGATGCCTTTGCAGACAGACTGGTGCAGACTGTGGAGCAGAAGCTTCTTTCAAATCTTCCGGCACTTGCAGCCATGTATCAGATGCAACAGCAGGCATTTTTTCAGGCAGGACTACAGGCTGGTGGGATAATGTCTTATCCGTATCAGCAGGGAAATCCGGGAGCTGAGGCATCGGTGGGGGTAAAGCTAGTTACGGAACCGATACAGGGCAGTGAACAACCGATAGAAGTTGTAAAGCAAGAACTGTCGGAGCCAGAAGAGAATGAGTTTCTGGATTACTCGTTTGGTGTGTAAATTATGGATTCGTGTTGATTTTCAATTGATAAAAGAAGAAGTGGCATGATATAATTAACCACACAATGAGTGTGTGAGATAAAGGTTCAGATACCACTTCGAACGGTGGAAGAGTGGGAAGCGGGTCGAAGAAAGCCTCCTGAATATATTCCACGGTTGAAAAAGTATCAGATTATGTATGAACAGCAATTTGGGAAGCAAAACAAGAAGGAACACGATGATACTGTTTGAGGTCACAGTTTGTGACCTCAGAATGAGTACACAGATTGTAGACTTGAAGTCGCAATTTGCGACTTCAAAAATGGATTGGAGGATTCGATGGCAAAAGATAATAGTGAATTGATTGACGTAAATTCAGATGTAAAGGATAGGGTTATGGAAGTGAGTCATATTCAGAGTCTTATATATGTTATTAGAGGAAAACAGGTAATGCTCGATAGTGACTTGGCAATTTTGTATCAAGTTGAAACAAAAACTTTTAATCAGGCTGTAAAAAGAAATATTGAAAGATTTCCTGAGAATTTCAGGTTTCAACTAAAAAAGGAAGAGTACGACTCTTTGAGGTCACAATTTGTGACCTCAAAAGAAGGGAGAGGTGGAAGAAGATATCTGCCATATGTTTTTACAGAACAAGGTATTGCAATGCTTTCTGCGGTGCTGAGGAGTGATATTGCAATACAAGTCAGTATCAGGATAATGGAAACATTTGTTGAAATGCGTAAATATATGGCAAACACGTCACTTTTGTATGATCGCATGAATGCAATAGAAGAAAGACAGATAACTTATCAAAATGAAACAAATGAGAAATTTGATAAAGTATTTGCATATATTTCTGACCACGAAGAATCACAGCAGAAAATCTTTTTTGATGGACAGATATATGATGCGTTTAGCTTACTGATAGATCTGGTAGCTAGTGCAACGAAAAGTCTTGTATTGGTCGATAATTATGTCGATGTGGGAACTTTAAATATTCTGTCCAAGAAGAAAGAGAATGTATCGGTAACGATTTACACAGTTAGAAAAACCAGATTGTCAGAAAAAGATATTGAAACTTTCAATCAACAGTATCCCAAACTTGAAGTGAACTACACAGGTGTATTTCATGACAGGTTTTTAATCATTGATGACAAAAAAGCGTATCACATTGGTGCATCATTAAAAGATGCAGGAAAGAAATGTTTTGCTATAAGCTTATTAAACGATTCTGGTGTGATATATGATATTTTACAGAGGCTGGATATAGAAACAGAAGAAAACGAATCATAAAGAGGGATAATGACTTGGGGTGGGTAACACCCAAGTCCCCCCCCAAGTCACCCCCCCAAGTCTAACAGACTGATATTACAGAAAGAATTCTATTGTTTTGTAATGAGGGTAGAAGCAAGAAGGATATAGCCGATGATAATCAATTCAATTATCCAAGTAAACATCGGCTACATTCCCGGGTACAATTGCAGTAAAGACAGAAAGACACACCATCCCCTTTGTAGATGGTGTGTCTTTCTGTCTGGGGGTCTCGGGGGCGTAGCCCATGAGCAGGTAGCACCGATGGCGCAGACAATGAGGCGGAAATAAAATCAGGGTACCGGAGGGGACCCTGATTTTATTTTTGACGAGTTGGCAAGCCAGCGGTACTACCTGCCTATATCATCCCCACCACATCGGAAAGGGAATAGAAGATTTCAATAAGTAGTAGAGATGTGAAAAAAAGCAGTCCGAAGCGGTAAGCGAAGGGCTGCTTTTGTCTGTCTGACGGAGTCTTTTTTCCGTCAGGCAGACCTGTGGGGATGATGTGCCCTGCTGACGAAGCATCGCTTACACAAAGGCTACGAAGAAATACCAAGACGGATGCAGATGATAGCGGTTCTTATGGACAGTATAGCTATAACAGATACAGTTTAGACAACATCTGCAACCAAATGGCTACAAAGCAGAGCAACAGTAGAACCACAACAGGGGCATGACACTGCAATTTACCGGTGCAGACCACAATTTCTATTAGTATGTAGCCATAATCCGGTGCAATCGTAGCCAAAACACAATAACTGAAAATACCAAAAAATGAAGCCATGAAACAATTGGAAGAAAAGGCAGCAATGCCAATTCAACCAATGAGTTTTGTGGCTTTTTTTACAGATAAAAAGAAGGAGGACACTATGGGGAAACGAACAAGAGACGAGGTAATCTATTCTCGTGTGGATTACCGTGTAAAACAGGAATTTGAATCACAGATGAAGGAGAGCGGATATAAGACTTCCGCTGATTTCATCGACTATCTGCTCCGGGGCAACAAGGGCAGGCAGATTGACGGGACAACATTAAAGCAGTTTATGGAGGTCATGAATGAGGTCTGCTACGAACTGAAAAAGCAGGGAGTCAATATCAACCAGCTGGCAAGGAATATCAATGCCTATCCGGATTTGATATCCATGACAGCATTTGAACCGTTCCAGAGAGTATTCCGGCGGTTGGAAGACTCAGTATTAAAACTATATGAAAAGGTGGTGAGTTAGATGGCGGTATATGGAAATGTCAATGTAAAATATGCTCCATGCAAGTCTGTGGCACAGCTTCACAGTGCTGCAGATTATATTCTGGGGAAGAAGAAGGAACAGCTAAGTTCCAGTGTTATCAAGACAAAGTCGGAGTTATATAATGCTTTTGGCTGCAATCGGGATAACTTTGCAAACAGTGTCCTTATGACAAGGAAAATGCATCAGAAGAAGTATAGCCGGTTCTTCCCGCGGGACATTCTGGCACAGAAGCTATCAATATCCTTTCATCCGGAGGACAATGATAAGCTGACTTATGCAGAGGCTTACAAGATGGCAGAGGACTTTGCTCGTGAGTTCTTCTGGAAAAAGGGATTTGAGGTATTGTTTGCGGTTCATGTGGATACGGAGCATGTTCACGTGCATTTTCTGGTAAATAACTGTAATCAGAAGGATGGTTCTTCCTTTCGGAGAGGTCCGAAGGAGCTGGTGGAAATGTCGGAATATTTTGGAGAACAGTGCAGAAGCCGGGGCTTGACACACTCTGTCCGTGACAGCTTCTACAATCCGGATAAGACCAGGGAGGAACGCACCTTAGCGGAAAATCATATGCAGAAAAGGGGAAAACTTTCTTTCAAGGATGAAATGCGTGTGTATATCAGACTTGCCATGAATGATCCGACCACGCAGAACATTCATGATGTGGTGAATATGTTAGAAAGAACCTATCATATGAATGTAAGGCTGAAAGGTAATACCATTAGCTATGCCCTTCCCTATCGTAGCAGTAATGGAGGCAAGGTAAAGGCAGTACGAGGCAGTAAGCTTGGTAAGCGATTCACGGTTGCAGGCATCAGGGAATATATGAAACAGAAGGAAAAAGAGGATTGGTTTGATTATCCAAGGCAGGAGCAGGACATCGAGCATTCCAGTCAGTCCATGAAGGATTATCCCAGATGGGAAGAGGATGAGGAGGAAGTGAAGGAGTCTGCTTCTAAGGCTAAAAAGCAGATACCAACACAGGAGTCACAGCCGACCAGAAAACCGGATGTTTCTGTATATGAGGCATATGACGAGTTTCAGGAAAAACATGAGATACCGGAGAATGACGAGTCTTTCTTTTATGGTGCTGCATTTGATGACTTCAATAAAGAGTGGCAGGGACTTGATGCAGGCGCAGGCTCGGTAAGTACTGAGTTTGGCACAACAAATAACTCAACCGACGCAGAACCATATAATGAGGATGAGTTAGACGAATTACTTGATAACAATTCGTCAACGGTGCCGGTTCAAAATAAGCCGTTTCCATCTCCAGCAGAATACCGCAAGCTCTCTCTGGAAAAACGTGCTAAACTTCTTCCGCCACCTTCTGATGACCGAATTGAAGAACTAAAGAAGTATCAGGACAGAATGGGATATACCGAAGAATCCATGCGGAGTATGCGTTACAAGATGTCTGTATATGATGATTTTACCGAGGAATATGATTATCGTGTGAAATACAACAGAAATCATTCTTCAGAGGAGCAGCTAAAAGCACAAGCGGAACAGCAGATAATCACACCGGTTCGTAGACGTGGGCGTGGCAGATGACAAGGCTTTGATTGCCTTTCAAACTCACTTTCGGTAAGAAAAACTCCATTGCACATAAAATGATTTTGAGCTATAATTTTAATGGATTTTTGTATGAAAGGCGGGTATGATATATTACCAAACATTATGCTGGTAGGAGCAGAGCAAGAGTTATCACAGACGGGAAAAGAACACCGTTTGAAAGAAGCTATTGCCCCCGTAGCGGAAAAGTATGATTATATCATTATAGACACGCCGCCCTCTTTGGGTGTGTTGACCGTAAACGCATTTACGGTGGCAGGTGATATTCTGATACCGACCACAGCGGGCATATTTGCCACAACAGGAATTAACCAGCTTAACGAAACAGTAAGGAGCGTACAGCGGTACTGCAATCCTAATGTAAAGATAACGGGTATTCTGTTTACAAGGTTCAATCCGAGAGCAAACATCAGCAAGCAGATAAAGGAACTTACGGAACAGTTGAGCGAGTACATTTCTGCACCGATATATAAGACCTATATTCGGTCAGCGGTAGCGGTAGAGGAAGCACAGGCAAACAGAACAGATATATTTGAGTATGCGGAGAAGTCCACCGTATCAGAGGACTATAAAGCCTTTATAGAGGAATTTTTGAAAGGAGAGGTAGAGAGTAATGGCAGGAAAGGCAAAATTTGACCAAGAAGCGGCGTTTAAGTCGATTATAGGTGCAGGAGCAAGCGAGGGTTCAGAGAAGCCAGTGGCAAAAGGCAGACCAAAAGCGGAGTGGGAAACAAAGAAGCCCATAAAAAAGCGTGTGAGCATTGGAACGAGGGTGGCTTAGCAAAGGTTTGGATAGATAAGGACGGGTATCTTTGTATCGAATATGAAAGCGGCGAATGGTGGCACTACAACGATAAAGGAGAGTGGTGGTAGATGAAAGTAGGAAAGTATCAGATAGGACGTTTCCATGCGATTATTCGCAAGGAATACGCAGACGGAAGTGTTGACTATTGGCAGGGATATAAGACATTATTAAATGAAGAATGAGGTGAAGAGAATGAATAAGAAACAAAAGAAAATATTTTTTTGTGTTTGTATGATTTTTTTTCTGTTTTTAATTGTTACTATATATTTATTGAAGCAGAAATCACCATATGAATATTTGAAAGAACAAAAAGGAATGACAGCACAAACTACTGCAAATGAATGTTTGGAAGAAATTCGATTCGACAATAAATATATAGTGTTTTTCATAAATGAGAATGGAAATCTATCATGTGCAGTTATGAAGAAGAAGATATTTTCTTATGAAATATTAAGAATTAGTGGAGAACTATCACAGAGCAAGAATAGTAAAAATTATTTATTTAGTTCATACGAAGATAATGGATATAAATGGATTGATTGGGGTGTGATAAATGATAGTGATATTGAATCAGTATTATCTAATGATAACAAGATGAATATTATTGATAATTTGCAGTATTCATTTAGAATATGTTGGATTATTGGAAACGGAGAAGAGAATACGCCACCAGAGCATGAAGAAATAAAAATAGGTAGTTCAATTTGAACTACCTATTTTTTATGGTTAGTTTAATAATATATTCCGGTAATATTGCAAACTAAAGGCCATTGATTTTTTACATTACTTAATGTAAATCCAGCCGAAACGCTATCACTTCCTACATTCATAGAAACACTACCTGTTGTTTTTTGATAGGTATGAATATATTTTAAGACAGCTTCTGCCGTGTTACCATTTCCAGTCATAGTATTCTTTTTGATATTAATAGTTGCATTTATATTTTTATTATAATTTGCAAAATGGTCTTCAAAAAGACTTTCTTCAAAAGACCATACTCTTCCACCGTTTGCGATAGAGTCAACCATTGTAGGATAAGTGACTTTTCCAGTTAAATCAGTCGCCGAGCATGAAGATGAATTTGTAGTAAATAAACCAGACCAAGTAATTCCCATAAAATCTTTACCTATGGCTGGATTTTTTTCTGAACTTGTAAAAGCCCCAAAGTCCCAATTTGCGTTTCCATTTAATTTACATGAGACGCTTTTTCCAGAGATAGATTGAGAACCAGAAAAAGTAAGTGTTAATTTTCCATAGGTTCTTTTAGCAGCACGACTTGTAGACATTGTGTTAATGTTGGAGAAATTATCAATACCAATATTTTCAACTTCGTCTTTAGATAAAAGACGACTATTAGAAACATAAATATCTTCATTTTTATCGGTAGCAAGAGTTTCTTCTACAAAAACTGTTGCTGTTATCGTATCAAGTTGCTTTGATTCGTTGTTAAGTGAATAGTTATTAGGTGCAGGTGATGTTTCTGTTACAATATAAGCATCTGGAAATTCTGGGGAGTAAATTATATTGTTAGTTTTTGTTACAGTATCATTTGAGATATTATTAGATTCTTTTGCAAATGTCGTTGTAGACATTCCCATAACCATAACAGCAGTAAGTGCAAGATTTACAAGTTTCTTAAAATGTTTTTTCATCATAGGCAATACCTCGCTTTCTTTGAAAAATCAATGGTTTACATAAGTCATCATTGCATATTGTCAATATTTTGTCATGTAAAAAATGAAAAATTCTGTAAATTTATAAACGCAATAATGATATAACAGAAAAATGTGATTGTACTTGCATTGTCAAGATAATTATTTAATAGGAATATTGATAATAAATTATATATAATATATAATTTATAATTTATGTATAGTAAATATGAAATAAGTTATTTATTTAAAGAAAGAGGAAAGGGAGTGAAGCTGAACGAGAGATTACTTTTTAATCATTTTTTTAATAGTGGTGCTGGTTCTGCTTCTTCCGTTTATCCTTTGGTGGAAGCACAGGCACAAAGAAACAGATAGAAAGGGGAACAGTAAAATGTAATAGGGTGAATGATTATAGCAAAAAGACCAGTATCAATATATGATTTTAAGGCTTTCGGGGCTGCCATTAAAGCCGCGAGAAACGAATACGGAGAAAGTCGCAAAAAAGTAAGCGACGAGTTATATATCTCCCCGCGCTATCTTGCTAAGGCTTTCGGGGCTGCCATTAAAGCCGCGAGAAACGAATACGGAGAAAGTCGCAAAAAAGTAAGCGACGAGTTATATATCTCCCCGCGCTATCTTGCGAATATCGATAACAAAGGACAGCAGCCGAGCCTACAAGTTTTCTATGACCTCGTTACCCGTTATGCTGATATTTGGGTGTGTTCTGACTATATGTATCATTGTTATGGCAATACCTAATGCGTGCTGATTAGTATTTTTTTATATTGCTCCGCAAGCTCTTTCTTTCCCCATCTCATATACAAACTATACAAATAACGAGCAGTACTTTTGGAATAATCATTATCAGGGTTCTCGTTCATAACAGCATGAAAGACGGCATCTGCGTTAAGCAGGTGCTGTTCTGCTATCACAGGCTGAGAACGGGTATAAGCAATGACACCACGATAGAACTCGCACATACCATAATCAAGGTTATTTCTACCCATAACTTCATCAATGGTGGATTCACAGAAATCAATAATTTCCAGAGCAGAATCATATTCCTTATTCTGCACCAGCATGTTAGCAAGTGAGAGTGTCTGCTGCAGGGTATCATTATTCTCTATCAATCCAAGACTGGCATATTCCCTGCGTACTGTGAAAGCTGTCTTGAGTTCTGATACGGCTTCTTCCAGTTTCTTCCGGAACAGATAAGCTGTAGAGAGGTTGTTGTGCAGGTTTGAAAGCAGATTGGCGGAACGGGCATCCGCAGTATTGGTCTTATGGTAATTTTCCATGAGGGCAATCGCCTTTTTATATTTCTTAATGGCATTATCATATTCCTTGCGTGGGAACAGAAGCTGTGCTTTGTAATCTAATAATAATGCTTTGTCACAGGCAGAAATGTGGTTGGTTTCTTGCGTAATATCTGGTGTGCCTGATTTATCTGAATTATACGATTTACTCGTTTCATCCGACTTGCCCGAATCATTCATAAGATTCATCACATATTCTATACGTTCTACCAGCTCCGACAGATAATCGGTATCCAGATATTTGTCAAAGTAAGGGTACATATCCTGTAAGAACAGTAGATAGTAAGCCCTGTTATCTAGGATGATGTGTCTGTTGATGCTTTTCAGACATTCCATGACAGTCACCGGTCTTTTTACATCCAGACCGTGAGCAAGGCAAATCAAATGCAGGTGATTTAACATCACATGGCAGTCTGATACGGTTGGAATGGTCTCTGCGATTGCCACTTCCTGAATGAGAGGATGGAGTGCAATCGTCTTATTTTCGGTATCTTCACTGATAATGCCATAGCGTATCAGCTCATTAACATTTTTGAGAGAATCCAGTTCCAGCCACATTTTGAACGCACTTTTATAAACTCCTGATACCGGCAGGAGTGAGAGGTTACGGAGGATATCAATACTGTCCTCATTTAATCTATTAAGCTTCATCAACATGCGAAGGTGTCCTATCATACTGGCATAGGAGAATTCATCATCCTTGAATACCTCGATTTCTTCCATGTTCTGCCCGATACCGCAGGAACGCAGCTCCTGTAACAATTCTTCCGGTTCCATGCCGCTGGCTTCTAAGGTAAGAGCAGCCATGCAGACAGTCAGGGTATGACAGTTCACTTCTTCTATAATGGCAGACACACTGTCCGGATCACGTTTTGCAGAAGGACAATGCTTGTAGAACAGTTCTGTCAGTTCTTTTTCTTTATCCAATTCCTTTATTTCTATAGAATCATAATTCTTAAGTTTGCATCTGCTGGTAATCAATAGCTGCATATCATTCTTCATCAGTTCCTTTAAGAAGGGTTCGTCCTTTGGAAGCACATTGAAGTTGTCCAGAATCAGCAGTGTATCTGTGTGGAGTCTCTGCATCACCTTATAGTGATTCTGAAAACGGACTTCCTCATTCATTTCTACGGAATCATCTGCAAATGTAAGGTTTGCGATGTCTTTTCTCAAATCACCGGTGTAATACAGATAAATGATATTGGTGTACTTTTTACGGTTCGTCTGTGCATAGGCTTTGGCAACTTCGCTTTTTCCAATGCCTGCCATACCAGTAATGAATAAGACGGATTGATTGGAAAGATGGGATGCGATTGCTTTTATCTCATCCTTTCGTCCAATGAATGCCTGATTGCAGGAGGGAAGCTTATTGCAAAGAATCACTTCCGAAAGGTCGGGAGAATAGAGCGCACCTGTGCTATGGTCATTCAAAATCGCATATCTTACCACAGAGCAGAAAAAGGCTGCATTATCCGGCTCCTGAATCAGTGCATCAGCCATTTCCTGCCCGATGGTTTTTATACTGTCTGTAATCAATTCCTCCATCTGGATTCGAGCCTGTGCTTCGTTCAACAGGTTCGGAATAATCTTATCTCTGAAATCATCCTCCATCGTATCCCATTCATCCTCATCTTCATAAGTCTTTAGGATATCTATAGGAATCGGGCGGGCGCCATTGCACCAGCGGCTGTACATCGTCGTGTCATCTGCGATTAATTCCGAAGCTGTCAGAGTATCATCCAGATATGCAGAGAACAGACTGCGTACAAGCTGGTGCTGCGGGTAGGTTTTCTTTTTATTTTCCAATAATACACCAATCACATTGGCGAAGGTCAGTCTGTTTCTCATCTGTGTGCTCCTTTCAGAGAGGATTTATCAATCCCGCTATCTATCTTATCTGTCTTTCTATATTTTCATTCTTTGAAAAGTTTCTATGTCAAGTCGCGGTCAAGTGACCGTCAATTATTTTATTCTCTATATTTTACTACAATTAACTTACAAAACGTAGCCGGGCGGCATCAGAAATGAAGCAAATCGGCTACAACAATCATAACACAAAACAAACTTATGTTCTACAAGAATATCGAAATGTTTTAACTGTACATTGAAAACTTCATGAGTTGTATTCACAGTCAACGGACTTTGCGATGATACTTAAAGCAATTTAAGCGGAGCAAAGAACAGACACTTCCGTCAAGGGTGGGAGATGATCTCGCGCAGGAGAGGCCCACAGGCAGGTTTCAGTAGTGAGAAATCGGTGCTAAAGAATCCAGACAGTGGATACGTAGAAAACCAAACTAAGAGTACTGGAACAATCTTACTTTAGGAACCGCTTATTGCGGGTAGGAAAGAAGGTGGTTAATGAGAATATTACGAGAGGAGGCAGGACTACCATGAAAACAGAACTTGATACAAGAGCGTTATTAAATGTAAAGGAAATGTGTGAGTACCTTGGTATTGGACAGACGAAAGCAAGAGAATTGCTTTCCAATCCGGCCAATGGTTTCACGGTAAGAATCGGTAACAGACTATATGCTCATAAGGGCAGATTAGACCACTGGTTACTGAATCAGATTCTTTCATAAATAAGAACACGGAGGAGTTTCAAAATGAGAATTCAATTTTTGAAACGGATTGATAATTGTAAGGTTTTATGGTAGAATAGGGACGATATTTGGAATCCTTCCTATTCTACACTTAGGAAGGAGGCATAAATGGGTAAATCCCTTAATGGTAAAGAATTAGGTAAAGGCTTATCACAGAGAAAGGATGGTCTTTATCAGGGAAGATTCGTGAATCGTTTTGGCAAGAAGCAGACGGTTTACGCAAAGACGCTGAATGAGGTAAGACAGAAGCTTAGAAACGAACAGTATGAGGATGAAAAGGCACTCAATGTTGTTGCGAAGGACGTAACGCTTGACGAATGGTATGAAATCTGGATGGATACCTGCAAGAAGAATTGCAGAGACTCCACCAAGGAGACATACGCAGGTCATTATCGCAGAATACAGAAGGCTCTGGGATGGAGAAAACTCACATCCTTGAATTTACTGATTATGCAGCAGGCGATTAACGAACTGGAAACAGACAATGAGCGTAAGAATTCGAAAAAGATACTGGTCGATATGCTGGAGAAAGCAATAGACTCTGATTTACTTATCAAAAATTCTGCTAAGCAGATCAATACTGTGATTTCTAAAGAGGTTAAGAAAGAACGTAGAGTATTAACGGTAGGTGAAACGGAGCTTTTTTTTAGCTATGCGAAGGACACATTCTACTACAATTTATATGTAGTGGCAATCGACACAGGAATGCGTATTGGTGAGTTGATGGGGCTTCAGTGGTCTGATGTAGACTTTGAAAAGAAGGTTGTACACGTCAGACGTTCCTTATGCTATTTCCGCAAGGATGGCAAATATGTCTTTGAATGGCATGATACCAAGACGCATAACAGCAAGCGAACCATTCCCTTAACAACAAGAGCTATGGAAGCTCTGAAAAAACAAAGAGTTCGCGGGCAGGAGATTCTGCTTAAGAACGCACAAACAGCACAGGACGAATACAAGAATCTGGTTTTCGTAACCAGAAACAATCGACCTACACAGCAGTTCATCGTACAGGAATGTATGGATGTAACAACGAGACGAATTCAGAAGGAACACCCGGAATTTGAGAGGTTCTCTCCTCATTGTTTCCGTCACACCTTTGCAACAAGGGCAATCGAGAACGGAATGCAGCCTAAGAGCGTGCAGAAGCTTCTCGGACATGGCTCCTTACAGCTGACAATGGATTTGTATTGTCACGTAACAGATGATACCTTGTTTGACGAGATGAGGAAGATGGAAGCGGTGTAAAGTGTGTAAAAAG
The DNA here is from genome assembly GCF_003462605.1 of Roseburia sp. OM04-10BH. NCBI lineage: Bacteria > Bacillati > Bacillota > Clostridia > Lachnospirales > Lachnospiraceae > Roseburia > Roseburia sp. OM04-10BH. The sequence continues at coordinate 505,287 of NZ_QTZI01000001.1, forward strand.
TGTGTAGTAAAGCAATTTGAGACAATAATAAAGGCGTGAAAGCCTTATAAACAGGAGGTTTTAAGATAAAATGGAACAGTATAAGCAGGAATTTATTGAATTTATGGTGGAGAGTGAGGTTTTGAAATTTGGTGACTTCACATTAAAGAGTGGAAGAAAGTCTCCATTTTTTATGAATGCAGGTGCATATGTAACCGGTTCACAGTTATCCCGCCTTGGAGAATATTATGCAAAAGCAATTCACGACCACTATGGTACCGATTTTGATGTGCTATTTGGACCGGCATATAAGGGAATTCCGCTTTCTGTTGCAACAACAATCGCATTTAGCCGTCTTTATGGCAAAGAGATTCGTTACTGTTCTAACCGTAAAGAAGTAAAAGACCATGGCGATACCGGAATTTTGCTTGGAAGCAAAATCAAAGATGGTGACCGTGTTGTTATTATTGAGGATGTAACGACATCCGGAAAATCTATTCAGGAGACATTCCCAATCATTCAGGCACAGGGAGACGTAACTATCCTTGGACTGATGGTATCCTTAAACCGTATGGAAAAAGGCCTTGAAACAGACAAATGCGCATTGGATGAGATTCGGGAGAAATATGGTTTCCCTGCAAATGCAATTGTCAGCATGGCAGATGTGGTAGAGTGTTTATACAACCGTCCTTGCCAGGGCAGGCTTATCATTGATGATAAGATGAAAGAAGCAATTGATAAATATTATGAGCAGTATGGGGCAAAATAAACAGCAAAAATGAAATGGGGAAAAGGAATTGAGTCAGAAGACGAGAAAACTGCTTCGTATCGGAGCATGGATTTTATTCGTAATATATCTGGGTCTGCTTTGCTATTTCCTGTTCTTCTCAGAAATGATGGGAAGAACCTATTCCGAAAGAAGCTACCATTATAATCTTATGCCCTTAAAAGAAATCAAGCGGTTTATTATTTACCGAAAGGTACTGGGGACGAAAGCAGTCTGCTTTAACCTTCTGGGAAATATTGTCGCTTTTATTCCTTATGGAATGCTGCTACCATTACTGGCACATAATCAGAGAAAGTTCTACCGGATAGTGCTTTTGAGTTTTGACTTCAGCCTGCTGGTGGAACTGGTACAGCTTGTATCCAAGGTAGGAAGCTTTGATGTAGATGATCTGATTTTAAATACCATCGGCGGGGCAATTGGATATGTTGGATTTTTGCTGGCAAATCATATCCGGTGTCACAAATTTGAGCAGAAAGAATAGACTTCGGTACAATATGGTATCGGGAGAAAGAACATGAGAAAAAGACGAAGAGGATACAGAAAATATAAATTTACAGAAAAAACACTTTCGAAAAGAGGAATTACAGCACTTGTTCTGGCATTACTGTCACTGGTCAGTTTTGTGGTGATGGTAGTTCTTGCATTCAGAAGTGCCGGTAATTTAAGCATATACATAGCCTGCTATGGAATCCTGGCCTTTTTTGCAGCATTAGCCGCAGTGATTCTTGCAATTATAAGCCTGAAGGAGGAAAATTCATTTCGCAGCATTCCGTATGCTGCTACATTTTTCTCGATTTTTTCACTGCTTATCTGGATTGCTGTCTATGCAGGCGGTATTCTGTTGTAGGCAAAATTAGAAATATAAAGGATATAAAGTATGGAATATCAGAATTTAAACGCAGAAGAAAGAGAAGCAATTACAGAACGACTGGATTTGGTAACGGAACGGATACATGAACTTGCGGCAGAACCGGAGGTTTGTGAGCCGTTCCGTGCTTATTTTAAAGGAACGGCAGCATTTATTGTAAAAACGGAAGAAGTATTGCGGCAGGTATTAAATGACAGCTTCTGCAGCCAGAGCAGGAAAACATTACAGAAGATAAATGAAGCATTGTATGAGGACATTTTGCCGGAACATTATAAAGAAAGCTATGCCAACCCGGATTATGCCTGTATAACCCTGGGCGAGGAATACGGCACACTCCTTAGCATGCTCTATGCAGAGCTTCGGAACCTGATCCCTTATGCTTATGAGGGCGATGTGGAAGCCTATACCTGCTTCTGTGAATTGTTTATCCAGGTTTATACCTGTTTTAATGACGAAGAGGGAACAACCCCGAAAGAAGTGCAGCAGGCAATTTACTGGTTCTTCCACGATTACAGTGAATTATTTACAGAGCGCAGCGTCTGTGAAATGGTAGATGCCAGCCGGGATTTCTTTACCCGGATTGTAATGGATTCTGATTTACAGGATTTAAAATACCTTTATTATTATGGAGAACCAGTCGGAGAAAATGAAATCCGTATGGCAGAATATATGAACCAGCTTCCGCAGGAGAAGATTCAGGCAATGGCAGATACTTATACGGAAGGCTACCGGATTGGCTTTGTTACCACTGGAAAAGACTTATCCATAAAATCTACCGTAAATGTGGAATATGCCATCGGAATGGAACGCATGGTGCGGGCAGCGATTGCAAATTTTGAGAAGATGGGATTAAAACCGACGATTTACCGGGAGGCGTTTTCTTCCTTCCGTAACCGCGGCAATTCCAAGCGGGGCTGCTATGCGGCTTCTGTGAACCGTCAGTTTGATTATGACCATAAAGCAGATAAAGCAGTATATTTAGATAAAGCCTTTGTGGAACGCCGATTAGAGACACTCCGGACTGTATATGAAGATAAGAAAGAACTTGCAGCAGGCTACGCAGGTCCGGCTGTAATCGAGGTGTTCGGAGAGCCGTTATTTGAACCGGAAAATAAAAAAACTGCCTGCCATTACAGTGATAAGCAGAATGAATTAAATGTCTATTATGCGTCACAGGCTGGGCAGATTACCAATCAGTATATTAAGGGAGAGGAAAGAAGCTTTACGATTATTGCTTATCCGCTCCCGCAGATTGGCAGCAACTTTGAAGAAATCTTTGATAAGACGGTAGAATTAAATACACTGGATTATACCCTGTACCGGGATATGCAGGCGAAAATTATTGAAGTATTAGACCAGGGAGTCCGGGCACATATCAAGGGAAAAGGCAATAACGAAACAGATATGACCGTGGAATTATACCGCCTTAAGAATCCACAGGAAGAGACTATCTTTGAAAACTGCGTGGCAGATGTCAATATTCCGGTAGGGGAAGTATTTACTTCACCGGTGCTGACCGGAACCCACGGAGTACTGCATGTATCTTATGTCTATCTTAACGGACTCCGGTATGAGAACCTGAAAATGACGTTTGAAGATGGAAAAGTTGTGGATTACAGTTGCAGTAATTTTGACAGTGAAGAAGGGAACCATAAATATATTTATGATAATGTGCTGATGCACCATGATACGCTGCCGTTAGGGGAGTTTGCTATTGGAACCAACACCACGGCATACCGGATGGCAAAGGACTTTGATATTGCAGATAAATTGCCGATTCTGATTGCAGAGAAGACAGGTCCACATTTTGCAGTGGGAGATACCTGTTATTCCCAGGCAGAGGATACGCCGGTTTATAATCCGGATGGCAAAGAAATTGTGGCAAGGGACAATGAAATCTCAATTCTTCGGAAAGAAGACGAGAGTAAGGCATACTTTAACTGCCATACGGATATTACGATACCGTATGATGAATTAGACTGCATTTATATTGAACGGGCAGATGGCAGTACCGGGGATATTATAAGAGATGGCAGGTTTGTAGTACCGGGCACAGAAAAACTGAATGAGCCGTTGGAAAATAAGACTTCATTTCCGGCGTAAAACAGTGTATACTAAAAGGACAAGTATCTATGAGAAAAGGAGAAAGAAAATGGCAAAAGTAGGAATTGTAATGGGCAGTGATTCAGATATGCCTGTAATGGCAAAAGCAGCAGATATTTTGGAACAGCTTGGAATCGAGTATGAGATGACAATTATTTCCGCACATCGTGAGCCGGATGTATTTTTTGAATATGCAAAGAGCGCAGAGAGCAAAGGATTTAAAGTAATTATCGCAGGAGCAGGAATGGCAGCACATCTTCCGGGAATGTGTGCAGCAATCTTCCCTATGCCGGTAATCGGAATTCCAATGCATACCACATCTTTAGGCGGAAGAGATTCTCTTTATTCTATCGTACAGATGCCGACCGGTATTCCGGTAGCAACCGTTGCAATCAATGGTGGCGCAAATGCAGGAATTCTTGCAGCAAAGATTCTTGCAACATCAGATGATGCATTATTGGCACGATTAAAAGAATATTCTAAGAATTTAAAAGAGCAGGTAGAAGCAAAGGATAAGAAGCTTCAGGAAGTCGGCTACAAAGAATACATGAAATAGCAGGCACAAGTGAGTCAACACGCTTTTAGAGCTGGCGAGTGGAGAAATCATTAGGTAAGAACAGTGAAATAGAGGAAAAAAGAAAAGGGTAGAGAGAAAAAAGTTTTAAAAATAAGGTTGAGGAGAATACGAATGAAAACAACACTGATTATTATGGCGGCAGGCATTGGCTCCCGTTTTGGCGGCGGAATTAAGCAGCTTGAGAAAATGGGACCAAATGGCGAGATTATTATGGACTATTCCATTTATGACGCGGTGGACGCAGGTTTTGATAAGGTTGTATTTATCATTCGCAAGGATATTGAGGCGGATTTTAAAGAAATCATTGGAAACAGAATCGGAAAACAGGTAGAAGTAGATTATGTATTCCAGGATATCAATGATATACCGGAAGGCTTTACAGTGCCGGAAGGCAGAACAAAACCATGGGGAACCGGTCAGGCAGTATTATGCTGCAAAGGCGTAGTGAAGGAACCATTTTTAGTCATCAATGCAGATGATTATTACGGAAAAGAAGCATTTGTAAAGATGCATGATTTTCTGGTAAATCATGAAGAGGATAAGGAAAGATTCCGCCTTGGAATGGCTGGATATATCCTGAAGAACACACTGAGTGATAACGGAACCGTTACCCGTGGTGTCTGTGTGGTAGATGAAAAGAGTGGCTATCTTGAAAAAATTTTAGAGACACACAGCATCTATGCCGATGAAAAAGGAAAAGTACATTGTGAAGAAGCTGATGTGGCAGAATGGATTCACCCGGATGTAAATGTATCTATGAACATGTGGGCTGGCTATCCGGATTTTATTGATTATCTGGAAGAGGGCTTCCGTGAGTTCTTAGCACATATTGAAGACAATCCGATGAAGAAAGAGTATCTGCTGCCAAATATTGTGGAATTGCTTTTGAATCAGGATAAGGCAACCGTAAAAGTTTATGAGACAGCAGACCGCTGGTTTGGAGTTACTTATTTAGAGGACAAACCATTTGTTGTGGATTCCATCCGCGGACTGATTAAAGACGGTGTCTATCCGGAAAATCTTTGGGCATAGAATTGGAGGATTGTAACATGAAAAAGAAGAGAATTGTGATTGCATTAGGACATGAAGCATTGGGAACAACACTTCCGGAACAGAAGAAAGCAACCAAGCTTACCGCAAAAGCAATCGGAGATTATATTAAGGATGACTGTCAGGTAGTTCTTTCCCACAGCAATGGACCACAGGTGGGAATGATACATACTGCAATGGCTGAATTCGCAAGAATTTATCCGGAATATACTGCTACTCCGATGTCTGTCTGCTCTGCTATGAGTCAGGGCTATATCGGATACGATTTGCAGAATGCCATTCGTACCGAATTATTAAACCGTGGAATTTACAAACCGGTATCTACTGTTTTAACACAGGTAACCGTAGACCCATACGATGAAGCATTTTATCATCCAACCAAAATTATCGGCCGTGTCATGACAGAGGAAGAGGCAGAAGCAGAAGAGAAGAAAGGTAACCATACGGTAAAACAGGGCGATGGATACCGCCGTATCGTAGCAGCTCCAAAGCCAATGGACATCGTAGAAATTGATGCCATCCGTGCACTTTCCGATGCAGACCAGGTAGTAATTGCCTGTGGTGGTGGCGGTATTCCTGTATTAGAGCAGGATAATAATCTAAAAGGTGCCAGCGCAGTCATTGAAAAAGACCTTGCAGCAGGCAGACTTGCAGAGCTTTTAGATGCTGACCAGCTCATTATCTTAACTAGTGTAGAGCGGGTATGCTTAAATTATGGTACAGCCAATGAACAGCCATTGGATGAGATGACCGTAGAAGAAGCAAAACAGTATATGGACGAGGGACAGTTTGAAGAAGGAACCATGCTTCCGAAGATTCAGGCAGCAATCGATTATATCGGTAATTCTGCAGTCCGTTCCGTACTGATTGCCAACTTGGAGGAAGCATTAGATGGCGTCAGCGGATTAAAGGGAACTTTGATTCATAAGTAAGATGATATAAGGGAAATGTGAGGGAATCTATGAGAACATCAGAAAGAAGCACATTCCATAAGGGCAGCAGGCACTCGGCAGTTACCGTATGCCTGTTGCTTGTTATGTGTCTGGTATTTCTGACCGCTTGCGGGAAGGATAAAAAAGACGATACAGTTGCGAATGTGAATACCGAAGAAACATTAACAAATACAGAGGTACCAACAACAGAAAATGTAATTGACACCGAAGAAGTTGTAGATACGGAAACAGAAACAGAGACGGAAACAGAGCATGTTCCGGCAGTATTGAATCCGGATACGGTAGTTTATGCAGAAGAGACTGTTTATACGACAACAAGAGTCAATGTGAGGGTAGAACCTTCTACCGATGCAGAGGTTTATAAGAAATTATCTGCGGGAAAAGAACTTACCCGCACTGCAAATGATGGAAGCTGGAGCCAGGTTTCATTGGATGAAGGAACTTATTATATAGCATCCGATTATCTGACCACAGAGAAGCCGCAGGAGCCGGTAGCATTGACTGGAAGTGCGGGAACCGGAATTACATCCGGAAGCGGTGGACATGTCATCTGCATTGACCCGGGACATCAGAGCAGAGGAGACAGTACACCGGAGCCGGTAGCACCGGGATCTTCTGAGACCAAGGCAAGAGTAACCGGAGGAACATCCGGCGTTGCAACCGGACAGACAGAATATCAGCTTAACTTATCCGTCAGCTTAAAATTGCGGGATGAACTGGTAGCAAGAGGTTATACCGTAGTCATGACAAGAGAAACCAATGATGTGAATCTCAGTAACAGCGAGCGGGCAGCCATTGCAACCAATGCGGGAGCAGAAGCATTTGTCCGTATACATGCCAACGGATCTACCAACAGCGGAGCCAATGGGGCTATGACAATCTGCCAGACGGCGTCCAATCCGTATGTAGGAAGCTTTTACAGCCAGAGCCGTTCTCTTTCCCAGAATATACTGGATAGTCTGTGTGCACAGACCGGTGCAAAGAAGGAATATGTGTGGGAGACTGATACCATGAGTGGAATTAACTGGAGTACCGTACCGGTAACAATTGTAGAAATGGGATATATGACAAATCCCACCGAAGATTCCAATATGGCAACGGACTCTTATCAGACTCAGATTGCACAGGGAATCGCCAATGGGATTGATGCTTATTTTGCCGGTAATTAGGCAAGATAATTAATGACAGCAAAGAGAATGAGATCTTCTTTTGGAGAAGCATTTGCAATGCTGTGGGACTCTCCGCTTTTGCAGACGCAGGTATCACCGGCTTCTAAAGCAACGATGGTTCCGTTATCGTCATAGGCTGCATGACCGGAGAGAATGGTGATGATTTCTTCTTCCCCTTCATGCATATGCTTTCCGAGAGAACAGCCCGGTCTTAAGATGAGTTTTGCAATCATCTTGGCTGGGCTTTCATAGTCTATAGGATTGACGGAACGGATAATCTCAACGGTGCCGGTTCCGCCTTTCATATTTTCGTTAAAAATATGTTTTAATTCAGATGCTCTATGATACATATATTACCTCCTGAATAGTTGTGCTATGCATTACAGTATAGCCAGTGAGCAGTCAAATGTAAATATGTATTGTGATAGAAAATTATTGCCAATAAGAATGAAAAAGAAATACAGGAGACCTTTATGAATTTATTATCAGCAGAGAATATAACCAAGACATTTACCGGAAGAAAGTTATTTTCCAATACCTCCTTTTATTTGCAGGAAGGAGAGAAAGTCGGAATTGTGGGAATTAACGGAACCGGAAAATCCACTTTACTGAAAATGCTGGCAGGCTTAGAGGAACCGGATGCTGGAGAAATCACCAAGGCAAATCATGCGGTAATCCGCTATCTTCCGCAGATGCCGGAATTTGGAGAAGAAGAGACTGTTTTAGAAAGTGTACTGGTAGCGGCACACCGGAAAAATCAGGCAGATGCTTCCGGGGAAGATTATCAGATGTGGAATTTAGAGAGCAAGGCAAAATCCATGCTCACAAGACTTGGCGTATATAATTTTGAAGAAAAGACGAAAAACTTATCCGGTGGAGAAAGAAAACGTCTGGCTCTTGTGGCAGTACTTTTAACACCCTGCGATATTCTGCTGTTAGACGAGCCTACCAACCACCTGGATGCAGATATGGCAGAGTGGCTGGAAGGATACTTAAAGGGCTTTAAGGGAACACTGATTATGGTAACCCATGACCGGTATTTTCTGGACAGCGTATGTAACCGTATTGCAGAAATTGATAAAGGCTCCATTTACAGTTATCAGGAAAATTATTCCGGTTATCTGAATCTGAAGCAGGAGCGTATGGATATGGCAGTTGCCGGGGAACGGAAGCGGCAGTCCATCCTTCGCAAGGAGATCGCCTGGATGCAGCGGGGCGCAAGGGCAAGGTCTACCAAGCAGAAAGCCCATATCAAACGTTATGAGAATCTTAGAGACCAGTCGGGACCACAGTTTGATAAGCAGGTGGAATTAAGCTCGGTTTCCAGCCGTATGGGAAAGACGACGGTAGAGCTTCATCATATCAGTAAATCCTATGGAGAAAAAAAGCTGATTGAGGATTTTTCCTATATCTTTCTTAAGAATGACAGAGTCGGATTTGTGGGACATAATGGATGCGGTAAGACCACTTTGATGAAGATTATCGATGGCAGGGTAAAGCCGGATGCCGGAGAACTGGTTATCGGACAGACCATAAAGATAGGCTATTATTCCCAGGAGATTGAAAAGGATGCATCGGCGGGAGTTGCCTATATGGATCCGTCTTTAAAGGTTATTGAATATATCCGCAATACGGCAGAATATGTCCGGACAGAGGATGGACTGGTGTCCGCATCAGCCATGTTGGAGCGTTTCTTATTCCCACCGGAAGAACAGTATGGTGTTATCGGAAAACTTTCCGGTGGAGAAAAGCGGAGACTGAATCTGCTTCGTGTATTGATGGAAGCACCGAATGTACTGATTTTGGACGAGCCAACCAATGATCTTGATATTACCACACTGGCAATTTTAGAGGATTATCTTGATAATTATGATGGAATCGTCATTACGGTATCCCATGACCGGTATTTCCTTGACCGTATCGCAAAGCGGATTTTTGCATTTGAACAGGGAAACATAAGACAGTATGAGGGCGGTTATACGGATTATCTTGCCAAGCGGCCGGAGGATGAGACAGCAGTGGGAAATGCAGGCACAGAGACTTCCGGGAAGAAAGCAGACCAGACGGAAAACGCAGATGCCACAGAGAATGCCGAAAAGAAGGATTCCAGGGCGACCTGGAAGAGCGGCAGGAAGTTGAAATTTACCTGGCAGGAGCAGAAGGATTATGAGACCATTGAGGACGATATTGCAGCTTTGGAAGCAAAGTTAGAAGAACTGGATGAGAAGATGGGAAGCTTTGCCAGTGATTTTGTAAAGTTAAATGAGCTGACCCAGGAGAAGATAAAAGTGGAAGATGAATTAGAGCATAAGATGGAACGCTGGGAGTATTTAGAAGAACTGAATGCCAGAATAAAGGCTCAGGACAAGTAGGAGATAAGGCTATGGAGAAGGAAAAAAACAGTAAGAATATTATGGATTATGCAACGGTTACACTCTTAGATGCAGAGAATGCCATTGAAATCATCGACCAGACAAAGCTGCCGGGAACGATAGAACTGATCCGGTTAAAGAGTGCACAGGAAATCTGGGATGCCATTTATTTATTAAAAGTCCGTGGCGCACCGGCAATTGGTGTAGCAGCAGGCTTTGGCATTTATCTTCTGGCAAAAGAAATTGAAACAGAGGATTATGAAGTCTTTTATGAAGCTTTTCAGAAACAGAAAGAATATTTGAATTCTTCCCGTCCGACCGCAGTCAATCTCTCCTGGGCATTAAACCGGATGGAGAAAGTCTGTATTGCAAATAAAAATAAGCCGGTTGCAGAGATAAAAGAATTGCTTCATAAAGAAGCCCTTGAGATTCAGGAAGAAGATATCCGGGTCTGCAAAAGTATCGGAGAACACGGGCTGACATTGGTGAAGCCGGGTGATGGTATTTTGACCCATTGCAATGCCGGACAGCTTGCCACCAGTAAATATGGAACTGCTACAGCACCGATTTATCTGGGGGAGGAAAGAGGTTATCATTTTCATGTATTTGCAGATGAGACAAGACCTCTTTTGCAGGGGGCGAGACTTACTTCTTTTGAACTGCATGCAGCAGGGGTGGATGTGACTCTGATTTGTGATAATATGTCTGGCACCGTTATGAAACAGGGACTGGTACAGGCAGTATTTGTAGGCTGCGACCGGGTGGCAGCCAATGGAGACACCGCAAATAAAATCGGAACCTCCGTTGTGGCAACGGTAGCAAAGCGGTATCATGTACCTTTTTATGTCTGTGCACCGACCTCTACCATTGACTTAAATACAGCAACCGGAGATGATATCTGCATTGAAGAGCGTCCGGCAGAGGAAGTGACGGAGATGTGGTATCAGGAGCGGATGGCACCGGAAGGCGTCAAAGTATACAATCCGGCATTTGATGTGACAGATCACGATTTAATAAGCGGAATTGTAACAGAGTATGGAATCGCAAGAGAGCCATATACGGAGAGCTTAAAAGAAATCCTTTCGAAGAGAAATGCATAAGGTATCAATTTTTGTGCAAACTGATATCTTGAAAAGTATCTATCAGTAAGGTATGATAGTAATAATGAGGTTTTAATAAAAATATAGGCGGTGTCGATCACGTACACCGCCTGTTTAGCGAAAAGAGGGAATAGAAATGGCAATAAAGTTTCAGAAAGAGCCAATGAATGCACATTCATCCATAAAGCATGTAATCGGCGTAGTCAGCGGTAAAGGTGGTGTTGGAAAATCTTTTGTCACAGCATCCATGGCAGCCGCTATGCGTAAGAAAGGTTATGAAGTAGGTATTATGGATGCCGACATTACCGGACCATCCATTCCAAAGATGTATGGAATTCACGGAAAAGCAGTCGGAGATGGAAAAGAGATTCTTCCGGCAGTGGCAGAAGACGGAACCAGGATTATGTCTGTAAATTTATTGGTTGATACAGAAGAAACACCGGTTGTATGGCGTGGACCAGTCGTTGCCGGCGTAGTAAAGCAGTTCTGGAGTGACGTGGTATGGGGTGACATTGATTACCTTTTCGTAGATATGCCACCGGGAACCGGAGATGTTCCACTGACTGTATTCCAGTCTCTTCCGGTAGAAGGAATCATTATCGTAACTTCTCCGCAGGAACTGGTTCAGATGATTGTAAAGAAAGCATATAACATGGCAGGGATGATGAATGTTCCTGTCCTTGGAATCGTTGAAAATTACAGCTATTTAAAATGTCCGGATTGTGGAAAAGAGATTTCCTTATTTGGAGAAAGCCATATTGATGAAATCGCAGCAGACCTTGATTTGTCCGTTCTTGGAAAACTTCCATTGGATCCGGCATATGCAAAAGCTGCCGATGCAGGACAATTTTATACTATGGACAACCCATATATTGCCAAAGCAATTGAGACGTTGGAACAAATTTAGATAATAACAGGTAATCTGCCATTTCGGTGGGTTACCTGTTTTATGCGGGAAAATATGTTTCCCGTAGTTAAAGCGGATGCAGCATAGCAACAGAAAAATGCATGAAAAGCACCGCAGAAGTGGAAAATAAAATTCCACGGATATCACACATTATATTTTAAGGAGGAGCTTTCGTTATGAACGAACGAAAAGACGCAATTCGCGACGCACGGACACTTGGTGTTCCGAAGATGCTGTTGTTAGGACTTCAGCACATGTTCGCAATGTTTGGCGCAACCATTCTTGTGCCGATTCTGGTGAACAGCTATTTTGAGGGAGAAGGCCTTTCCGTACAGGTTACTTTAATCTGTGCCGGTCTTGGAACTTTATTCTTCCACCTTTGTACCAAATTAAAAGTACCTGCATTCTTAGGTTCATCCTTTGCATTCTTAGGAGGATTTTCTACGATTGCACAGTTGGATACCGGAGTCTTTGCAGACATGACCATGGGAGAGAAGCTTCCATATGCCTGTGGTGGTATTGTTGTCGCAGGAGCTTTATATCTGATTCTTGCACTTGTTATCAAGGTCGTAGGAGTAAAGAAAGTAATGCGTTTCCTGCCACCTGTTGTAACAGGACCAATCATCATCTGTATCGGCCTTTCCCTTGCACCATCTGCAGTAAACAATGCATCCACCAACTGGATTCTTGCACTGATTGCACTGGCAGTTATCATTATCTTTAACATCTGGGGAAAAGGAATGTTCCGCATTATCCCGATTCTTTTAGGTGTTGTCATTTCCTATGCAGCAGCACTGATTATGCAGGCAGCAGGACTGACTAATCCGGATGGAAGTGCTATCTTAAACTTTACCGAAGTAGCATCTGCAAGCTGGGTAGGACTTCCTCCATTCCAGTTATGCAAATTTAACCTGACTGCAATCTTGGTTATGGCACCAATCGCACTGGCAACTATGATGGAGCATATCGGAGATATGTCTGCAATTTCTGCAACTGTTGGTGAGAACTTCATCGAAGATCCGGGACTTCACAGAACCTTAATCGGTGACGGACTTGCAACCGCATTTGCAGGTATGGTTGGTGGTCCTGCAAATACTACATATGGTGAGAATACCGGTGTATTGGAATTAAGCCGTGTGCATGACCCTAGAGTGATCCGTATTGCAGCTGTATTTGCAGTTATATTAAGCTTTATTCCGAAAATGGCTGAAATCATTGGCTCCATGCCATCTGCAATCATCGGTGGTGTCAGCTTCATGCTTTATGGTATGATCTCTGCAATCGGTGTCAGAAACGTAGTAGAAAATCACGTTGATTTTACCAAATCCCGTAACTTAATCATTGCAGCAGTAATCTTAGTCAGCGGACTTGGATTTTCCAATGGACTTACCTTTACCATTGCAGGAACCAGCATTACCTTAACCGGACTTGCAATCGCAGCTTTAGCCGGAATTATCTTAAATGCAATCTTACCTGGTAAAGATTATCATTTCGGAGATGATCCAAAGGCAGATGCCAACCGTGGACTTGACATGAATCCGATTCAGGAAGAAGATATTCAGTAAGTAATAAAAAGCAATTTATGTAGAAAGAAACAGGTCATATTCAGCTTGTGAGGGCTGGGATGACCTGTTTTGCGTTGCTTGGGAATGGCTGGCGTTTATTTTTTTAATATTTCATTAAGTTGTTTCGAAATCAAAGGAAACACGGTATACTATAAGCAGCAGTAAAAGTGATGAAAACGTACGGAAAGAAGAGGAACATATCATGTTAGAACAGTTATTACATATAGATGGGCAGATTTTATTATGGATACAGGAGTATCTGCGATTCCCGGCACTGACTTCCGTGATGAAGGATATTACAAATCTTGGAAATGCTGGAATCTTATGGATTCTGATAACCATTGTGCTTTTGTTGGACAAGAAGACGAGAAACGTAGGCTATATGTCGGCACTGGCATTAATTGGTTCGTTAATTGTAGACAATATTATACTTAAAAATCTGGTGGCAAGAACCAGACCCTATGAAGTGGTTGATGGATTGAAACTTTTAATTGAAAAGCAGTCAGATTATTCTTTCCCATCGGGACATACCGGAAGTTCTTTCGCATCAGCAATTGTATTATGGAAAGAGCTTCCTAAAAAATATGGAGTAATGGCATTAATTGCAGCTGTTCTGATTGCATATTCACGGTTATATGTAGGGGTGCATTATCCATCGGATGTGTTGGCAGGAGTGGTGATTGGAACCGTACTGGCGTTAGTTTCGGTATGGCTGGTAAAAAAGATTCAGGGACAGAAGAAACTTGTGAAGTAAGAGAAACATTTCTGAACTAGAGACAAAAAATAGAGAATGATAGGAAATAGAGAAGAGCCAGAAAACAGAAAGCAGACTCAAGGCAGGAGGAGAAGGATGGAATTACAGCAGGCGGTGGAATTATCAAAGCGGGTTCAAAATGAAATCAAAAAAAGCGTAAAAGGAAAAGATGATTGTATCCGGAAGGCATTCTGTGCAATTTTAGCAGGAGGACATATTTTAATTGAAGATGTACCGGGAGTGGGAAAGACAACGCTGGCACTGGCTTTTTCGAGGGCATTGTGCCTTGAAAATCACAGGGTACAGTTTACGCCGGATGTGCTGCCGGCGGATATTTTGGGATTTTCCATGTATGATAAGGAGCAGAGCGGCTTTTATTATCATCCGGGTGCAGTCATGTGCAATCTGTTTTTGGCGGATGAGATTAACCGGACTTCTCCAAAGACCCAGTCAGCCCTGTTAGAGGTTATGGAAGAGGGAAAAGTGACGGTAGATGGCATCAGTCATCCGGTTCCGAAACCATTTCTTGTAATGGCAACCCAGAATCCGAAGGGAAGTGCCGGGACACAGATGCTGCCGGAATCCCAGTTAGACCGTTTCATGATTTGTATGAGCATGGGATACCCGGATTTGAAAAGTGAGATTGAGATTGCCAAAGGAAAGAGCATCGGACAGAGCTATGAGAGCATAGAAGGTGTGATGACAGGGGCGCAGCTGCAGGCAATGAAAGAAACCGTAGAAAATATTTTTATACATGACAGAATTTATGAATATATGATGGCGCTGATTCATGCCACCAGAAAAAATCCTTATATTGAGCTGGGCGTCAGTCCGCGTGGAATGGTGGCACTGACGAAAATGGTGCGTGCCAATGCATTTTTAAATGAGAGAGATTATGTGATTCCGGCTGATGTAGAGGATGTTTTTTATGATGTCACAAAGCATAGAATCGTATTAAATACCAAAGCACGGGTCACCGGGGTGTCCGGGGAAGCAGTTCTTGAAAAAATTATGGAAGATACCACAAAACCAACTTCATTTAAGGGAAAAGAGTAGCCTATGGCAACAGGACTGATACTTGTACTTATTGTTGGTGCATTAGGATATCTTGGAACCATTTATACCTGCCCGGCATTGATACTTTTGTCGATTTGCTGCGGAGTAATGCTGTTTTTAGGCTATGGCTATATTTTATATATGATGCTTCGGGTAAAATGCCGGATTCAGATTCCGATTGTTATGGCAGAGCAGGAAGAAGGCGTTATGATCTGTGCGGTGACGGAAAACCGGAGCAGGCTGCCATTGCCGAAGGTGGTATACCGGATGGATTATCAGAACTCCTTTGGCAGGAAAAAGAGAAAGTTATCCATACAGACGGCGGCGGATGCAAAGAGCAGCAGCCGGATGAGCGTGGAGGTAGCATCAAAAAGCAGTGGAAATTATACATTCCGGCTGGTTCGGGTAAGATTTTATGGCCTGCTTGGAATCGGCTATCTGACCAGGTATGTGCGCTATGAGGAACGGCTTTCCATTATGCCAAAGATAACACCGGTAATGATAGAGGTGGGATTAGCTTCCCGGTATTTTCAGGGAGAATCGGAAGTATATGATGATAAAACCGGGGGAGATGACGTATCTGAGGTATTTCAGATCCGTTCCTTTCAGCCGGGAGATAAAATCCAGAATATTCACTGGAAATTATCGGCAAAAGAAGATGAACTGATGGTGCGGGAAAACAGCCAGCCGATGGGCTGTCCGGTGGTGATTCTTCTTGACATCAGCGGAGGACAGAAAGAGACGGAGAAGCAGAGAAACCACTTTTTTGAAATGGTAATTTCGATTTCTTTTGGACTGGTGGAAAAACAGTGCCCTCATTATATCGCATGGTATGATGAAAAGGAACATGACCTCATCCGGGTAAGGGTAGATAAGGAAGAGAAGGTATATTATTTTATTCTGCTTTTGTATGGAGCGGTTCAGAGCCGGGAAAAGATGGATATTGCACTTTTATATCAGGAGAAATACCGGGGTGAGACAGCAGTTACAAAGATAGAAATGAACCTTGCAGGAAAACTTATTGTGGCAGGAACGGAAATAGAAGATTTCGCAAAAGCGGAGATTAGAGTATGAGAAAAAAGAAGAAAACATATGCATCGGTTATGAAAAAGACCGGAAACATACGGTATTCGCAGAAAGGACGGCGGGCAGGAAAAATTGCATTGCCGCCGCAGGTCATGCGTGTGGGAATGCAGAGCCTGCTGGCTGTACTTTGGGAGCTTTCCATGTTCTTTATATTTGGAGACATCTTTCTGACTAACCGGTTTGGAAAGCCTGTATTGATATGGGTTTCTGTTTCTGCGGCAGCATTGACGTTTTCTTTTTCCTATTTTAAGAAGGCGGACAAGTGGCTGCTGCCTGTGGGAGAACTGCTGGTGGGACTGGTGCTTGGCAGGAAGGAACTTTATCCCGGGATGGCAGGACTGATCCGGCTGGTAGTGCAGAAAATCAATATGTACTATAATGTGCAGATTGTATCCGGATTTGAACGGTATCTTGATTTAAATCCGGTGGTAGCAGTAACAGCATGGCTGTTAGTTATCTTGTCTATTCTGCAGATTTATTTTCTGGTGGTAAGAAAACGGCTGGCTGGAGTGTTGATTCCACCGCTACTTCTTATAATGCTGGATTTTGCGGTGGGCTATGCACCATCAAAGCGGGCATTGATTTGTTTCTCACTGGCTGCGGCAGGAAGCTTTGGTTACCGGGCTGCCGGCCGGGTGGAATTAAAGCAGTTGGAATATCTAAGGCAGAAAGCAGTATGCCTTTTTCTGGTGGTGGCGGTAGTTGTTTCTTCGCTGGTATTTAGAGTGGCAGAACCGAAAGCCAAAGAAATGGTGGCAAGAAGAAGTGAAATTGAAAAAACTGCACAGGATATGGTAACAGAAATGGCAATGACAGCTGCCAATCTTTTGGCAGAAATTCCTTTTGGTAAAGATATTTTCTCCTTCCATCAGACGGGACGGGTCAGCAATATGGCACCGGAATTTGAGGACAAGCCGGTTATGGAAGTGACTGCTTATCAGATACCGGATGATACGGTATATTTAAGAGGTTATGTAGGCGATTATTACAAAAATGGAAGCTGGAAGACTTATGATTCCAGTGATTTTGTGACTGCCATGCAGGAAGCAGACAGCAGTCTTAAGGAACAGACCGCGGGACAACAGGTACAGAATATTCTGGCATATACCCAGAGCTATTATACCTATTACTGGGATACCATTTACCGGGTGCAGTATTTTGATGAGAAAGACCCCTATGCATACCTGCCATACTATACGTTGGCAAGCTATTATCAGGATGAACGGCAGCCCGCCGGGGTTCTTATGGATGGAGACCGTACTGTGCTCCGAAATGGCAATGACGTTCTGGAAGTAGACGGAACCATAAGAAACAGCATGTCACATCTTTATATGAATGCTTTGTTTACAGCAGATTTGGCAGATGGTGCTTATGTGGACCGGAATGAGACACTGAGCGAATCGGAAGTAAATGAAATTATAGAGAATATGAATAGCTGGCGGTATGATTTGGCTGGGTTTAACAGTAAATTACCGGAAGACGAATGGGCATTTATAAAGAAATATAATAAGTATACGGAAAAATATACGTATGTGCCGGAAAATCTCACAAGAATCCGGGAACTGGGAAATCAGTTGGAAGCGGAGTATGAAAGAGATTATTCGGATTTTGTAGATAACCGATTTACTGAGAATGGTACTTATTATGATAATATTTATAACTTTAAGGAAATCTATGCAGTCTATCTGGTGAAACGGGAACTGGCGAAGTGTAACTATAATCTGGATTTGGACAATGTGCCATGGGGACAGGATGTAACAGAACATTTTCTGTTTGATACGAAGGAAGGCTTCTGTCAGCATTTTGCCAGTGCGGGAACACTGCTTCTGCGGCAGATGGGAATTAAGGCACGGTATGTCAGCGGCTATGCTGTAAGTACATCGAAGTTTAAGATGGACAGTGATGGTAATTATACGGCAGAGGTTCTTGATAATCAGGCACATGCCTGGACGGAAATCTATATAGACAGTGTTGGCTGGGTGCCGGTGGAAATGACACCGGGAAATAAAACCGGCATTGACCGTCTGGAGATTCAGCAGGAAAGTGACAGCATTACCATCCGGATGAATGATGGCAGAACAGCTGACCTAATTACGCTGGAGCGAAGTGATTATCAGGACAGTTCCAAAGATGACAGTCAGTCGGATTTATCCGGCAGCGGAATGCCAAATACGGAAAATCAGAATACAAAAAATCAAAACACAGAAAGTCAGGATACAGAAAACCCGGATACGGAAAATCAGGGCACGGAAAACCGGAATACAGAAAATTCCATGCAGGATGGCAATAAGGCAGGAAAACAGAATAAAAAGGGAAGCCGTTTAAAGGTCATTTTGATTGCTGTGGTAATCATCATTCTGCTTCTTGTAGCAGGTATCTGGTATTACTTAAGAGCGATAGAAGGAAAACGGAAGAAGGGAACACATAGTTACAAGCGTATCATCCGTTGGAATTCGAACCAGATTTATCGTATTTTACGGCGGAAGGGCATTGTAAATGCAAAAGTACAATCCGACCGGGCATTCCGGGAACAGCTTTTAAATTATGGGGGCTGGAGCATGGAAGAAAAGGAGCGTTATCTTCAGATTCTTGAAGTGGCAGCGTATAGCCATAAGAAACTTACCAGAGAGGATGTGCAGTTTGTACAGAAGCTTTACCGGAAACTGAAAGAATAAAAAGAGAAGCTTTGCAAAAAAACAACAGCCGCGCCAGTGTATACACTGATACGGCTGTTGCGATGGCATTATACGGTTTCCGGTTCGTCGTAATCAACACCAAAGGTTTCTACGGTAACGGTTTTCATTCGCTGGTCTTCCATTGGACGGTCGCTGTAGTCGGTTGCAACTTCTGCAATTTTATTTACCACATCCATGCCTTCGATGATTTTACCGAAAGCAGCGTAAGCACCATCTAAGTGTGGAGCATCCTTATGCATGATAAAGAACTGGGAGCCGGCAGAGTTTGGCATCATGGAACGAGCCATGGAAAGAACGCCTGCAGAATGCTTTAAGTCATTTGCAAAGCCGTTCTGTGCAAATTCACCCTTGATACCATATCCTGGACCGCCCATTCCGGTTCCTTCCGGGTCACCACCCTGAATCATAAAACCGTTGATGACACGATGGAAGATAAGTCCATCATAAAATCCCTTGTTGACAAGGCTGATAAAGTTATTTACTGTGTTAGGAGCAACCTGCGGATATAATTCCGCTTTCATAATATCTCCGTTTTCCATTTCAAATGTAATAATAGGATTCTGAGCCATTGTAAGATACCTCATTTCTGTTCATTGAATTCATCCTGCATAACAGAATGTAGTTCTACTATAGCGGAAAAAGGCTTTTTTGTAAAGAAAGAGAGAAGGAAATATGTGTCACTGGAATACTGTAAACTGGAACTGTATCATACGAAAAGAAACATTAGAAGAAAAACTTTCTGAAGAAGAGAAACATGCATTAAGCCGCCTGCAAAAAGAACTGTCAGAGCAGAAAAAAGTGGAACTTCTTTTTACAGATGCTGATATGGAAAAAGATATCACATTTTTCCTGAGCGGACATCATGTAAAGCCGGAGGAATGTATGCTGCTTGCAACAGAACCGGAAGAAGTGGCATGGGCGAAAAAGGATGCAGATTCAGACTCAGACCAGCTTACCATCATTGGCTATGAAGTACCGGATTTTTCAAAACAGATGCCTTTAAGCAATGTGGATATGCTGCTTCTTGGACTGGAAGAAGTGGATACAGAATTTTTACTTCGGACATTTCAGCGGAAGCATCACCTGCCGTGGCGGATATTAGAGACAAAGCGGTGCTATCTGAGAGAGATTACGTTAGATGACATGGACGATTTATTTGATTTATATAATAAGAAGGGAATCACCGATTATATCGAGCCCCTTTACGAAAGGCAGGAAGAGGAGGAGTACCAGAGAGCATATATTGAAAATATGTATGGCTACTATGGATATGGCATGTGGCTGGTAAAGGAAAAAGATACCCACCGGCTGATTGGAAGAGCCGGAATCGACTATCGCATGCTAGGAGAAGAAGAAATTATCGAGATGGGTTATGTCATTGCACCGGAATACCAGAGGCAGGGTTATGCATATGAGGTCTGTCAGGCAATCATGGCATGGGTAAAAAATAATCTTGATTTTCGAAGAATTGACTGTCTGGTGGAGCCGGGGAATGAAGCATCGTTGGGACTGCTTCACAAACTTGGCTTTCAGGAAACAGAGAAGATAAAACAGGATGGAAAAATATTCCGACATTTTCGGTATTTTTATTCATGATTGGAAAGTTAAGCGGCAGGAGACATTTTTATACATAATATAAATCTTTTTTTCATATATAGTACAAAGCGAAACTGTATCCGGAACATGATATAAAAAATAAGTTACGGATGCAGGCGCAAGGTACGAAGATGGATGGAGGATATATGGGAAAAGAGAAGGTGGCAGGAAAAGGAAATCTTTTTACGACAATGGGCAAAGTGTTGCTGGTCATGTATATTCTGACGGGAATACTGCTTTTTATTCTGGCGGCAGTCTTATATAAAATGGAATTAAGCGAAGCTGCGGTAAATATCAGCATTATCATAAGCTATATTGTAGTGGGATTTGTCGGCGGCTTCATCATTGGAAAGATTAAGAAGAGCCGGAAATATCTGTGGGGAGCCGTGATGGGGCTATTATATTTTGCAGTGCTGCTCATTGTGTCCCTGATATTGAAAAAGGGACTGGATTCCGGAATGCAGCACATTCTTACAACACTGATTTTATGCACTGCTTCGGGAACTGTGGGAGGAATGCTCAGTTAAAAAAAGTGCTTTTCTTATGAAAGACTATGTGTTATACTAACTAGAGGTATTTTTTCGAAAGGAGATAACGAGATGAAACATATTAAGACCCTGAATACAAGAAAGTTACAGAATACAGTAAAGAAGGGCGGATGCGGCGAGTGCCAGACATCTTGTCAGTCAGCATGCAAGACTTCCTGTACTGTAGGAAACCAGACTTGCGAGCATTGCAAATAATTACCAAAAGTTCAGATTGAGAACGAACGAAACGACCGTACGCCTGCGCGGACGGTCGTTATAATGTTGTAAGAAAGTGAGGAAATATTGTAGTGGTTCACCAGTATAAAAACAACGGCTATAATATTGTCCTGGATGTAAACAGCGGCGCCATCCATATTGTGGATGACTTAACCTATGATGTCATTGCATTGTGGGAAGAGACAAGCCGTGAAGAAATCATACAGAGACTGAATAAGACCTATGATGAGGCGGAGATAAAAGAAGCAATTGAAGAGATAGAGGAATTGCAGAAGAACGGAGATTTGTTCACACCGGATGATTATGAAGAATACATCGGTGATGTAACAAAGCGTCCTACTGTAGTAAAAGCACTGTGTCTGCATATTGCCCATGATTGTAACCTTGCCTGCAGATACTGTTTTGCAGAAGAGGGAGAATATCACGGCAGACGTGCGTTAATGTCCTATGAAGTAGGAAAAGCTGCATTGGATTTCCTGATTGCCAATTCCGGCAACCGCCGGAACTTAGAGGTGGACTTCTTCGGTGGAGAACCTACCTTAAACTTCCAGGTGGTAAAAGATTTAGTAGCATATGGAAGAGAGCAGGAAAAAATACATAATAAGAATTTCCGGTTTACACTGACCACAAATGGCGTTCTTTTAAATGACGATATTATGGAGTTTGCCAATAAAGAGATGGACAATGTTGTATTAAGTATTGACGGAAGAAAAGAAGTCAATGATTATATGCGTCCGTTCCGTGGTGGTCAGGGAAGCTATGATGTGATTGTTCCGAAATTCCAGAAATTTGCAGACAGCAGAAATCAGGAACGCTACTACGTGCGTGGAACCTATACCCATCATAATTTAGATTTTTCCAAGGATGTACTGCATCTGGCAGACCTTGGGTTTAAGCAGATTTCCGTAGAGCCGGTTGTGGCACAGGAGACAGATGATTATGCCATTCGTGAGGAAGACCTGCCACAGCTTTTTGCAGAATATGATGCACTGGCAAAAGAGATGGTAAAACGGAAAAAAGAAGGAAAAGCATTCAACTTCTTCCATTTTATGATTGATTTGGAGGGCGGCCCTTGTGTTGCCAAGAGACTTTCCGGATGTGGTTCCGGAACCGAGTATCTGGCAGTAACACCTTGGGGAGACTTGTATCCATGTCATCAGTTTGTTGGAAATGAAGATTTCCTGATGGGAAATGTTTTTGAAGGCTTAAAACGTACCGATATCCGGGATTCCTTTAAGAGCTGTAATGTTTATTCCAAGGAAAAATGCAGAGAGTGTTTTGCAAGATTCTACTGTAGCGGTGGATGTGCAGCGAACTCTTATAATTTCCATGGTGATATTCATAATACCTATGACATTGGTTGTGCATTGCAGAAGAAACGTGTGGAATGCGCAATTATGATAAAAGCCGCAGAGGCGGAAATTTAAGTCAGGAGAAAGGAAGAAGAAAATGAAGAAAAGTAAGGGCGTAGCCATATTACTTGCAGTTCTCTTGGTTTTAGCAGGACTGTCGTATTATGCGTCTATCATCTTATCTTCAACCGGAAAAGGTGAAGATAAGAACATTAAGCTTGGATTGGATCTGGCAGGTGGTGTCAGCATCACATATCAGGTGGAATCCGAGAATCCGACTTCCGAGCAGATGAAGGATACTATTTACAAGCTTCAGAAGCGTGTGGAAGGCTACAGTACAGAAGCATCTGTATATCAGGAAGGTGATGACCGTATCACCGTTGAAATTCCAGGAGTAAAGGATGCCAACAAGATTCTGGACGAACTTGGAAAACCGGGTTCCTTAGAGTTCCGGGATCCGGACGGAAATGTTTACATGACCGGTAATGATGTAAAGGATGCACAGGCTGCAACACAGCAGGATAACCTTGGCAACAAGCAGTATGTGGTCCAGCTTACACTTACCGATGAAGGCGCACAGAAATTTGCAGATGCAACCACTGCCAACGTTGGAAAGGTCTGCCCAATTGTATACGATGATGAGGCAATCAGTACACCTCGTGTAAAAGAAGCAATTACCGGCGGAAGCGCAGTAATCGATGGAATGAGTTCCTATGAAGAAGCAGAGACTTTAGCTTCTAATATCCGTATCGGTTCTCTTTCCTTAGAGTTATCTGAGTTACAGTCCCAGATAGTGGCAGCACAGCTTGGTACAGAAGCAATTTCAACGGCATTAAAGGCAGCAGCAATCGGTCTTGCCCTGATTGCGGTATTCATGATTGCTTACTACTGGATTTCCGGTGTGGCAGCAACCATAGCACTTGGAATTTATACTACAATGGTAGTTGCAGTTATTTATCTTTTTGAAATTACACTTACCCTTCCGGGTATCGCAGGTATCATCCTTTCCATTGGTATGGCGGTAGATGCAAATGTTATTATCTTCGCCCGTATCAGGGAAGAAATTGCATCCGGCAAGACTGTTTCGACAGCGATTAAGACCGGATTCCAGAAAGCGTTATCTGCAATTTTAGACGGAAATATCACCACCCTGATTGCTGCAGCAGTGCTGGCATTTAAGGGAAGCGGTTTCGTAAAAGGATTTGCTTATACACTGGCAATCGGTATCGTTTTATCTATGTTTACCGCATTAGTTGTAACAAGACTGGTATTACATGGACTGTATGTAATTGGTTTCCGTGATGCAAAATTCTATGGAAGACAGAAAGACCGCCGTCCAATGCATTTTATTGCAAAACGCCACGTATTCTTTATTGTTTCAGCAGTAATTATCATTGCCGGATTTGTGGGAATGGGCGTAAACAAAGCCAATGGCAAGGGCGCATTGAACTTAAGCCTTGAATTTGTCGGTGGTACATCTACAACCGTAGATATGGGTAAAGATTATACTCTTGCAGAATTAGATTCTGAAGTAATTCCTCTGATTGAGGATGTGACTGGAGATTCCAGTGTACAGGCTCAGAAGGTAGAAGGAAGTACACAGGTTGTATTTAAGACCAGAAGCCTTGATTTGGACGAAAGAGAGCAGTTAAATACTACATTAGAAGAAAATCTTGGTGTAGATACTTCAACTGTTTCCTCTACCAATATCAGTTCCACTATCAGTGGTGAAATGACAAAAGATGCAGTCTGGGCAGTAGTAATTGCAACAATCTGTATGCTGGTTTATATCTGGTTCCGGTTTAAAGACATTCGTTTTGCAACCTCTGCTATTTTAGCACTGATTCATGATGTATTGGTTATTTTAACCTGTTACTCTCTGCTGCGGCTGTCTGTAGGAAGCACATTTATTGCAGTAATGCTGACAATCATCGGATATTCCATCAATGATACCATCGTTATCTTTGACCGAATCCGTGAGAATATGCATCTGGTAAGAAATGTGGATAAGGAAAGCTTAACCGAAATAGCTGACCGCTCCATTTCCCAGACAATTTCCCGAAGCTTAAATACTTCAATTACAACTTTTGTAATGGTATTCCTGCTTTATATCCTTGGAGTTGCATCCATTAAAGATTTCTCACTTCCTCTTATGGTAGGTATTGTGAGCGGAACTTATTCTTCTATCTGTATTGCAACAGAGCTGTGGTTTGTATTCAAAACACGCTTTGCAAAGAAGAATGCATAAGTAACAGAAATGATTTCCCCTCTTCTGATTTGGAAGAGGGGATTTTTACATTTGGGCGTTGTTTAAAAATTAATATCCGGGGCTTGCAAAAGGATAGAAGAGATTTGTTACAATAATATTACGTTGATTCGCAGCAGATTATCTTTCGTTATGAAATACCACAATTCTAAAATGCGTGTTTTTCTTTTGGTTATGAAAACAGTCTTTCCAATGTTTGCCAGAATAGCTACACGGTTCGTCGAAGTACAGATGCCTGATAAGGGCTGTTAGGGGCACTGGGAATTTCATCTGGCAACAGGCAACGCTGGTACAGGGATGTACCAGCGAGGCACATTTGAACATGGACGTGAATTTGTGCCGGTTGCCAGATGAAAGTATAATTATGCCGAAATTCCCTGTGCCCCTTGCAGGCGTTATGCGGCATCTGTTCTCGACGGACAGTGCAGCTATTCAGTCAAAGCAACCGGAAAGACAGTTTATATGCAAGAAAAACACGCATTCTAAGAACTGCTGGCATTTCATAACGGATAAAGATAATCCGCTGTAAATCTCCGTAATATTTTCCAGCAAAGATTATTTCCGTTTGCAATTGCCAAAAATTAATATTTGAAAAAGGAGAAAAGAATGACTACAATTCAGAAAATAGCAATTGCATATGCAATAATTGCAAATATTGTCGGGCTATCCGTCATGGGAATAGATAAACGCAGAGCCATCTGTCATAAATGGCGTATTCCGGAAAAAACATTATTTCTGGTAAGCATACTGGGAGGAAGCATTGGGACATGGGCAGGTATGTATCTGTTCCGTCATAAGACAAAACATTGGTACTTTGTAATAGGAATGCCATTTATACTGATTGTGCAACTGGTTTTATACTATTATTTTTGGTAAAAATATTTTCAAACCGGGATAGGCGTGATAAAATATATCAAACAGAAATGAGATATGGATAATAGGTGAACAACAGTATCAGGGAGAAATGCAAATTATGGCAGGAATGATGGAGTTAAATGGCTGCCGGATTATTGTAAAGGAAATTGCCGGCGGGAAGAGGGTATTAGATACAAGAATTAAATCTTATGATCCGATCCGTAAAGTAGTAAAGGTTAGTGCAGGAAGCCTGGACAACCGGATGGAGCATGCAGTGACGGTTATCATATTTGGACCGAATGGGAGCCTGGTAGAAGCTACCGGTAATCTTCGGAAGGTTATAATTGCCAATGAAGTAGAAATCGAGCTGGGCAGGAGTAAGAATGGTGAGAAGCGGAAGCATGCCCGTTATCCCTTAAAAGAAAAGGGATATATAGAATCTGTTATTGTGGATGGAACATTAATTGAATTGCAGAAGCCAATTGAAATGGAAACCTGTAATATCAGTGGAAATGGAATTCTGATTCAGACAATGGCAGGAAGCGGGACAGTTGGAACGGAACTGCGGATTTGCGTGAAACTTGGAGATACAATGTTACAGAAGACATATCGGATTGTCCGGATACAGAATGCAAATCTTAAGACAGAAGAGTATGGCTGCATGATGATTCGTGACAGGAATATATAAGGGCGGAGTGACAGAATGAGACTTAGAAAAATTCCAATTGATTTTTTATGGGAAGGCCTGGAACTTTCCGGAGATATTTATAATGACAGAGGTTCGGTGCTGCTTTTGAAACGGGGCGAAGTCCTGACACAGGACCGGTTAGATAAACTTTCCAAGTTTGAACGTGGTGGATATATTACAACCAGTGAGGAAACTTATCAGGAAATTCTCAACAGTGGAAAAGCACCAAGAGCTGCATTGCAGAGAGTATACGAAGAAGCAATCGGCTATACAGCATTAAAAAACGATGTAGACAGTATTTTTTCTGTAACCAGAAATGCTTCCGAAATTAATATGGAAGCAACGGAGACTGTTACAAAGGATATTTTTACTAAGATTAAGGTATTGGATTTTCCTAAAATATTTCAGTGTATTGATGCACCGAGAGAGATGGATGAGAATTTGCAGCGCCATTCCCTGAACGTAGCATTTACCAATGGTGTTATCGGGCAGTGGCTGAAGCTTCCGGAACCGGTGATTAAAAAGCTGGTATGCGCCGGATTAGTGCACGATATCGGAAAGACGAAGATACCGGAAGAAATCTTAAATGCACCGAGAAGACTTACGGAAGAAGAATTTGAAATCATAAAAGCTCATCCCGTTTATTCATATGAGCTGCTTTGGGATAATGTAGATGAAGATATCCGGTTAGCGGCAAGACATCATCATGAGCGGCTGGATGGCAAGGGTTATCCGGATCAGATTGCAGGAGATGAGATTTCTCTGCTGGCAAGGATTACCGCCATTTCCGATGTGTATGATGCCATGATTTCCCAGAGAAGTTATAAGGAATCCATGATTCCTTTTGATGTGTTGGAGAAATTTAAAAAGGGTGAATTTCCGGGACTGGATGAACGCCTGGTAGACTTATTTGTGAAAAATATGGTGGAAAATTACCGGGATGTAAAGGTACAGATGTCCGATGGAAGAATCGGTGTGGTGCGTTACATTCCACCAAATGACCTGAATCATCCGATTATCAACTGTAATCATGATGTCAGTCAGACAGATGATAAATGGTATTGCGTCTGCATTGCAAATCAGACAGGAAAATAGATTTTGCATAAATAAAAACCTCTTTACCAGAAAACTGGTAAGGAGGTTTTTGTTTACAGGCTCTGTTTCAGACAGGTTTTGATATCATCGGAAGCATTGCTGATTGGTTTCAGGTGGAAGGTATCGGTAAGATACTGCAGCACATTTGGACTGATGAAGGCAGGAAGCGTTGGACCTAAATAAATATCATGAATGCCAAGGCTTAAAAGGGCAAGCAGGTCAGCAACCGCTTTCTGTTCATACCAGGATATAATCAGTGACAGTGGAAGTCCGTTTACGTCCGTTTCAAAAGCATCTGCAAGTGCAGTAGCAATGCGGATGGCAGAGTAGACATCATTACACTGTCCCACATCTAAAAGGCGTGGAAGCCCTGCTACTTCACCAAAATCCAGTTTGTTGAAACGGTATTTGCCGCAGGCAAGCGTCAGAATCATACAGTCAGTTGGAACCATCTGGGCAAAGTCAGTGTAGTAATTTCGACCCGGACGGGCACCGTCACAGCCGCCGATAAGGAAGAAATGGCGGATTTGTCCGCTTTTAACAGCTTCCACAAGCTGTGGGGCATAGCTTAAGGCAGCGTGGTGTCCGAAACCTACCAGAATCTCTTTTGCCGGCTGGTCTTCCTGGAAACCGCCAAGTTCAATTGCCTGTTTTATGATTTCACTGAAATCTTTGTCTCCATTTTCTTTCCGACCGACATGTTTCACACCATCCCAGCCTACTACATTCGTGCTGTAAATCCTGTCTTTGTAGGAATCTCTCGGACGCATCAGGCAGTTGGTGGTCATCAGGATACAGCCTGGAATGTTGTCAAACTGTTTCTGCTGATCCTGCCAGGCTCCACCGAAGTTACCTACAAGATGAGAATATTTTTTCAGTCCATCATAACCGTGGCAGGGCAGCATTTCACCATGGGTATAGATGTTGATGCCGGTGCCTTCCGTCTGCTTCAACAGCATTTCCAAATCCTTTAAGTCGTGGCCGGAGACAATGATAAATGGCCCTTTTTTAATAGTAACATTTACCTTATGCGGGGAAGGATTGCCATAAATAGTGGTATTGGCATCGTCCAGTTTTTTCATGACTTCAATAGCCATTTCACCGGTACGCATGGTCAGACGGATCAGGTCTTCGACAGTCAGCCGGTCATCGGTAATGGCTTCTAATGCCAGTATATAAAAGTCATCCACTTCATCACTGAAGTAACCTAATTCTCTTGCCTGATGACCATAGGCACTGATACCTTTTAAACCGTAGAGAATAGTCTGACGGAGGGAGCGGATGTCTGGGTCTAAGGATTTGTCATACATAATGCCCGCCATAGGAGCATCCTTTAACATATCCGTTTTTGAATCCGGCAGATGATAGGTGGCATGGAGTGTGGAATTCGAAATTTCACCTACCAAATTGTGAAGCTCTTCTTTGATTTGCTGTGATTGCCGGAGCAGTGCCACATGTACATCTGCATCAAAATTTACATTGGTAAGTGTCGTAAAAAGTACATTTTCAATAAAGCTTACAATCGATTTGTCCATATGTTGTCCCTGCTCCACCAGCACTTTTCCGTAGCAGCTGATTCCCTTTATCTGAAAAATAAGTAAATCCTGCAGGTTGGCAATTTCCGGTGTCTTTCCGCATACGCCAAGCTTTGTACAGCCTTTGCCACCGGCTGTCTGTTCACACTGATAGCAGAACATTTCATAATTTAAATCCATGTTATTTCCCATACGATAATCTCCTTTTATAGAAAATTTTTTGGACGATTGCGAAAAGATATATTTTTCTTTCAAAATTTTTACTATAGAAGGGCATTTCAGCACAAATTACTTCCAATGCCCTTCTATATTTAAAATTTTTGAAATAAATTCTTACGTTCTTTTTCATAATCGCCTAAGAAAAGTTTATATATCGGCATTAGCATGAGCCGGGAAAAGGAATATTATGCATGAAGAAATAGAGTAGATAAAATAGAAAGTTGACAATGGAATAAAATCTGGCTAAAATACTTAGGAACCGAACTAATTAGAAATAGTAATAAGTTTAAAGAAAGGAACAGATTTGCCATGGAAACAGGAAAGGTAATTAATAAAATATCCAACCGGCTCCGCAGACGTTCTAAGAAAATACAGGAATCTATCGGAATCAGCGGAGCAAAGGGTAACATTTTAAATTATATTCTGGTGGAATCAGAAAACCATCCGGTATACCAGAAAGAGATTGAGGAAGAATTTGGCTTGCGTCCGTCTACTGCAACAGAGACTTTAAAGAATCTTGAGCAGGCAGAACTAATCTGCCGGGTGCCGGAATCAGAGGATGGAAGATATAAGAAGATTGTTTTTACAGAACAGGCGCGGAAGATTGAACATATTCTGCGAAAGGAAATTACGGAATCGGAAGAACTTTTATTACAGGGAATTAAGGAAGAAGAAAGAAAAGAATTTTTAAGAATTGCCGAGAAGATGCTTCGGAATCTGGAATGAGAAATTTAAAGTTACAAGAGGCCAATGAGTGTCTTTGGGAAGCAGATTTTACCGGCAGAAAGGAAGGGTTACAATGGACGAAAATGAATTAATGGGCAGCATGAAGGTTTCGAAGGCAGTAGCAAAGATGGCAATTCCAAGTGTCATCAGCAGTCTGGTTACTGTCGTTTATAATATGGCGGATACATTTTTCGTAGGGCAGACAGGGGATCCGTTGCAGGTGGCAGCAGTCAGTCTGACGAATCCGATTTTTATATTATTCATGGCATTTGCCAATATGTTTGGTATGGGCGGAAGCGCAGCGGCATCTATGGCATTGGGCGAAAAGAAGGAAAAAAGAGTAAAGCAGGTTTCTTCTTTTATTACCTATGCATCACTTATCGTGGGAATTGTTTTTGCTGCAATTTTACTGGTTGGAATGCAGCCGGTTTTACAATTGTTTGGAGCAGATGCAGATACTTATGAACTGGCGAAAGGATACACAACATACATTTCTTATGGTGCACCGTTTATTATCTGGTCTGCGGCAGCAAGCTTTGTTGTGCGTGCGGACGGAGCCAGCCGGGAAGCTATGACAGGAAGTATGATAGGAACCGTGGCCAATATTATTTTAGACCCGATATTTATCAGTGGATTTGGTATGGGTGCAGCAGGCGCAGCCATTGCAACGACTATTGGAAATATAATGGCGAGTGTATATTATCTTTGGTATTTCTGTAGAAAGAGCAGGAACATGTCTATGGCATTCCGGTATTTTAAATGTGGGGACAGAATTCTGTCCCAGGTATGCTCGGCAGGACTTCCAACAGCTATTTTTTCTGCATTGATGAGCATTTCTACGATTATTTTAAACCAGATTCTGGTGGCATATGGAAATGCACCGGTAGCGGCTATTGGAATTGTATTTAAGGCAAATATGTTTATCACATTTTTACAGATGGGACTGGCAAATGGAGTACAACCGTTATTAGGCTATAGTTACGGTGCAGGGAACAGGGAGCGTTTTATTACAGTGGAACGTTATACGAAGAAATGCTGTCTGATTGTAGGTGTATTGGCGACAGCACTGTTTTTCTTTTTCCGGGAGCCGATTATCCGCCTGTTTATTTCTGATACAGAGGTCATAAATTATGGTGTGGAAATGCTGATTGCTTATATGATTTCCGGTCCGGTCATTGGCATTTTATTTATGAATATGAACTGTATGCAGTCTACCGGAAATGCACTTCCGGCAACGATTCTTTCTATATTGAGACAGGGCGTACTTTTGATTCCGGTGCTTTACGGCTTGAATGCATTGCTCGGTCTGCACGGTGTTATCTACGGACAGGCATTGACGGATTATGTGGCAGTTCTCCTTTCTATTGTAATCTGGCGTTGGAAACGCAGGAAAACTTTATAGGCGAAAATGGTCAGGTTGCCTTTTTCACAGGTTGGTGCTATGCTGACGATAGTAGATTGGCAGAGTAAGTGGAGGAGAAGGCATGGAGCAGAATGTTCAGAAAGCAGAACAGATGAAATACCGGCTGGCAGATGCCATGAAGCAGTGTATGGCGAAGATGCCGATAGAACGGATTACAGTCCGGCAGATTGTGGAACTGAGCGGAACGACAAGACAGACATTTTACCGTCATTTTCAGGATAAATATGATCTGATAAACTGGTATTTTGACAAAATTTTAGCAGAATCCTTTGAACATATGGGAGAGGGAAAGACGGTATATGAGGGGCTGGTAAAGAAATTTGAATATATTGAGCAGGAAAAATTATTTTTCCGGGCTGCATTTAAATCAGACAGCCAGAACTGCTTAAGAGACCATGATTTTGAACTGATTACCCGGTTTTATACGGATAAAATAGAAAAGAAATCAGGACAGAAATTATCGGAGCATCTTCATTTCCTTCTGGAAATGTATTGCCAGGGTTCAGTTTATATGACAATTCAGTGGGTGCTTGGAAGAAAGAAGACTACACCGAGGGAACTGGCAAAGGCACTGACGGAAGCGGTGCCGGCAGAACTGAAAGCGTTATTTGAAAAATTGCAGATGATATAGTGGTGACGGATGATGATTGAGAGTGGAATTTGCCCATGACAGATATTGAAAAATCAAGTGACAGAGTTGCCTTTTTGTAACTTTTTATTTGTCTTTTTCATTGGTAAAATAGAGGTATCAATAAAGGACAAAGGAGAAGATAAAATGGCAAACAGAATTATGTTAAACGAGACTTCCTACCATGGCGCAGGAGCAATTAAAGAAATCGCAAACGAGGCAAAGGCAAGAGCATTTAAGAAAGCATTTGTCTGTTCTGACCCGGATTTGATTAAGTTTGGTGTAACATCCAAAGTAACCGATGTATTGGATGAAGCAGGACTTGCTTATGAAATCTATTCAGATATTAAGGCAAATCCTACCATTCAGAACGTACAGCATGGTGTGGAAGCATTTAAAGCATCAAAAGCAGATTATATCATTGCAATTGGTGGTGGTTCATCTATGGATACATCAAAAGCAATTGGTATCATTATTGCAAATCCGGAATTTGAGGATGTCAGAAGCTTAGAGGGTGTAGCTCCGACAAAGAAGCCTTGTGTTCCGATTATTGCTGTACCGACAACAGCCGGAACTGCAGCAGAAGTTACCATTAACTATGTAATTACAGATGTAGAGCGTAAGAGAAAATTTGTATGTGTAGACCCGCATGATATGCCGGTTATCGCAGTAATTGACCCGGAGATGATGTCATCTATGCCAAAGGGACTGACTGCTTCCACCGGAATGGATGCACTGACACATGCCATTGAAGGATATACTACAAAGGCTGCATGGGAAATGACTGATATGTTCCATTTGAAAGCGATTGAAATTATCAGCAGATCTTTAAGAAGTGCAGTTGCCAATGAAAAAGAAGGCCGTGAAGGAATGGCATTAGGACAGTATATTGCAGGAATGGGATTTTCTAATGTAGGACTTGGAATTGCACATTCCATGGCACATACATTAGGTGCTGTATATGATACTCCACATGGAGTTGCCTGTGCAATGATGCTTCCAATCGTAATGGAATACAACGCAGAATGCACTGGTGAGAAATATCGTGAGATTGCAAGAGCAATGGGTGTAAAAGGCGTTGATGATATGTCTGTAGAAGAATACAGAAAGGCAGCCATTGATGCGGTACAGCAGTTATCTGTAGATGTTGGAATTCCAACAAAATTAGAGGCGTTAAAGGAAGAAGACTTAGAATTCCTTGCAGAATCCGCTTTTGCTGATGCCTGTGCACCGGGCAATCCAAAGGATACAAATGTAGAGGATTTGAAAGCTTTATTCCGTAAACTGATGTAATCAGAAACTTAGACAATATATGATAGAAGAAAAGATAGCAGACTCCCGGAGCATCGGAAAAACGATGTTTCGGGAGTTCTTTATGAAAAATTTATTTGCGTCTGATAGGATGGAACCGTATAATGAAATTGGATTGATATTCAATAGAGCATACTTTGTGAAGGGTTTGAGAGAGGAATCGGAAACAAAGGAGGCTATTAACCTGAACAGCGAAATTACAAATGCAGTAAAAGCTGCAAGAAATCGGGCACAATATGATGAATGTGCCAAAAGACTCTTAGGACAAAAAAGTATTCTGGCGCATATTTTGGTGAATACCGTGGATGAATTTAAAGGTATGAATCCCAAGGATGTGATACCGTATATTGAAGGAGAACCACAGGTTGGTGTTGTGCCCATAGAACCGGGACTTACAAATGCAAGCGATATGGCAGGACATATTGGCGGATTTAATTCAGAAAATGCAGAAATAAATGAAGGAACGGTCAGGTTTGATATTGTTTTTTATGTGCGCATGAGAGATGGAATTTCTCAAATTATAGTAAATATTGAAGCTCAGAAGAACAAACCTGTTACATATAAAATATTGAACCGGGCGATATTCTATGTAAGCAGGCTTATTTCATCCCAAAAGGAACGTGATTTTTGGCATTCGGATTATGATGACATAAAACGGGTATTTAGTATCTGGATTTGCATGAATATGGATATGAATTCGATGAGTTATATTCATCTGATGAAAGAAGATATCGTAAATGAATATGACTGGGAAGGAAATATAAACCTTTTGAATATTGTATTGCTTGGTGTAACAAATGAAGTTCCCAAAAGAGAGGAACGCTATGAGCTGCATCGGCTGATAAGCACACTTTTGTCAAATGAAATAGAAGCAGAAGAAAAATTAAATATGATAGAACTGGAATATCAGATTCCGGTAAGTGAAGAATTGAGAGAGGAAGTGAACCTGATGTGTAATCTGAGTGAAGGAATAGAAGAAAGAGCAGCAGAAAAGGCTACAGAAAAGACATTAAGAGAAACAAACAAAAAAGTAATTACCAATATGCACAGGAAGGGCTATACCTTAGAACAGATAGCAGAGATTGTGGAAATCAAACCGGAGGAAGTAGGAAAAATCATAGAAGAATCTATGTCAGTATAGAATAGAGAGAGGAAGTAGAAAAATGGCAGCACAGTTAGCGTTTGCAAGTGATTATATGGAAGGAGCTCATCCGGCAATTCTAAAAAAGTTAATGGAGACAAATCTGATAAAAAGTGCCGGATACGGACTGGATGAATATTCGGAAACTGCAAGGGAAAAGATTCGGAAAGCCTGCAATGCACCGGAGGCAGAGGTGCATTTTCTGGTGGGAGGAACGCAGACCAATGCCACGGTAATTGGTGCCCTGTTAGCATCCTATCAGGGAGTGATTGCGGCAGAGACCGGACATGTCAGTTCCCATGAGGCAGGAGCTATTGAAGCGGGTGGACATAAAGTGTTGACGATTCCGCAGACAGACGGAAAAATCAGTGCAGAAAAGGTAGAAGAAGTCTTAAATAAATTTAAAGAGGATGGCAACCGTGATCATATGGTGATGCCGGGAATGGTATACATTTCCCAGCCGACAGAATATGGAACCTTATATAACCGGCAGGAATTAGAAGCATTAAGTAAAGTATGCCGCAGCAATGGTATTCCACTTTATTTGGATGGAGCAAGACTGGCTTATGCACTGGCATGTTCGGCGAATGATGTGACATTAGAAGATATTGCAGCATGCTGCGATGCCTTCTATATCGGAGGAACAAAATGCGGTGCATTGTTTGGAGAGGCAGTGGTATTTCCGAAGCCAGGACTTATTCCGCATTTCTTTACCATTATAAAACAGCATGGAGCACTGCTTGCTAAGGGACGGATACTTGGCATCCAGTTTGATGTCTTATTTGAAAATGATTTGTATGAGCATATCGGAGAGCCGGCAATTGCAGCGGCAGATAAGATTCGGGAAGGCTTAAAGGAAAATGGAATTGAGCTTTATCTGGATGCTCCCACCAATCAGGTATTTTGCGCGGTAGACAATGCATTTATGGAAAAGCTTGCGCAAAAAGTTGAATTCAGCTTCTGGGAGAAAAAGGATGAGACGCATACGGTAATTCGTTTTGCAACCAGCTGGGCAACGACAATGGAAGACGTGGATGAGCTGATAAAGTGGATTAAACAGAAGAAAAATAGAAATTAACAAAAATTGTCTGAAAATTTTAGCACTCACCTCTTGACAGTGCTAATAATGCGTGCTATATTTATGCTTGGAAACAGAAATAACAGGAATTCGTTCATAGCACAGTGGGAAATGAGGTGAAAGATATGAACATTCAGAAATTTACACAGAAGTCAATGGAAGCAATCCAGGATTGCGAAAAATTAGCATATGAATATGGCAATCAGGAAATCGAGCAGGAACATCTTTTAGTGGCATTACTGCAGCAGGAAGATGGACTGATTTTAAAACTGATCGAGAAAATGGAAATCCAGAAGGAGCATTTTGTAGACAATGCAATCCGCCATCTGGAAGCAAGAACCAAGGTGTCCGGCGGCCAGGTTTATGTCGGCCAGGCATTGAATAAGGTATTGATTAGTGCAGAGGATGAGGCAAAGCAGATGGGAGATGATTATGTCTCCGTAGAGCATCTGTTTTTATCCTTGTTAAAATATCCGAACCCTGCATTAAAGGAAATTTTTAAGGAATATGGTATTACAAGAGACCGTTTCCTGCAGGCATTGTCTACGGTGCGTGGCAACCAGCGTGTGACCTCCGATAATCCGGAAGCTACTTATGATACCTTAAATAAATATGGTTATGATATGGTAGAGAGAGCGAGAGACCAGAAGCTGGATCCGGTCATCGGACGAGATGCAGAAATCCGGAATGTAGTGCGTATTTTGTCCCGTAAGACGAAAAACAATCCGGTACTGATTGGCGAACCCGGTGTAGGTAAAACCGCAGTTGTAGAGGGACTGGCACAACGGATTGTACGTGGTGATGTTCCGGAAGGATTAAAGGATAAGAAGCTCTTTGCACTGGATATGGGTGCATTGGTAGCCGGAGCAAAATACCGTGGTGAATTTGAGGAACGTCTGAAAGCAGTATTGGATGAAGTAAAGAAATCCGAAGGACAGATTATCCTCTTTATCGATGAGCTGCATACCATTGTCGGTGCAGGAAAAACCGATGGAGCCATGGATGCCGGACAGCTTTTAAAACCAATGCTTGCCCGTGGAGAACTGCATTGTATCGGTGCTACCACATTGGATGAGTACCGGGAATACATTGAAAAGGATGCCGCATTGGAACGAAGATTCCAGCCGGTTATGGTAGACGAACCAACGGTAGAAGATACTATTTCTATCCTGCGTGGATTAAAGGAGAGGTATGAAGTATTCCATGGAGTAAAGATTACCGACAGTGCACTGGTTTCCGCAGCAGTGCTTTCGAACCGTTATATCTCAGACCGGTTCTTACCGGATAAGGCAATTGACCTGGTGGATGAAGCCTGTGCACTGATTAAGACAGAACTTGATTCCATGCCGACTGAGTTAGACGAACTGAACCGTCGTGTCATGCAGTTAGAGATTGAAGAGACTGCATTGAAAAAAGAGGATGACCGTCTGAGCCAGGAGCGTCTGGCAGACTTACAGAAAGAGTTGGCAGAGCTTCGGAGTGAGTTCCAGAATAAGAAGGCACAGTGGGACAATGAAAAGAAATCCGTAGAGAAAGTCCAGAAGCTGCGTGAGGATTTGGAAAGCCTGAAAAATGAAATCCAGCAGGCAGAGCAGAGCTATGATTTAAATAAAGCGGCAGAATTAAAATATGGTAAGCTGCCGCAGTTACAGCAGCAGTTGGAAATTGAAGAAGAGAAAGTCAAAGGTGAAGATTTATCACTGGTACATGAAAGCGTCAGCGAAGAAGAAATCGCAAAGATTATCTCCCGCTGGACCGGAATCCCGGTAGCAAAACTGACTGAGAGCGAACGAAATAAGACACTGCACCTTGATGAAGAACTGCATAAACGTGTCATTGGACAGGACGAGGGCGTTACCAAGGTAACAGAAGC
Organism: Roseburia sp. OM04-10BH; assembly: GCF_003462605.1. Classification (NCBI taxonomy): domain Bacteria; kingdom Bacillati; phylum Bacillota; class Clostridia; order Lachnospirales; family Lachnospiraceae; genus Roseburia; species Roseburia sp. OM04-10BH. Next base: position 542,859 of record NZ_QTZI01000001.1, read on the forward strand.
AATCATTCGTTCCAAAGCCGGAATCAAAGACCCGAGCAAGCCAATCGGTTCTTTCCTGTTCTTAGGACCAACCGGTGTAGGTAAGACAGAGCTTGCCAAAGCATTAGCAAGCTGCCTTTTCGATGATGAATCCAATATGGTCCGTCTCGATATGAGCGAGTATATGGAGAAATATTCCGTCTCCCGTCTGATTGGAGCACCTCCTGGATATGTAGGCTATGATGAAGGTGGTCAGCTGACGGAGGCAGTCCGCCGGAAACCGTATTCCGTAGTCCTCTTTGATGAGGTGGAAAAAGCACATCCGGATGTCTTTAATGTACTGCTTCAGGTACTGGATGACGGGCGAATTACCGATTCCCAGGGACGTACCGTAGACTTTAAGAATACCATTATTATCATGACTTCTAACTTAGGCTCCATGCATCTGTTGGAGGGCATTGACGAAAATGGCGAGATTCGTCCGGAAGCAGAAGAAGCTGTCATGGAAGAACTGAAGGGTAACTTCCGGCCGGAATTTTTAAACCGTCTGGATGAAATCATTATGTTCAAGCCGCTGACCAAAGACAACATCGGCAACATTATCAAGTTACTGATGGAAGATCTGAATAAACGTCTTGCAGACCGTGAACTGAAAGTGGAACTGACCAAGGCTGCCGAGGATTATATTACCGAGAAAGGTTATGACCCGGTATATGGTGCAAGACCGCTGAAACGTTTCCTGCAGAAATATGTGGAGACATTGGCAGCAAAATTGATTCTTGCAGATAAAGTCAGAGAGGGAGATACCATTCTTATCGACCTTACCAATGGAGAACTGACTGCCAGCGCAAAACCGGCGACCGCCTGAAATGGTTCAAGCCTGACATAATAAGAAATGCAGTTGCTGCATATATTGTCAGGAGAGCAGAAAAGTAACGGTGTAAAATGAGTCGAATCCGAAAAGCATTGATATGGATGAATCTGGCACTGGCGGTATTGGTAATTGCCGCCGGAGCCTGTCGGATCCGTGTCAATCATCTGGTAAATGCAGAGAGCATGAATATAAAGAAAACAAGTGGAATAAAAGAGGTTGCATTGACATTTGACGATGGACCAAGCCCGGAATGTACGAAAGATTTACTGGAAGGGCTGAAGGAGCGCAATGTCAAAGCAACCTTTTTTGTAATCGGAGAGAAAGCAGAGGCATATCCGGATTTGATAAAGAAAATTCAGGATGATGGGCATATCATAGGAAATCATTCCTATACCCATGTGAACCTTGGCATCTTATCGAAGAAAGATGCCTGTGAGCAGATTCGAAAGACCAATGATGCCATTTATCAGATTACCGGGGAATATCCGCAGTTTTTGCGCTCTCCTTTCGGAAGCACCCAGAAGAATCTGGACTGTCAGATGAATATGATAGAGGTGCTCTGGGATGTAGACCCAAGGGACTGGGAGGTGCAGAATAAGGAAAAAGTCGTCAATAAAGTAATGACGGATGTCAAAGATGGTGATATTATTTTATTACATGACGGTTATGACAGCAGTATGCTGGCAGCCTTTGAGATTATTGACCGGCTGCAGGCACAGGGTTATGAATTTGTAACGGTAGATAAGCTGATATTTGAGTTACCTTGAGAAAAAAGAATGTTTCAATGGATTTTTTGCGTGTTTTCGCTGGAAAATCGAGAAAAAATACCAGAATAGACTTGTCAAAAGGCAAAAATTAAGGTATGGTATCTTAGGATGAAATGAATTATTTTAAAGCTCAAATGTCATTTTGAAACCAAAAAAGTATAAAAATGAAGAAAAATAAGAGTAAAAATGCAAGATTCGTTTTGAAATTATGCAAGGAGCAAAAATGGATTTATTTGATTACATGCGGGAACAGAATATGGAAAAAGAGTCTCCCCTTGCGGCAAGACTTCGTCCCACGACCTTAGACGAAGTGGTCGGGCAGGAACATATTATCGGAAAGGACAAGCTGTTATATCGTGCCATTAAAGCAGATAAGTTAAGTTCTATTCTTTTCTATGGACCGCCGGGAACCGGAAAGACCACGCTGGCAAAAGTGATTGCCAATACCACCAGTGCTGAATTCCTTCAGATGAATGCTACATCTGCAGGAAAGAAGGACATGGAGGAAGTGGTGCAGCAGGCAAAGAACAATCAGGGAATGTATGGAAAGAAAACGATTCTTTTCATCGACGAGATTCATCGTTTTAATAAAGGACAGCAGGACTACCTTCTGCCTTTTGTAGAAGACGGAACGATTATCCTGATTGGTGCCACAACGGAAAATCCATATTTTGAAGTCAATGGAGCTTTACTATCCCGTTCCATTATTTTTGAACTGCATGCACTGGAAAAAGAAGATATTAAGAAGCTTTTGGTGCGGGCAGTTACTGATAAGGAAAAAGGAATGGGTGCATATCAGGCAGTCATCGATGAGGATGCACTGGAATTCATGGCAGATGTAGCCAATGGAGATGCAAGGGCAGCCCTTACCGCCATTGAACTTGGAATCTTAACCACACCACGAAGCGAAGACGGACTTATCCATATTACAATCGATGTGGCACAGGAATGTATCCAGAAGCGTGTAGTGAAATATGATAAGGCAGGCGATAATCATTATGATACGATTTCTGCATTTATCAAAAGTATCCGTGGAACAGACCCGGATGCAGCCCTTTATTACCTCGCAAGAATGTTATATGCAGGAGAAGATATCCGTTTCATCGCAAGAAGAATCATGATCAGCGCGGCAGAGGATGTTGGTACAGCAGACCCGATGGCATTGAATGTAGCGGTTTCTGCAGCACAGGCAGTAGAACGCATCGGTATGCCGGAGGCACAGATTATTCTTGCAGAAGCAGTTGCCTATGTGGCAAGTGCACCAAAGAGTAATGCATCCTATATGGGACTGAATCGCGCGATGGATGTGGTAGAACATACCAAAACGGCACCGATACCAAATCACTTAAAGGATGCACATTACAAATCCGCCGGAAAATTAGGACATGGTCTGGGTTATCTTTATTCTCATGATTACCCGCATCACTATGTCAGACAGCAGTATCTTCCGGACGGGCTGACGGATTCGGTATTTTATGAGCCGACCGACAATGGAAAAGAAAAAGAAATCGCCCAGTGGCTTCACTGGTTAAAAGAAAATGATGAATGATACAGGAGGAAGGAATAAGATGCAGTCTTATCAGGAAATGTCAAAAGAAGAATTGTATAAGGTAAAGGAAGGTCTTGAAAAAGAGTATGCAAAATACAAGGGAATGGGTCTTTCTTTAAATATGGCAAGAGGAAAGCCGGCAGCAACCCAGCTCGACCTTGCTATGCCGATGCTGGATGTATTAAACAGCAGCAGTGAATTAATTGCAGAAGATGGTACAGACTGTAGAAATTATGGAGAATTAAAAGGAATTCCGGAAGCAAGAAAATTAATTGCAGATATGGTAGGAAGCACACCTGACCATGTCTTTGTATACGGTAATTCCAGCTTAAATGTTATGTACGATACCGTATCCCGTTCCTTTACCCACGGTGTCATGGGAAGTACACCATGGTGCAAACTGGATAAAGTAAAATTCTTATGTCCGGTACCGGGTTATGACCGTCATTTCGGAGTAACAGAATTTTTCGGTGTAGAAATGGTAAATGTACCGATGACTTCTGAAGGACCGGATATGGATATGGTAGAGCGTCTGGTAAGCAGTGATGATTCCATCAAAGGAATCTGGTGTGTACCAAAATATTCCAATCCGCAGGGAATTACTTATTCCGATGAAACTGTCCGCCGTATGGCAGCATTAAAGCCGGCAGCAGAAGACTTCCGTATTTACTGGGACAATGCCTATGTAGTACATCATCTCTATGAAGATGAGCAGGATGACCTTTTAGATATCATCAGCGAATGTGAGAAAGCCGGCAACCCGGATATGGTATATGAATTCTGCTCTACATCAAAGGTAAGCTTCCCAGGAAGCGGTATCGCAGCAATTGTAACATCCAAGGCAAACCTTGAGTTCATTGAAAAACAGTTTACGATGCAGACCATCGGACATGATAAGATTAATCAGCTTCGTCATGTACGTTATTTCAAAAATATTGACGGAATCAATGCACATATGATGAAACAGGCAGCAATTATGCGTCCGAAGTTTGAAATGGTAGAAAGAACATTGCAGGATGAATTAGGCGGGCTTGGAATCGGTTCCTGGATTAGCCCGAAGGGTGGATACTTCATCTGCTTTAATACTTTGCCGGGATGTGCAAAGAGTGTTGTTGCCAAAGCAAAAGAAGCAGGCGTTGTTATGACACCGGCAGGAGCACCTTTCCCTTATGGAAAAGACCCGGAGGATTCTGTTATCCGTATTGCACCAAGCTTCCCGACTATGGAAGAACTTGAGACAGCAACTAAAATTTTTGTACTTTGCGTCAAACTTGCAAGCGTAGAAAAACTGCTTGCAGAATAGAAAGAATCATATGAAACAGGAAAAAAGACAGGGAATTTTATTTATTATAGGAGCAGGGTTCTTTTTTGCACTGATGACATTTTTTGTCCGGCTGTCAGGAGACCTGCCTACGATGGAAAAGGCTTTTTTCCGAAATGCAGTAGCTGCCGTTGTGGCAGCTTTTCTGCTCATCCGGGCAAAAGAGCCATTCTATGCACCAAAGAAAAGCTGGAGCGGACTCTTCATGCGAAGCTTCTGCGGAACGGTAGGATTAATCTGTAATTTCTATGCCATTGACCGGCTGAATATTGCAGATGCCAATATGTTAAATAAGTTATCGCCTTTCTTTGCAATTATTATGTCAACCTTTATCTTAAAGGAAAAGGCAAATAAAGTAGAATGGGGAGCAGTTGTGCTGGCATTTACCGGAGCACTACTTGTCATTAAGCCATCCTTTGATATACAGTTTGTTTACGGACTGATTGGAGCACTGGGCGGACTGGGGGCAGGAATTGCTTATACCTATGTGCGTAAATTGGGAAAAATGGGAGTGAAGGGACCGGTTATTGTCCTTTGTTTTTCACTCTTTTCCTGTGTTGTCACATTACCGTTTTTTATCATCGGATATAAGCCAATGGACATGGCACAGTTTGCCTGTCTTATGCTGGCTGGTATCTGTGCAGCAGGCGGACAGATCTGCATTACCACAGCATATACGAAAGCACCGGCAAAAGAGATATCTGTTTTTGATTACACCCAGATTGTCTTTGCGGCACTTCTTGGCATTCTGTTCCTGGATCAGATACCGGATGTCCTCAGTATTGCAGGCTATATTGTAATCATTGGAACTGCCATATTTAAGTGGCAGTATAATATGAAATACGACACCTAGAAAAGGAAATTGGAAAAGATTTCTGAAAATGCACTTTTTTACGGTAATGCGTAAAATTACAGTTGCGTTGAATCAGGCTATCACTTATAATGATACTCAAAGTAAATTTATTGGGCGATTGCGAAATTGGATAGATGTACTTTCCGTTGCTTTGACGGGGGCGCTGTACTGTCCGTCAACTGCGGATGCAGCATAAAGTCTGCAAGGGGCACTAAGAATTTCGGTATAATGCCATATTTTCCGGCAACCGGCGCAAATTCACATCCATGTTCAATTGCGCCTCGCTGGCACGTCCCTGTGCCAGCGTTGCCAAAGAACCGACGAAATTCTAAGTGCCCCTAACAGCCCTTATCATGCATCTGAAGTTGACGAACAATGCAGCGACGATGTCAAACATTGGAAAGACTGTTTTTATCGCGTTACGCAAAACATGCCTTTTAGAACTGCGGGATTTCAGTGCAGACTTCAAATCCCCTTTCATAGCAAAATTTTGAAAGAAAAGCTATCCCCTTTCGCAATCGCCTAAAGAAAATCACATAGAGAAGGAGAAGAAACATGTATACATTAGAAGATATTCAGGCAGTGGACATGGAAGTTGCAGATGCCATTACCAAAGAATTTGACCGTCAGAACAGCCACATTGAGCTGATCGCATCTGAGAACTGGGTAAGCCCGGCAGTAATGTCAGCGATGGGAAGTGTAATGACTAATAAATATGCAGAAGGCTATCCGGGAAAGAGATATTACGGCGGATGTGACTGCGTTGATATTGTAGAGAACCTGGCAATTGAGAGAGCAAAAGAGCTGTTTGGCTGTGACTATGTAAATGTACAGCCACATTCCGGTGCACAGGCAAACATGGCTGTACAGTTTGCTATTTTAAAACCGGGTGACACCGTAATGGGAATGAACTTAGACCACGGCGGACATTTAACACACGGAAGCCCGGTAAACTTTTCTGGAACTTATTTCCATATTGTACCTTATGGTGTAAATGATGAAGGCTTCATTGACTACGATAACGTAATGAAGATTGCAATGGAATGTAAGCCAAAGATGATTATTGCAGGTGCGTCCGCATATGCAAGAACCATTGATTTCAAGAAATTCCGTGAAATCGCAGATGCCTGTGGTGCAGTTCTTATGGTTGATATGGCACATATTGCCGGACTTGTTGCAGCCGGACTTCATCCAAGCCCAATCCCATATGCAGATGTTGTAACAACAACAACCCATAAGACCTTAAGAGGACCAAGAGGCGGAATGATTCTCTGCAATCAGGAAGCAGCAGATAAATATAACTTTAATAAGGCAGTATTTCCGGGAATCCAGGGTGGACCTTTAATGCATGTCATTGCAGCAAAGGCAGTCTGCTTAAAAGAAGCGTTACAGCCGGAATTCAAGGTATATCAGCAGGGTATTATTGATAATGCCCAGGCACTTTGCAAGGGCTTATTAAGCCGTGACATCAGGATTGTATCCGGTGGAACCGACAATCATCTGATGTTAGTAGATCTTACTAACTATGATCTGACAGGTAAGGCAGTAGAGAAATTATTAGACTCTGTAAATATCACCTGTAATAAGAATACCATTCCGAATGATCCGAAGTCTCCATTTGTAACCAGTGGCGTCCGTCTCGGTACTGCAGCTGTTACATCAAGAGGCATGAATACAGAGGATATGGATAAGATTGCAGAAGCAATTGCCATGATGATTAAAGAGGGTGAAACAGCTTCTGAAAAAGCAAGAGCAATCGTATCAGAGTTAACTGCAAAATATCCTTTGAAATAAATCACAAAAAATTTTGTCGGGAAATTAATGATTTCTTAAGAAATCTTAGGAATTATCCACGCTGTATTTCAGATAAGAAAATGATAAAATAGTCGTAAAGTATGAAAGCTTTACGGCTATTTTTTTCGAAGTCAGGCACCCATAAAAAGCTGCCAACGGCAGTTTCTACAGGTAAAAGGCAGGAAAAAGGAATTATTCAGGAGGAGACAGATGAGCAAAAAGAAGGTAGGCATTATTATTGGAGTTATTGCAGTGGCAGTAGTTGCAGCCGGAGTAGGATTCTATTTCCTAAAGGGAAGAAGCAGCGGTGGAAATTCGGCAGACAAGGTATATGTAGAAAAAGTATCTGCAATCATGAATCAGTCAGCAGGAGTCAATAACCGTTACAGTGGTGTGGTAGAACCACAGGAGACCTTAGAGATAAATAAGGATTCCGAACGTAAAGTAAAGGAAGTATACGTTTCTGTTGGTGATGAAGTAGAAGAGGGAACCGTATTATTTTCTTATGATACAGAAGATCTGCAGATGCAGATAGACCAGGCAAAGCTTGAGATGGAAGGCATTGCAAATGACATTTCCAATTCAAATGCACAGATTGCAGAATTGCAGAAAGAAAAAGCAAGCGCACCGGAAGACCAGCAGTTTGAATATACCACACAGATTCAGACACTGCAGACTTCCATTAAGCAGTCAGAATACAACAAGAAAAGCAAACAGGCAGAGATTGACAAATACCAGAAATCCATCGACAACTCAGAAGTAACCAGTAAGATGGCTGGTGTTGTAAAAGAAATCAATGAAAACGGGGTGGATCCCAATGGAAATACTGCAGCATATATGAAAATATTAGCGACAGGCGAGTACCGTGTAAAAGGAACAATTGATGAGACTTCTGTAGGAACAATTTCAGAGGGAACACCGGTTATTTTACGTTCCAGATTAGATGAGACGCAGACCTGGACAGGAAGTATTTCCAAGATTGATACTGAAAGCACCCAGACGGACAGTAATTCTTCTGATATGTATGATGGAGGCAGTTCTGGAGATTCTGCGTCTAAGTATTCATTCTATGTTACTTTGGACAGTACAGACGGACTGATGTTAGGACAGCATTTATATATAGAGCCGGATTACGGACAGGGCGAGGTTGAAGAAAAGGAAGGACTCTGGCTGTATGACTATTATATTGTGCAGGATGATGGAGACCCATATGTGTGGGCAGCAGATAAGAAGAACCGTCTGGAAAAACGTAAAGTGGAATTAGGCGAGCATGATGAAAATCTGGGTGAATATGAGATTAAATCCGGACTTTCTGAAGATGACCTGATTGCATTCCCGATGCAGGGACTGTATGAGGGTGTAGCTGCAGTTACCAATATGGAAGAAGTAGATTATTCTTCTCCATTATACAATCAGGAATCTACAGATGATTCCGGTATGGATGAGGGAATGTATGATGAAGCCGGAACTGAATCTATGGATGAAGGCATGTATAATACTGACGGAACCGAATACATGGACGAAGGAATGTATGATGAAGCCGGAACTGAATTTACAGATAGCGGCGAGTCAGGTGCGACAGATTCGGAGGTGGTTGAATGATTCTGAATCTGCAGCATATCTATAAAGATTACAATCAGGATAAACTGGTAGTTCCGGTATTGAAGGATGTATCTTTACAGGTAGAAGAAGGAGAATATGTTGCTATCATGGGACCGTCCGGTTCCGGAAAGACAACATTGATGAATATTATCGGATGTCTGGACAGACCGACTTCCGGAACCTATGAACTGGCAGGAAAGGATGTCTTAAACTTAAAAGACCGTGAGATGTCTGCTGTCCGACTGAACAGTATTGGATTTGTATTTCAGAGTTTTCAACTGATGCCAAGGGAAAGTGCACTGGATAACGTATCACTTCCACTGAGCTATGCCGGTGTAAAGAAGAAAGAACGGAAAGAAAGAGCACAGAAGGCATTGGAGCGTGTAGGATTAGGAGACCGTTCCGGGTTCCGTCCGACACAGCTTTCCGGTGGACAGAAGCAGAGAGTAGCAATTGCCCGTGCCATGGTAAATAATCCGAAGATTTTACTGGCAGACGAGCCGACCGGAGCATTGGACCAGAAATCCGGTAAACAGATTATGGAATTGTTCCAGAGCCTGAATGATGAGGGCGTTACCATTGTCATGATTACCCACGATATTAACATTGCAAAACAGGCAAAGAGAATCCTCCATATAGTAGACGGAGAAATATTTACAGACGATGAGGAGGGCAAGGCATGAAAAAGAAAGTTATAATTGCAATTCTAATCGTAGTTTTAGCCGGAGGTGGAATCACCGGAGGAATAGTAGGATACCGGGCATACCAGAATAGTAAGCTGGTAGCAGAGGTACAGTCAGTATCCATGTTAAATACTGGTTCCTGGGGTGACAGCATGGAAAGTGACGGAACCGTGACCAATGGACAGCAGCAGGATGTTTATGTCAGCACAGAGCAGACCATTCAGAAAGTGTTTGTAACAGAAGGACAGGAAGTATCCGAAGGTGACCCGCTGTTACAATATGATATGACCAATATTGACCTGGCAATTGAGATGAAGAAATTAGACATCCAGACAATCGAAAATAATAGTGCTGTAGCACAGAAGGAATTGGAAAAGCTTAAAAATACCAAGCCAATCAGCAATGCCACAACAAGTACACCGTCTGTAGACAGTGTGACGCCATCAGCACCGGAAACACCATCTACGGATACTTCTGTAACCACACCGGATACGGTAGAAGAGAAGAACGGAGATGCCTATAATTATATTTCAACAACGGCGCAACCATATACCGGAGATGGAAGCCAGGAGAATCCATACCGCTTCTTATGTACAAAGGAAGCATATGTCTATGGAAGCTATCTGAATACATTGAAAAGTGAGGGGAAGGTTGCGGTATTTGAAATTCATGACGGAAATACCGTAGCCGGAACCTTAATCAGTGCATGGACAAAAGTCGGTGCAGCTTTAGAGGAAGCAGACCCGGATGCAAAATGGTATGTTATTGATGGAAGTAAAGTAATTAATGAGCCGGATGTCCCGGATACCCCGGTCGAACCGGTTGTACCGGATACACCATCTGTACCGGATGATAACCAGCAGAGCGGATATACGGCAGATGAACTGGCAAAAGAGATTGCGGATAAAGAAAAAGAACTGACTAAGCTTGATCTGGATAAAAGAAAAGCGGAGCTTGCGTTGAAACAGATGGAAAGCCAGTCAGAAGATGGAATGGTTTATGCTGAGTTTAATGGTACCGTAAAGAAAGCAGGAGATCCGGATAATCTTCCAAATGATGGAAGTGCATTTTTGACACTTTCCGGTTCAGATGGTCTATATGTAAAAGGAACTCTAAATGAGCTTGCATTGGAACAGGTGAAAGTCGGACAGAGTGTTACAGCAACCTCCTGGAGCACCGGAATGGTATTTGATGCAACAATAACAGAGATTAATGATTACCCGGAGGATTCCAATGGCTATTATTATGGCAATGGCAATCCGAATGCATCCTATTATGGCTATACCGCATATATTGAAGACAGTACTGGACTTAGCAATGGAGACAACTTAAGTCTTTCCATTAATCTTGGTGGAGATGAAGATTCTTCCGATAAGATTTATCTGGATAAAGCATATGTGCGTAAGGAAGATGGTAAGAGCTATGTCATGAAGGATGATGGAACTGGTCATCTTGTAAAACAGTATGTGAAGACAGGAAAGACCATATACGGATATGCAGTAGAAATTAAATCCGGAGTTACAATGGATGATTATCTTGCTTTTCCATATGGTAAGACAGCAAAAGAAGGAGTCAAAACCAATAAGGATGAAGATTCCGGAACTGTAATGTATTAGTAGGAGGGACGAACATGTTAGAAAATTTAAGATTATCTTTTCAGGGTATCTGGTCACACAAGATGCGTTCCTTCTTAACTATGCTGGGTATTATTATTGGTATTGCAGCGATTATTGCAATTGTATCTACGATTAAAGGAACGAATGAACAGATTGAGCAGAACCTGATTGGCGCAGGTGATAACAATGTTACAGTGCAGTTGTATCAGGGAGATTATTCCATGGATTTTTCCTATGGAAGTGTACCGGGTGGAATTCCGGTAATTACAAATGAAGCACTGGAGCAGATTAAAGATCTGGATGAAGTAGAGGATGCATCTTTATTCCTTTCCAGACAGGATTATGATGGAGCATACTATAAAAATACTTCTCTTTCCGGCGGTTATATTATGGGAGTAGACAATGGCTACTTTAATACTGCGGGAATGATTATGAAGAGCGGACGCTGCTTTACCGAAGAGGACTACAGTGATTTTGCAAAGGTCGCAATCTTAGATGAAGATTCTGCAGAAGCATTATTTCAGGGTGAGAATCCAATTGGAAAGACCATTGAGATTAAGCAGCAGCCATATATTGTTGTAGGAATTGCAACCAAGAGCGAGCAGTTCGAGCCGGTTATCAATTCCATTGATGATTATTATACTTATTCCCAGGACAGCAGTGGTAAGATTTATGTACCATCTGTAACCTGGCCGATTATCTATCGTTATGACGAACCACAGCAGGTTCTTATTAAAGCAAAGAGCACCAGCGATATGACCAATGCAGGAAAGAAGAGTGCCGATATTTTAAATGGCTATCTTGCAACATCGGATGATACCATTAAGTACAAATCCGAAGACTTACTGGAGCAGGCAAAACAAATTCAGCAGTTGAGCCAGTCCACCAATACTATGTTAATCTGGATTGCTGGAATTTCCCTTCTGGTTGGCGGTATCGGTGTAATGAATATCATGCTGGTATCCGTAACGGAGCGTACCAGTGAGATTGGTCTGAAGAAAGCAATCGGAGCAAGAAAGTCTGTTATCTTGGGACAGTTCTTAACCGAGGCAGCAGTACTTACCAGTTTAGGCGGATTGATTGGAGTTCTGGTGGGAATCATATTAGCTGAGATTATCTCAAAACTTAGTACCACACCGGTTGCCATCAGTGCACCGGCAGCCGTAGGCGGCGTGGTATTCTCCATGATTATCGGAATTATTTTCGGTCTTCTGCCATCCTATAAGGCAGCAAACTTAGACCCAATCGAGGCATTGCGTCACGAGTAAAAAATAGAAAAATGTAGACCTATAGGACAAGATGTAAAAAGAGTTATAGGACAAAATGTGTTGATGAAAACCGCTTTCAAGCCTTGAAAATAAAGGGC